>DAOTVX010000018.1:0-19363 GCA_034436275.1 Anaerolineales bacterium | reverse complement strand
GGTAATTGGGAGACTGCTTACCTTGAGGCTCGCAAGGAGATTGCTTCGGCGGCGCCTCGGGCGAGCCTCGGCGTGGCCCTATCGCCGCCTCGCCATGACAAGGGACAGGTAATCTAACATTGTCGAGATGGTTACGATTCTTCTTATTTATCTCTTATGCATTTTTCAGGCTGGTTTCAGGTTAGAAGAATATAATGGCGCACGGATAAAACGCGGAAAGGAGGTTCCTATGTCTGCACGTCGCGTGCTCTACGTTCTGGTCGTTGTCCTGGTCGCGGCCTGCGCCGGTCTGACCGGCGCTCTGGCGGGCGGAAGCGCGGTCTATCGCGCCTTGCATGCCAGTGCAGGAACGCCCACCGCGCAAGCCACACCGTCCATTTCCAATCATACCACGACCACGCCAGCCTCAACCATTATTCTCCATACCACAGACTATCAAACAACCGTAACCCAGGCCGTGCAAAAGGTCAGCCCCGCCGTGGTAACTGTGGTGGGCATCCTTCCCGGCCAGATGACCATTTTCGGCTATAGCGGCGATCAAACGGTCAGCGGCAGTGGCTTCTTCGTCTCGGAACAAGGCTATGTAGTGACCAACAATCACGTTGTCGAAGGGACGAAGGAGGTCAGCGTCGTCCTGGCCGATGGCACGCGGGAGAAAGCCCAGGTTGTCGGTCGCGACATTTATTCGGACATTGCTGTTCTCAAAGTAGAAGGGAAGGTGCCGGCAGTGGTCACGCTGGGCAATGCTGACACACTGCAGCCCGGTGAAACGGTGATTGCCATTGGTTCACCGCTGGGTTATTTCCAGAATACCGTGACCGTTGGCGTGGTAAGCGCCGTAGGCCGTTCGGTGGATAGCGGCCGGGGGTATATGATTGAGAACCTGATTCAAACCGATGCCGCCATCAATCATGGCAATTCCGGCGGGCCGCTGATCAACCTGGCCGGCGAGGTCGTCGGGGTCAATACGCTGGTGGTGCGCGGCACCGGCCTCGGCGATGTAGCCGAGGGACTGGGTTTTGCCATTCCCGTCAACACAGCGCAGGCGGTCGCGCAGCAAATTATCCAGAAAGGGTACTTCGCGCGGCCATTTTTGGGCGTCAGTTACCAGTTGATTACTCCCTCCATTGCGACGGCCTACGATCTGCCGGTGGAGTGGGGCGCCTATGTGACGAACGTTGCCGCCCACAGTCCGGCCAGTGAGGCTGGCCTGCAGCCCGACGACATTATCGTGCGCGTTGGCGCCATTGCCATCGACGCCCAGCATTCCTTCATCAACGCCTTGTTCGCTTATCAGCCGGGCGACCGCGTGACCATCGAATATATCCGTCAGGGCAAGCACCAGGAGGCGCAGGTGACGCTGGGAGAGGCCGCGCCGCCCCGTTAAAGCGCAGGAAAATCGCTCAGGCGATCAACACCCCTTCCAGTTTCAGCAACCATTCCTTGGTCTTCAAACCATCGGCCATGCCGTAACCGTGCAGTTTTCCATCGCGCCCGATCACGCGGTGACAGGGAATGATGAGGGGCAAAGGATTGCGCGCCTCCGCTCGCCCGACGGCGCGCGCCGCGCCTGCGCGTCCGATCGCCGCGGCCAGTTCGCCATAGGTGCGCGTCTGCCCATAAGGGATAGTACAGGTAGCCTGCAGCACGGCGCGCTGAAAGGGCCGCATGACGCTCCAGTCAACCGGCAAATCAAACTCGCGCCGCCGGCCAGCCAGATACTCACAAATCTGTTCGGCAGCCACCCGCAACAACTCCCCATCGGTCTCGACCGGCCGATGGTAGCGGCGACGCAACATGGCCTCGAACTGCTCCCGTCCACAGCGCGCCGCCAGGGCCACCAGGCCGTTTTCCGAGGCCGCCAGCCAGAGCGTGCCCAGCGGCGTCTCGGCACACAGGCCAGTTTTCAACGGAGCCGTTCCCATTCCTTTCTTTCCTCCTTTCGCTCGCTGATGATCACGTTCCAGCCACGCCTGCTCACTGGCTCTGTCACAGTGCCATGCAGTAACCACGTTCTCTCTTCCGCAAACCTCCAGGCAGGCCAATCGGCGATTCCATTGTAGCATGTTCGGCAGGATTGCCGGCACCCTTTCCCCCGCCGCGCCCTGCTCCTCGGCGCGTTTCAGCACTCTATGCTATCATTTAACCGACTTTCGTGTCCACGGTTTGCAGTTGATTTTCCCCATCAGGAGTATGGCTCATGTCCGTTCTCAACCCATTGGAACCACCCTCAGAAGAACCAGCCGAGAGCCGCCGGGAACAACGTCAACGTCCGCCCGCGGCTGCGGCGCGGCCGGCCACCCGTTTGGGCGGCAAAACGGTTAAACCGGGCCGCGCGCCTCGTCCGCCCCGCCCGGCGCGCGAGAAAAAGCCGTTCCACCTGCCGACGGTACACTTGCCGGCCCTGCCTGCTTTTGCGCCTCCACGTCTCGATCTCGACCGCTTGCGCCGCGCCCTGTGGAACGTGGTCTTGGCACTCTCCCTGATTGTCAACGTCGTGTTGCTGGCCGCTTTGCTGCTGGTCAGTCGGTTGGGGCCCTATGCCCGGGATACCATCAGCCGCCGCATCCTGTTCGAAGGGTTATACGTGCCATTCGCGAAACTGGATCAGGCGCACATTCGCGCCACCATTCCCATCACGCACGACGTGCACATCACGCTGCCGGTGCGCCAGACAACCGTCGTCACGCTGACCGAGAACACGCTGATTCGCAACGCGCGGGTGAGCATTCTGAATACTCCTGCCGACATCACCCTCCCGGCCGGTACACGTCTGCCGATTCAACTGGACATGGTCATCGAGGCCACCGTTCCTATCTCCATGACCGTGCCGGTGGACATTCCCCTTGCCGAGACGGAACTGCACGAGCCGTTCAGCGATTTGCAGCGCACCTTCCGACCACTGATTGCTTTACTCTACCCGGCGGACTGGTCGCAGGCAGGCCTGTGCCGGGTCTGGCGCGGTCTGTGTGAATGGTGGTATTATCCATGATTATACCCGTCAGAGAGTTACCATGACCGAAACCATCCTCCGTACTGTGCTCCCCAACGGCTTGCAAGTGAACCTGAAAGAGGTGCACGCTGCGCCGTTGATCAGTTTCTGGGTCTGGTACCGCGTTGGTTCCAAGGACGAACCCAATGGTCGTACCGGCATCTCGCATTGGGTTGAGCACATGCAATTCAAGGGCACGCCTCAGTTCCCTGCCAGTATGCTGGACAAAGCCATCTCACGCGATGGCGGCTACTGGAACGCCATGACCTATCTGGATTGGACCACCTATTTCGAGACCTTGCCAGCAGATAAGATTGACCTGGCGCTGCGTTTGGAGGCCGATCGCATGGTCAACAGTCTGTTCGATGAGAAAGAGGTCGCCTCTGAACGCACGGTGGTCATTTCCGAGCGCGAGGGGAATGAGAACGAACCCCTCTTCCTGCTTGACGAGGCCGTGCAGCAGGCTTCCTTCCGCGTTCATCCCTACCATCACGAGGTCATCGGCGACATGGTTGATTTGCAAACCATGCAGCGCGATGACCTCTACCATCACTACCGCACGTACTATATTCCCAACAATGCCGTCATCGCCGCCGCAGGCGATTTTCAGGCGGAAGAAATGTTACAGCGCATCGAGGAACTGTATGGCAACCTGCCCGCCGGCCCCATCCCGCCGCGCTTGCGCCGCCCGGAACCGCCGCCGCGGGGGGAACATCGGCTGACCGTCGAGGGCCCCGGAGAGACCACTTATCTTGAAATTGCCTACCGCGCCCCGGCCGCCAGCGACGCCGATTTCTTCGCCATGACTGTTCTGGACAGTCTGCTTTCTGGCCCAAGCAGTTTAAACTGGTTTGGTGGCGGCAGCACTTCCAACAAAACTTCCCGTTTGTATCGCGCCCTGGTGGATAAAGACCTGGCGGTTGCCGTTAACGGCACGCTGGTTGCCACTCAGGATCCCTACCTTTACCGCGTGGTCATCACCATCCATCCTCAGCGCCGCGCCGAAGAGGCGCTGGCCGCCTTCGATGCCGAAATCCAGCGCCTGCAAGAGGAAATCGCCCCTCCGGCCGAAATTGAACGCGCCATCAAACAGGCGCGAGCGTTGTTCGCTTACGGTGGCGAAAGCGTCACCAATCAGGCCTTCTGGCTGGGTCACGCCGAAATGTTCGCCACCTATGACTGGTTCCTGCACTATCTGGATCGGCTGAGCGCCGTCACGCCGCAAGAGGTCCAACGGGTAGCGCAATGTTACCTGCGCTCCTCAGCGCGTGTCGTCGGTATCTATCTACCCACAGGTTGAGCATGTCCTCCTGCCTTGCCACGAATACTTCTTCCTCTCTACCCGGCCCACAGGATGTGAGCCGCTTTGTCCTGCCCAACGGCGTGGTGGTTCTGGTGCGCGCCAACTTCAACAGTCCTTCCGTCGTGGTCAGCGGGTATTTGCCGGCCGGTAGCCTGGGCGACCCTGACGACCGGCTGGGGCTGGCGATGTTCGTCTCCAATGCCCTGATGCGCGGCACAGAACAGCGCGATTTTCATCAGATTCACGCCGCCCTCGAGGACGTAGCCGCCAGTCTCTCCTTTGGCGTGACGCACCACATCGTCTCCTTCACCGGTCGCGCCTTGCGCGAAGACCTGTCCATGTTACTGGATTTACTGGCCGAGGTCCTGCGCCGCCCCATCTTCCCCGAAGAACAGATCGAAAAACTGCGCGCCCAGTTGTTGACCGCCCTGGCCATTCGCGCGCAGGATACGGCGGAGATGGCCGGCCTGACCTTCGATCAAATTCTCTTCAACGGTCACCCCTACAGCCGTCCGACCGATGGCTGGCCACAGACGGTTCAGGCCATCCAGCGCGCCGATTTACTGGCGTTCCACCGTCGCTATTACGGGCCGCGCGGCCTGGTGCTGGCCGTCGTGGGCGCGGTCGAAGCGGCGGAGGTGCTTGAACGGGTAGAACATGCCCTGGGCGACTGGCAGAATCCTGAGCAAGCGGCCCTGCCTGCTCTACCGCCTTTCCAGCCGCTGGCGCGCACGATTCGCAAAAAGGTGCGCCTTCGCGACAAAGCGCAGAGCGACCTCGTGGTGGGCACAGCGGGGCCGCGCCGCAACGATCCTGACTTCATGGCCGCCTCGCTGGGCAACTCGGTGCTGGGTCAATTCGGCCTGGCCGGTCGCATCGGCGACAGCGTGCGTGAAAAGGCCGGCCTGGCTTACTATGCCTACTCCTCCCTCAATTCAGGCCCCGGCCCCGCCTCCTGGGAAATCAGCGCCGGCGTCAATCCGGCCAACGTGGCGCGGGCACTGCAATTGATACGCCGCGAGATAGAGAACTTCGTGAACCGGGGGGTGAGCGAAGAGGAACTGGCCGACAGTCAGGCAAATTTCATTGGCCGCCTGCCGCTCTCGCTGGAATCCAATGCTGGCGTGGCTTCGGCGCTGCTGACCATAGAGCGCTTTGATCTGGGGCTGGATTACTACCTGCGCTATGCCGATCTGGTACGCGCCGTCACGCCACAAGAGGTGTTGGCCGTAGCGCAAAAATACTTTGACCCTCACCGACTGGCCATTGCCATCGCCGGACCGTGAAGCGAGATGTTTCGCAAAATTCTGATTGCCAACCGGGGCGAAATCGCCGTGCGCATTCTGCGCGCCTGCCGCGAACTGGGCATCCGCACGGTAGCCGTCTATTCTGAAGCCGACCGGCAGGCATTGCATGTCCGCCTGGCAGATGAGGCATACCTGCTGGGAGCGGCGCCCGCCCGTGAATCCTATCTGCGCGTCGAGAAAATCCTTGACATTGCCCGTCAATCCGAAGCAGAGGCCATTCACCCCGGCTATGGCTTTCTGGCCGAGCGCGCCGATTTTGCCGCGGCCTGCGCTGAGGCCGGACTGGTCTTCATCGGGCCGCGCCCGTCGGCCATCGCGGCCATGGGCGATAAGGCGGCGGCTCGCGCCACGGTCGCGCGGGCCGGCGTGCCGGTTGTGCCCGGCACCGAGGGGGAGGGAGCGCTGCGCGATGACGAATTGCTGGCTCTGGCACCCCGTATCGGCTTCCCGCTCCTCATCAAAGCCACAGCCGGCGGTGGGGGCAAAGGCATGCGGGAAGTCACCTGCCTGGAGGAGATGCCCGCCCGCTTACAGGCCGCCCGGCGCGAGGCCGAAGCCGCTTTCGGCGATGGCAACGTCTATCTCGAAAAACTCATTGAAGGCGCACGCCATATTGAATTCCAGATTCTGGCCGACGGCTACGGGAACGTCATCCATCTCGGCGAGCGCGAATGCTCCATTCAACGCCGCCACCAGAAGTTGATCGAGGAATGTCCCTCCCCGTTGCTAGCCGAAAACGAAACGTTGCGCCAGCGCATGGGCGCGGTCGCGCTGCAGGCGGCGCGCGCCGTAGATTACCTCAACGCCGGCACCATTGAATTCCTGGTGGACAAAACAGGCAGGTTTTACTTTCTGGAGATGAATACTCGCCTGCAAGTGGAACACCCCGTCACCGAGATGGTCACCGGCATTGACATTGTCGCCGAACAGATACGCATCGCCGCCGGTCAGCCATTGCGCTACCGTCAGGGCGAGGTCCAGCTGCGCGGCGCGGCCATCGAATGCCGCATCAACGCCGAAGACCCATACAACGGATTCCTGCCCTCTACCGGCCGGATTTCATTCATTCAGCTGCCTACCGGCCCCGGCGTGCGCGTGGATACCGGTATCACCAGCGGGTCAGAGATTTCTCCCTACTATGACCCCCTGCTTTCCAAACTCATCGTCTGGGGAGAGACGCGCCCCCAGGCTATCGTGCGCATGCGCCGCGCGCTGGAGGAGTACCGCATCGTTGGCGTGCGCACGAACATCCCTTTCCACCAAACCATGCTGGCGACATACCCTTTCCTGCGCGGTCAGTACGACACGCGTTTCGTGGAAGAGCAATTTGCCATGCTGGACGCCGCCGAAAGTCGCGAACTGTATCTGGATATTGCCGCCCTGTTCGCTGTGCTGGTCGCGCACGAGGAGCAGGCCCAGCGGACCCATGCGCACCGCCCGGCCGCGAGCGGTCAATCCGCCTGGAGAAGCGTTTATCGCGCCGGGAACAACCCCTTCTTCGCGCGCCGCTGGCGGAATGAACGTGGCCACGAAGAGGAAATGCCATGAAATACATTGCCGAAATAGACGGCCTGGAATTCCCCATCGAAATCCTGGATGGCCAGCATGTCCGCTTTGGGGAGCAGATTCTCGAAGTGGATCTTTCCACCATCAGCGGGCAACCCCTGTATTCCTTGCTTGTCAACGGGAAATCCTATGAGGCTTACGTGTATCCGGCGGAAGAGGGCTGGCAGGTACTGCTGCTCGGCCACGCCTACAGCGTGCATGTGGAAGACGAGCGCGAAAAACGCCTGCGGATGCTCAGCGCCGCGTTCGCCAGTGAAGAGCGCGAATTCGTCCTGCGGGCGCCAATGCCGGGCCTGGTGGTAGCGGTGCCAGTGCAGGAGGGTCAGGCCGTCGCGCGCGGCGATACCCTGGTCATCCTGGAATCCATGAAAATGCAGAACGAACTTAAAGCGCCACGCTCCGGGCAGGTGAAACAGATTCGCGTGCAACCCGGCGCGGCGGTAGAACAGCGACAAATCCTGTTGATTGTGGAGTGAGCGCTATGGCAACCAAGACTGCCTCGATTTCTCTATCCACGCGTGGCAATACGGATATTCATGAGATTACCGGCGAAGTAGCGCGTCTGGTGGCGCAGTCCGGTCTGAAAAACGGCGTGGTAACTATCTTTTGCCCCTCTTCCACCAGCGGCCTGACCACCGTCGAATACGAATCGGGCTGCGTCAACGACCTGAAACGTCTCTTCGAGGAACTCGTCCCTGCCAATCGCTTCTACGATCACAATGACACCTGGGACGACGGCAATGGTCATTCTCACATGCGCGCCTCACTGCTGGGGCCTTCGCTGACTGTGCCATTTGTGGACGGGCGGTTAACCCTCGGCACCTGGCAACAAATTGTGTATCTGGATTTTGACATCCGCCCGCGCCGACGCGAACTTATCGTGCAAATGATTGGCGAATAGGCCGTTTGCCCAACGTCGCCTTGTATCCCTGGCATCAGGCTATAACCGGGCGCGCAGGATGGAAAAGAGCAACCAGACTCCCAGCGTGGCCGCGCCCAGAAACCCCAACACGACCAGAATCCAGACGAATGTGCCCGGCACGGTCACTGAAATCAACAGCGCCAGGCTGATCACCAGAGAAGCGATGAGCACGCTCAACGTCAACCGCGTGACCAGCCGATCCAGTCCGCCCATCAGGCGTTCGGTCTCCTGAAGAGTTATCGGCAGGGCGCCCTCACGCTCCAGCGAATCAAGCAGACGCCGCGCGGCGCGCGGGGCCGCGTGGAGCAGGTCAAGCCAGTTCGCCCCGCTCAGCAACACGCTCCGCCCGCGACGATGGTTAAAGGCCACCAGTTGCCAGGTCAGCCGGCGGACAAACGGCCGCGAGACCGTAAAGATATTAAACGAGGGATCGAGCCGCAGGCCCATCCCCTCCAGCATGGAAAGCGTCTTCCCCAGCAGCCAGAGATTGGACGGCAGGCGCAGGCGATGGCGAAAGACAACAGGCGTCACATCCTCTATCACCTCGCGCGCGCGAATCTCTTGCAGCGGCAAAGCGTAATAGCGATGCAACAGATGGAGTAAATCGCGCTTCAGGGCTGGCCGATTCACATGCGCATCGGCAGCGCCCATGCGAATCAACTGCTCCAGCAACGCGTCCGCATCCAGCGCCACCGCCGCCAGGTAGAGGCGGATGAGTTCCAGACGCTCGGTCTCGCTCAGATACCCCACCATGCCAAAATCCATTGCCCCGATGACCTCGCCCGGCATGACCACGAAGTTGCCGGGATGAGGGTCAGCGTGGAAGAAGCCGTCTTCGAGCACTTCTTTGATGACGATGCGCGCGGCATGGAGCGCGACGCGATGACGGTCGTAGCCGGCGGCATCGAGGGCGGCGATATCGTCAATCTTGATACCCTGCACCCGTTCCAGCGTCAACACATGCGCCGTACTGAATTCCCAGTAAACCCTGGGGATGTACAGGAAAGGCTCGCCCGCGAAGTTCTGGCGGAAACGCTCCGCATTGTGACCTTCGCGGCGATAATCTAGTTCATTGCGCAGCGTGAAGGCGAAATCGCTGGTCACGCCGACGAAATCATAGACTTTCCCCAACGGCGTGGCCTGAAGGCGACGGGCCAGAGCGGCGAGAATCTCCAGGTCCGTGGCAATCGTCGCCGCAATTCCCGGTCGTTGCACTTTCACGACCACCTGCTGACCGTCGGTCAAGGTAGCCGCGTGTACCTGCGCCAGCGAGGCGGAAGCCAGAGGCTGTTCCTCAATGGAGGCAAAAATGGTTTCCGGCGCGGCGCCCAATTCTGTCCGCAGGACGGCATGAATGGCTGGCCAGGGTGTAGCCGGCGCGGCGTCTTGCAGTTTCGCCAGTTCTGCCAGATAAGGCGCCGGCAACAGGTCAGGACGGGTAGAAAGAATCTGCCCAAATTTAATGAAAGTTGGCCCCAGTTCTTCCAGCGCCAGGCGTAGATGCAAGGCCAGATCAACGGAGAGGGGCAGCGCCGCCCGGTCATGACGCGCCTTCCCAGGCCGCCATTGCTCAAACAGGAAGCCAAAGCCATGCTGGGCAAACGTTGCCACAATCTGGCGATAGCGTTGCAAATGACGGATAGGGCGCAGGGAAGAAAACATCGCAGCCGCTGGACAGGGGAGAATGAACGAGGCGGCGAGGAACAGCGAAACGGGCAAAAGCGGGGGCTATTCGTGCGGCGCAGCCGGCCAGCGCCAACGGCGGGCAAGCAACGACTGAATTTCAGGCAGGTGACGCCGCGTGATTTCCTCGCCGATGGCAATGAGTTCCGCCGCCCGCTCAAAACCGGCAAACACCGTTACTTCGCGCGGTAAATCGGGACGGAGGAGCAGGTCGGGCGGGAACTGGCGCAGTTTGTGTTCCTGAGCGGCAATCATCAGCGTGCTGATGGTTTCCTCCAGCACCTGAAACGTACTCAGCAGGCCCTTTGGCACCCAACGGCGATTGTCGAACCAGTGGCTGTACTCGGATTCGCGCGTCGGGCTGATGTCCACGGCGATGACGACTTCGGCGCCCATTTTGCGCGCCACATCCACCGGCAAATTGTTGAGCACGCCGCCATCCACCAGCCGCATCCCGTCCTTCTCCAGCGGCGCAAAGACACCGGGGACAGCCGTGGTGGCGCGCAGCGCCTCCGCCACCGGGCCTTCTTGCAGGATGACCTCGCGGCGAGTATTGAGGTCAACGGCAACCATAGCCAGTGGACAACGCAAGTCGGCAAAGGTGCGCTGTCCGACCAGATGCTCGAAATATTCCTGAATGCGCTGACCGCCTATCAGCCCGCCGCTGGCGGGCGCCGGGTCAATCAAACGCAACAGGCGGCGCGGTCGGCTGTTCTCCAGAGCCTCGCGCTCTATTTCAGCCGCCGTCATGCCCACGGCATAGGCCGCGGCAATCACCCCGCCCATGCTTGTCCCCACTACCAGATCGGCGGCAATGCCTTCCTGCTCCAGCACCTTCAACACGCCGATATGGGTCAGGCCGCGCGCTCCACCACCACTTAACGCCAGGCCCAGACGCGGGCGACGGTAAAACTTATTTTGCCAGGGACTCATTTTTCTTTACTCTGCTTACCGTGCCCCTCGATTCTGGCGGCCAGGTCCTGAAGGTCTTGCTTGGTCGGCAGCCCAAGTTCATCCATCACTGCCTTGACTTCGTCGCGCACCAGTTTGCGGATGGCTTGCCGCTCCTCCTCGCCGCGTTGCACCAGCCGTTCAACCCATTCGCGGGCTTCCTCGCGGCTCACTTCACCGCGCTGGGTCAGTTCATCCACAACTTTCTGGGCTTTTTCCCGCGTCATCGAAAGCAGACCTAACCCGACCAGCACGCTTTTTTCGAACAAGGTAGCCATGTTATCCTCCTTTCCAGAACTGAATACATGAGTAGCCGTTTAAATTATACCCCCAGAAAGGGTCAGGAACTTTTCCGCGTCCCGACAGGCGGGGGAGCAAGGGGAAGGCGCTTTTGTCCCTGAGCCAAACCGCCTGCCTGCTGCTGAGACGGTAGTGCCAGGCACCGCAGCAAGAGGTTGGCCGGTAGTCAGCACAGGCGCGAATCAATCCAATCAGGTGCCCCAGTCGCGCAGGTAAAGGAAATCGTAGCCAACGGTGCGATGGGAAAGTTTGGCAATGGGCGGCAAGACACGTTTGAACTGATTGCGACGGACCCGCTCGACCACCCGGCGCACAAAAGCCTCATCAAAGCCGGCCTCCACGCATTCCTGCGGATGATAACGCTGGTCAACAAGAAGGTAGAGAAGACGATCTACCTCATCGTAGGTGAACCCCAGTTCGCCCTCGTCCGTTTGCCCCTGCCACAGGTCTGCCGAAGGCGGTTTGGTCAGAATAACGTCCGGGATGCCGATCGCGCGCGCCAGTTGCCGCACTTGAGTCTTGTACAGATCGCCGATTGGGTTTAACGCGCAGGCCGAATCGCCGTAAAGGGTGGTGTACCCCAGTAGAATCTCGGTCTTGTTCCCCGTACCGACCACGAGTCCCCGAAAGGCTTCCGACTGATCATAGGCGATGATCATGCGGACGCGCGCCATAATGTTCCCCCGGCGAACGCTGTTCATGTCAGGGAAGCGTTCGATGAGCGGATCTACCATTTCGGTGATGGGGATGGTCAACGACTGAACGCCGAACTGGTCAATGACGAGTTGGGCATGTTCGAGCGAATCGGGCGAGGAAGTGCGGTAAGGCAAGCGTAAGGCAAGGACATTCTCCGCGCCCAGGGCCTCCGCTGCCAGCGCACAGGCGACCGCCGAATCCAGACCGCCCGAGAGATTGACCACCGCGCGCGTGAAGCCGGCGCGGGTTATCTCGGAGCGTAGAAAACCGGTGAGCACCTTTCGCACCAGATCGGTATCAATAGAAAGGTCAACTGTCATCGGAAATTATCCTTGCGCAAGATTCGCTCCAGTTCCCGCCGCATGAATTCCAGTTTTTCGTCGCGCAGCAAGGGCAGGCGAGCACGGGTACGATGCAACTGCTGGAGGTCCACCTCGGCCATCATCAGACATTCTTCAAAATAGGGAGCACGAAGCACGGCTTTGCCATCTGGATCGAAAATGGTAGAACCGCCCCAGAAGTTGAGGCCATCTTCATAGCCGACACGGTTCGCGTGGGCAACAAACACGGTGAACAAGCCGGCATAGGCGCGGTTGGTGTGTTCTACCCAGGCGGCGGACTCCAGAGAGGGAGCCTTGCTCAAACCGCGTCCGGGCGAAGCAGAAGAAAACAGCAGCAGATCGGCGCCATCGGCCCATAGCAGATAAGGCGGCGAGACATGCCAGAAATCCTCGCAAATCAACATTCCGGCGCGGCCAAAGCGCGTCTCAAAGGCATGTACCGAATCGCCCGGCGCAAAGAAACGACCCTCATCGAACATCCCATAGGTGGGCAGATATACTTTGCGATGGATATGGATGATTTCCCCCTGCGAAAGGTAGGCGGAGGCAATGGAAAAACGGTTCCGCCGGTCTTCTTCCACAAAGCCAACCACCATATCCAGGTCACGACTGGCCTGCAGCAGATGGGAAAAGATCGGGTCATCGTTTGCCGCGCGGCAGGCCACCAGCGACGCCAGGTCCTGTAACGCATAACCGGTCAGCGAAAGTTCCGGAAAGAGCACCAGATCAGCGCCGCTCTGACGCGCCTGACGAATCAGGGCCAGATGTTTTTCCAGATTGGCCTGCACCTCGCCAAGCCGGGTAGCAATTTGAGCCAGTGCGATGGTTACTTTCATCAGCGCGATTATAATCCAGATGACTCTATCAGGGGATGCGTTTCTTCGTGAGGTAATGTATCCTTCGTTCAGGAAATTCGCGGAAAGAGACCTGATTACCCTAACCCCCGTTTACGGGACAGGGGGGCTGGCTGCCATAAGCCATGAAGAGCCCTCTGCCTCTTGTCATGGCGAGCGCAGCGAAGCAATCTCCCGGCAAGCAAGGGGATTGCTGCGCCGCCTGCGGCGGCTCGCAATGACAGGGGGGGATAGTGGGTAGGTATTTGCGTCATTCGTTTATGTTCATGGGGTCGGTTTCTGCCATGGTTACTTCGGTAACATTTTATGGGATAGAACGCGCGCCCCTAGACGTATTCCCGCGTTGGATGGTAAAATAAGCCCGCTTTCGCTGGGGGCTCGTCCAATGGCAGGACAACTGACTCTGGATCAGTCGATAGGGGTTCGAATCCTCTGCCCCCAGCCTGTTGATGAAACGCCAGGGCCTGCATGTGCGCCTCTGGCGTTATGTTTTTGGAGCAGATTCTTCAACCTTCGATCTTCCTGGCAATTTTGGCCCAGGTGTCCTTGAGGGAAACGGCGCGGTTGAAGACGAGTTTCCCGGCCCGCGAATCAGGGTCAACGCAAAAATATCCCAGCCGTTCGAACTGGAAAGTATCGCCAGGGCGTGCTGGTGCCAGAGAGGGTTCGGTAAAGCAATCTGGCAGGATTTCCAGCGAGTTGGGGTTGAGGCAGGCAAGGAAATCTTCCACCTCATCGGGGCTTTCGTGTAAGAAGAGACGGTCGTAGAGGCGGACTTCTGCGGGCCGCGCGTGTTGGGCAGAGAGCCAGTGAATGGTGGCTTTGACCTTGCGGCCATCGGGAGCGTCGCCGCCGCGCGTGGACGGGTCATAGGTGCAGTGGACTTCCGTCACCTCGCCGGTGTTTGGGTCTTGGGTGAAGCCCGTACAGGTCACCAGATAGGCGTAGCGCAGGCGCACCTCGTTGCCAGGGTAGAGGCGGTAGTATTTGGGCAACGGCGTTGGGCGAAAGTCATCACGCTCGATATAGAGCACTTTCGAGAACGGCACTTTGCGCGTGCCAGCGGAAGGATCTTCGGGATTATTGATGGCCTCCATTTCCTCGACCAGGTTCTCCGGGTAATTATCAATGACCAGTTTGAGAGGATGGAGAACGGCCATCCGGCGCGGGGCGCGCCGGTTGAGGTCGTCGCGCAGGCAGTCTTCCAGCAGTGTCATATCCACTACGCTGTCGGTTTTCGAGATGCCGATGCGGCAAATAAAGGCGCGAATGGCTTCGGGAGTGTACCCGCGTCGGCGCAGAGCGCGCAGGGTGGGCAGGCGTGGGTCATCCCAGCCGCGCACATATCCCTCTTCGACCAGACGGCGCAACTTACGCTTACTGAGCACCGTATGGGTCATCTTCAGGCGGGCAAACTCAATCTGACGTGGCTGGAAAACGCCTAATTCTTGTAAGAACCATTCGTACAGAGGACGGTGATTTTCATATTCGAGCGAGCAGAGCGAATGGGTAATGCCCTCCATGGAATCGTTTTGCCCATGTGCCCAGTCGTAGAGTGGGTAGATGCACCAGCGGTCACCGGTGCGATGATGGCGGGCATGAAGGATGCGGTACATTACCGGATCGCGCATATTCAGGTTACTGTGAGCCATGTCAATTTTGGCGCGCAAAACCCGGCTGCCATCGGGAAATTCGCCCCTCTTCATGCGCTCCAGCAGGTCAAGGTTTTCCTCTACCGAACGGTTGCGGTAGGGACTTTCCACGCCCGGTTCGGTCAGCGTGCCCCGGTTGCGGCTTAACTCTTCCGGACTCTGGTCGTCCACATAGGCCTTGCCCTTCTTAACCAGTTGCACTGCCCACTCGTAGAGCAAGTCAAAGTAATCGGAAGCGTAGGTTTCTTTGACCCACTCAATACCCAGCCAGCGCGCATCTTCCTTGATGGCTTCGACAAACTCAGTATCCTCTTTGACCGGATTGGTGTCGTCGAAGCGCAGGTAGAGTTCACCGCCAAACTTTTTGGCGACCATGTAATCAATCAGAAAGGCTTTGGCGTGACCGATGTGGAGATAACCATTGGGTTCGGGTGGCAAACGAGTGCGGACGTAGTTGAATCGCCCACTACGCAGGTCTTCTTCCACAGCGTCGAAGATAAAATTATCGGGGAAGGCTATTTCTTCCATATCGGTTCTTCCTGCATGGGTTGACAGAATGGATTATAACAGATTGCTCTCTCCGCGTGCCGCAAGTTTCGCGCGCACTGTTTCAAATCCCCTTGACAAAAAATATTAACTCGTTTATTATTTCGGCGCGCTCGAAAATAATAATCCGTTTACTATTTTTGCTACCGCGAGATTCGCTGACTGCCTGCCATGTCCGTCCGCCATGCCATCCTCGGTCTCCTGGCCCAAAAGCCGCGCCACGGCTACGAACTGCACGCGGCCTTCGAGGCCGTCGTCGGGGGGGACGAGACCTGGGAGGTGAAGCCGGCCCAAATCTACACCACGCTCGAACGGCTGGAGCAGGCCGGGCTGGTGACGTGCGTTTCAGACCTGGGCGAGGGCGAGGAGCCAGGCCGCCGCATCTATGCCCTGAGCGAAACGGGTCGCACCGCCCTCGCCGAGTGGTTTGCCCTCGGCGTGACGCCCGATCACCAGCGCGATGAGTTCTTCATCAAGTTGATGGTGGCGCTGGCCTGTGGCGAGGCCGACCCGGCGCGCCTTATCCAGACCCAGCGGGCGCATCTCTACCAGGAACTGCACGACCTGACCACCCGCCGCGAGGCCTGCGACCCGCAGACCGAAATGGCGCAAATCCTGTTGCTCGACAAGGCCATCATGCACCTCGAGGCCGACCTGCGCTGGCTGGACATCACCGAGCAGCGCCTGGAGGAAGTCCGCCGCCAGCCGCTGCCCGAACCAGAAATCCGCCGCCGCGGCCGGCCAGCCAGAGGCGACAAAGGCTCCACCTACCCACCACCGGGAGGAGGACAGTGAACAGCGAACAGTGTTCAGTGAGCAGTTTGCTGGGACAAAAACTGCCATCTCAATCCTCAATCATCAATCCTCAATCCTCAATCATCAATCCTCAATCCTCAATCCTCAATCATCAATCCTCAATCCGGAGTTCCCCATGTTCCTCATCCAGACCGAAAACCTGACCAAAATCTACGGCCGCGGCGAAGCCGCCGTGACCGCCCTTGATCATGTCAACCTCACCGTCAACGAAGGCGAGTTCGTCGCCGTGATGGGGCCAAGCGGTTGTGGCAAGTCCACCCTGCTGCATCTCATCGGCGGCCTCGACCGTCCTACCGAGGGCAACGTGTGCATCGAAGGCGTCTCCCTGTCCGAGATGAAAGACGACGATCTGACCCGGCTGCGCCGCCAGAAGATCGGCTTCGTCTTCCAGTTCTACAATCTGATCCCGGTGTTGACCGCGGTGGAGACCGCCGCCCTGCCCGTCACGCTGAACGGCGTCAAACCCGCCGAGGCCAGGCGCCGCGCCGCCGAATGGCTGACCCGCTTCGGGCTGGGCGACCGCCTGCATCACCGCCCCGACCAACTTTCCGGCGGGCAGCAGCAGCGCGTCGCCATCGCCCGCGCCCTGGTCGCCGAGCCAGGCCTGATTCTGGCCGACGAACCGACCGGCAACCTCGACACCCGCTCCGGCGATGAAATCGCCTCCCTGCTACGCGACGTGACCAGGAAATATGGCCGCACCGTCGTCATGGTCACCCACGACCCGCGTATCGCCGCCTACGCCGACCGCATCGTCTTCCTCAAGGACGGCAAGGTGGTGGACGAGACGAACCTGGAGCGCAAGAACAAGGACAATGCCCAGGTGCTGGCCGACAAGATGAAAGAAATTGGAGATTAAGGGATGAACCTCCAACTGACCCTCGCCTGGCGTTACCTCAGCGGGCGCAAATTGCGCACCCTGCTGACCACGCTCGCCGTCATCTTCGGCGTGCTGATCATCTTCGGCATGAACATCATCCTGCCGACCATGCTGGAGGCCTTCCAGGCCAACATGATGGCCGCCGGCGGCGCGGTGGACGTGACCATCACCCACGTCTCCGGCGGCGGATTCCCGCAGGAGACTGCCCGCCGCCTGGACGGCCTCTCCGGCGTCCGCGCCTACGCCGCCGCGCTGGAGCGCACCGTCAACCTGCCGCCCGATTTCGTGGACGGCGACCCGGCCCGCCCCGACCGCATCAGCGCCGTCAACCTGGTCGGCATTGAGCCGCAGGCGGCGCAGTCATTGCAGGCCTACCTTATCGGCAAAGGCGGGCGCTTCCTGCAGGAGGATGATCGCGACGCGGCCGTCATCTCGCAGTCCCTGGCTGACGCCTGGGGTGTGGGCCTTGGCGATCGCATCCGCCTGCCCTCGGTGGACGGCCTGACCGAATTGACCATCGTCGGCCTCCTGCCGCCACGCACCCTGCCCGGCAACGAGGAAGTGCTGGTGACTCTGCCGCAAGCGCAGGCGATGACCGGCCAGCCCGGACAGATCAACATCCTGCGCGTCGCTCTGACCAGCCTGGATGACGCCACTCGCAACGAGGCAATCGCCGCCATCAAAGCCGCCCTGGGGAGCGACTATCAGGTTGGGACGCTGGCGCCCGGCTCGGAGATGTTCGCCAGCATCAAACTTGGCCAGGCGGCGATGAACATGTTTGGCGTGCTGGCCCTCTTCATGGGCGGTTTCATCATCTTCAACACCTTTCGCACCATCGTCGCCGAGCGGCGGCGCGATATTGGCATGCTGCGCGCTCTGGGCGCTACCCGCCGCACCATCACCGCTATTATCCTGGCCGAGGGACTGCTGCAAGGCGTCATCGGATCGGGCATCGGCCTCGTGCTGGGTTACCTGTTCGGGGCGTTCATCGTTCGCCTGGCGGAACCGGCTATGGAAGCGTTCATCAACCTCCACATGGGCGCGCCGGTCGTCTCGCCGACGCTGGCGGTGACTTCCGTCCTGCTCGGCGTGGGCGTGACCGTTCTGGCCAGCCTGCTGCCAGCGCGCAGTGCCAGCCGCGTGCCCCCGCTGGAGGCGCTGCGGCCCTCGCTGGCAGAGGTGGAGTACAAACGCCGCGCCGGCGCCAATTTCATCATCGGCCTGGTGTTGACTGGCCTGGCGTTGCTCGGCCTGGTCAGTGGGAACATGAGTCTGATTGCCCTCGGCAGTCTGCTCTTCCTGGGCGGGCTGATTCTGGTCACGCCGGCTCTGCTGCGCCCGATTGCCTGGGCGTTTGGCCGCCTGCTGGCCTGGTTCTACGCCCGGCAGGGCATCGCTGACCTGGCGCAGGGCAATCTCACCCGTCAGCCGGGGCGCGTCACCGTGACGGTCAGCGCCACGATGATCGGCCTGGCCATCATCGTCGCCCTGGGCGGGATGACCACCAGTTTGAGCGGCATGATGGACGACCTGCTCCACAAGACTCTCGGCAGCGATTACCTGTTCATCCCGCCGTCCGTTGCCGTTTGGAACAGCGACATGGGCGCCAGCCCGGAATTCGCCGCCCGTCTGCGGCAGATCGAGGGCGTGGAGGCAGTGACCACCCTGCGCTTCGCCTCCAGCGCCGTGAACGGCAGCCCGGTCTCCCTGCTGGGGCTTGACCCGCAGACCTACCCGCAGGTCAGCGGCCTGGACTTCAAAGAAGGCGACGAGGCCACGGCGTACGCGGCCCTCGCCAGCGGGCGCAACATGATTGTCAACGGCTCGTTCCTGATGACGCTCGGCGTGAAAGTCGGCGATACGGTCGAACTCGCCACCCCCAACGGCCCGCAGGCCTACACCATCGTCGCCCACGCTTCGGACCTGCTGAACGCCAAAGTGGTCACGGCCTACATCTCGCAGGAGAACCTGGCCGCCGACTTTGGCCGCACCGATGACGTTTTCATCCAGCTCAACCTGCGCCCCGGCGTGACGCTGGAGCAGGTGGACGCGCCCATCAAGGCCGTCGCCGCCGATTACCCGCAGTTCACCGTCCTGGCCGGCAAGCAGTACATTGACCAGATGCTGGTAATGATGAAGGCGGTCTTCGCCGGCATGTACGTCATGCTGGCCTTTCTGGCCTTCCCGGCGTTGATTGCGATGATGAACACGCTGGCGATCAACGTCATCGAGCGGCGGCGCGAGATCGGCCTGGTGCGCGCCGTCGGCGCTACCCGCAAACAGGTGCGCCGCCTGATCACCGCCGAGGCGCTGTTGCTGGCCGCGGTCGGCGCGGCGTTTGGCATTCTCGCCGGGCTGTACCTGGGCTACGTCATCGTCAAGGGGCTGGACGTGATGTTCCCCATTCCCTACACCTTCCCGCTTTCGGGCGTGCTGGCGGCGGTGGCCATCGGCCTGCTCTTCGGGGCGCTGGCGGCCATCGTCCCGGCTCGCCAGGCGGCGCAGTTGCCGGTGGTGGAGGCGGTGCGGTATGAGTAGACGGTGGACGATGGAT
>DAOTVX010000017.1:0-18388 GCA_034436275.1 Anaerolineales bacterium | reverse complement strand
CGCGCCCGTCCTGGCTTGCCAATTCTTCTCTGGCCGTATATAATCCCTCCCAACCCATGCCGGTCATTCTTTATCTGGGAGAACATAAGGTGCTCAAACAACGCGTCTTCGCTCTGGTTATCACCTTCCTCGTCCTGCTCGGCAGCGGCTGCACGCAAGCGGGTGGAAGCCGGGCCGCTCAGGCCGCCGAGGACTATCTCCGTGCCCTGGCCGCGAAAGATGCCGACCGCATCGCCGCGCTCTCTTGCGCGCAGTGGGAACCCGACGCCCGCCTTGAGGTTGACTCCTTTCAGGCGGTGGACGTTCGCCTGGAAAATCTGGCCTGCGAAGAAACCGGCCAGGAGGACTCCACCACACTGGTCGTGTGTCACGGCAAACTGGTGGCCACGTACAATAACGAAGATCAGGAAATAGACCTGTCGTCACGCACGTACCAGATCGTGTCGCAAGACGGCGAATACCTGGTTTGCGGTTACCGATGAAATTCCTCCTGAGCCGCGAGAATCTCTGGGCCTTGCTCCTGTGCCTTATCTTGATCGCCCTGGTCATTTTGACCGCGGATAGCGCGCCCTTGTGGATTTATCAGGGCTTTTAATGGCGCTGGCGTTCATTCTTGCCTCTATCGCGATCACGCTTCTGTGTACGCTGGCCAACCGCCGCCGTGGGCGAACGTACCTCCTGATGGCCGTCAGCGTCCTGGCCGTGTACGCTCTGCAGCCGGCTTTGCCAATTCGCTTCCTGGACTTCTGGCTGCCGACGGCAACGCTGACCCTCGCCGCCTGCGGCTGGGCGTTGACCCTGCCTGCCGCCGGGCAGGACTGGAAAAGAGATCGGGCCGCCGCCTTCCTGCTGGTCGGCATCGCGGTTTTGATCGGCCTGACGCGCTATCTGCCCGTTTCCCTGCCGCTGCTCCCCTCGCGCCCGCCCCAGATGTCGCTCGTTGGCCTGGGGCTGGTCATCTCGGCGCTGATCGTAGCCCTCCTGATACGGTATGGCCGTCAGGCGCGATTGCTCCCCATCTCGGCGCCGATCTTCATCCTCGGCATGTTCATCGCCCTGAAATGCCCGCCGGTAACCCGACAGGTCAGTCTCCTCCTGCGCGCGTTAAATCATCAGGCCATTGCCACCGCGAACCCGCTGGATATTCGCTGGTTAGGGTTCTCCTATATTGCTTTTCGTATCCTGCATACGTTGCGCGACCGTCAGAGTGGACGATTGCCGACCGTCTCGCTGGCCGAGTACGTGACCTACGTCATCTTTTTCCCCACCCTGCCCGCCGGCCCGATTGACCGTCTTGAACGCTTCGTCGTGGATTTGCGCCGCCCCGCCGCGTTGACCGCTGCCGACTGGATCGCTGCCGGACAGCGGATCGTGCTCGGCCTTTTCAAGAAATTCGCCATCGCCGATTCGCTGGCGCTGATCGCCCTGAACGCGACCAACGCCTGGCAGGTACATGCCGCCGGCTGGATGTGGATGCTGGTCTATGCCTACGCTCTCCAGATCTATTTCGATTTCAGCGGTTACACCGATATCGCCATCGGCCTGGGGCGTCTGCTGGGGTTCCACCTGCCGGAAAACTTCAACGCCCCCTACCTCAAGCCCAACCTGACACAGTTCTGGAACAACTGGCACATGACGCTGACTCAATGGTTCCGCGCGTACTTTTTCAACCCTCTCACACGCGCCCTGCGGTCCGCCGCCAGGCCGTTGCCTGTGCCGGTTATGATCTTCCTCGCCCAGATCAGCACCATGTTGCTCATTGGCCTCTGGCATGGCATGACCTGGAATTTCATCCTGTGGGGGCTGTGGCACGGGCTGGGGCTGTTTTTCCACAATCGCTGGTCCGAATGGACGCGCGGTCGCCTTGCCGGCCTCGCGAGGCCCTGGCAAAAGGCGCTGAACTTCGGCGGGGCAGTGCTGACATTCCACTTCGTCGCCCTCGGCTGGGTCTTCTTCGCCCTGCCGGAGCCGTCGGCTTCCTGGCACGTGTTGCTCAAACTGTTCGGCCTCGCCTGAGAAAAGATGCTCCCCTCCACGGAATACTCCCGTAATGCTGAGGTTCGTTTGGACAGTCGTTTCCTTCGCAATGTCTTGCTCAAGGGCATTGGCCTGTTCCTGATCTGCAACTGGCTCTTTGCCATCTGGAATCCCGGCGGGCTGGGGAAAATTTCTCTCTATAACCATCTTTTTCCCGGCCGCGAGCGCTTCCCCTTCGGTGAGAATCCGGCCCAATCCTACAATCTCAGCCTCTTCGACCTCGACGCGATGTTTGCCTCCCACGTCATCGCCGGCGGGGCCAGGCCGGCCGACGAATACCGCCTCATCTTGATCGGCGATTCGTCGGTATGGGGGATTCTGCTTCGCCCCGACGAAACGCTGGCGGGACAGTTGAACGCGGCCGGCCTCACCCGGTGCGGGAAACGCGTCCACGCCTATAATCTCGGCTACCCGACCATTTCCCTGATGAAAGACCTGCTCATCCTCGACGAGGCCATGCGCTACCAGCCGGACATGGTCATCTGGCTGGTGACTCTCGAGGCCTTCCCGGCGGACAAACAACTCACCACACCGCTGATAGCCAATAACCCCGCGCGCGTCAATGCGCTGATACGCAAATTTGACCTGCCCTTCGCCGGGCTGAGCCAGCCGACCCTCTGGGAACGGACGATCATCGGTCAACGCCGCGCCCTGGCCGATTTGTTTCGTCTGCAAATGTACGGCGTGCTCTGGGCCGCCACCGGCGTTGACCAGATATATCCCACCGATTATCCACGCGCACAGGTAGATTTTGAAACCGACGCCTCGTTCCACGGCTGGAATCCCCCGCTATTGCCCGCCGACGCGCTGGCCTTCTCTGTCCTGGAGGCCGGCGCGCGCGCCGTCGGCGATACCCCGCTGTTGCTGGTCAATGAACCCATGCTCATCAGCGAGGGCGAGAACAGCGACATCCGTTATAATTTCTTCTACCCCCGCTGGGCATACGACCACTACCGGCAACGGATGGCCGAACAGGCGCAACGTCATGGCTGGGATTATCTGGATTTATGGGATCTGCTGCCCGACAAAAGTAATTACACCAACAGCGCCATCCATCTGACCCCTGCCGCCGAAGCGCTGCTGGCCAGACAAATTGCCTCCGTCCTGACCCAGAAAACATGTCCATGAAACGATACCTTATCTCCCTGATCGTCTCCCTTTGGCTTGTCTCTTGCCTCCGCGGCCGCGCCCCCACCGTAGCCACGGCGACCGGAACAGCAACGGCGACCGCCACCCCAACCGCAGCGGCCACCGCCGCGCCTCCCACCTCCACGTCCGCTTCTCCGCCAACTCCCACCACGGATACCCGCCTCCCGCCAGAGCGCTGGCAGGAGTGGCCGGTGATCCCCCAGCCCTCGGCACGCATGCGCGCTATCTATCAACAAGGCCTGGCCGCCGGTCGAGATGCGCATCGCTTCTCAAAAATCGGCGACTGTCAGAATGTGGACACCTATTTCCTCTCCGCGTTCGATCATCCTGGAGAATACTCTCTGGGAGAGCAGTACGCCTATCTCCAACCCACCATTGACCAGTTTGCCGGCTCCTGGTCGCGCAAGTCGCTGGCGGTTAAAGGTGGGATGAACGTGGCCTCTGTTCTCTCCCCTCTCTGGGCCGATCCAGCCTCCTGTCAGGCCGGTGAGACTCCCCTGGCCTGTGAGATACGGCGGCACAACCCCAGCCTGGCCATCATCAGCATGGAGACCTGGTGGGGGAAAAAGCCCGCAGAAACGTATGAGGCTTACCTGCGCCAGGTAGTAGAATACCTCCTCCATCAGGGCATCGTGCCCATTCTGGCTACCAAGGCCGACAATCTGGAAGGCGATTACAGCATCAATGCCGCCATTGCGCGCGTGGCCTACGATTACGATGTGCCCTTGTGGAACTTCTGGGCCGCCGTTCAACCTCTGCCCAACCATGGCCTCAGCTCCGATGGTTTTCACCTGACCTTTGCCCGCAACTTCTTTGATGATCCACAACGGATGCAGAGCGCCTGGCCCTGGCGCAATCTGACCGCTCTTCAGGCAATAGACGCCGTCTGGCGCGCACTCAGCCAGCCCAACGAAAGGAATACCCCATGACCAGTCCTGTCGTAACCCAACTGGCGCATTACATTGCTGCCGAGATTCTCAAACAGCCTGGCCGCACGATTGATCCCACCGAACCCTTGCTCACCAGCGGCCTGATCGACTCGTTCCATCTGGTGGACCTGGCTCTGTTCATCGAAGACAACTTTGGCGTGCACATTGACGATACCGAACTGAATGCCAGTACGTTCGACAACCTGAATCAACTGGCCGCCATGATTCAGGCCCGCCAGGCATGAGACATGATGCCTAACTTCTCCCAACTCCTGCAAGAACACTACGAAAGGCATCCCGATAAGATTGCCGTTTACCTGTTACATGCCGGGCAGGCGGATCGCGCGGTATCGTATCGCGATTTGCTCCATGGCGCAGCGGGTTATGTCAAAACTTACCGCCAACATGGCATCCAGCCTGGCGACGTGGTCATTCTCATCCTCCAGCACGGTATTGACCTGTTGTATGCCTACTTCGGCGCCATTCTCCACGGCGCGATCCCTTCCATTCTCCCCTTCCTGACCGAAAAACTGTTGCCGGAGCGCTACCGCGCCGACCTCGCGGCGTTGATTGCCGTCACCCGGCCAACAGCCATTGTCACCTATACCGAATTCGAGCACGAGGTGCGCGCCGCATTGCAACCCGGCAAAGACTCGGTCAGGGCGCTGATCCTTACCAGCCAGGCCGAAACGCCCTTGCCGCCAGAATTTCAACTCTGCGCCGGCCTGCAACGCCGGCCGGATGACATCGTCCTGCTACAACATTCCTCCGGCACCACAGGCCTGCAAAAAGGCGTTGCCCTGTCCCATCAGGCCGTCTTGAATCAACTGGAAGCCTACCGTCAGGCCATTCGGCTGCATGCCAGCGACGTCTTCGTCTCCTGGTTGCCTCTTTACCACGATATGGGCCTCATTGCCTGCTGGTTGATGCCCATTCTCCTGGGGAATCCACTGGTGCTCATGTCGCCCTTCGACTGGGTGCGCGCCCCCTACCGCTTGTTCCAGGCCGTTTCCCGCTACCGGGGAACACTCTCCTGGTTGCCCAACTTCGCCTACAATTTCTGCGCTCAAAAAGTCCGCGATCGCGACCTGGAGGGCATTGACCTCTCTTCCTGGCGAGCCATTTCGAACTGTTCTGAGCCGGTACGCTGGGAATCCCATCAGGTCTTCTATGAGCGTTTTCGCGGTTATGGGCTGCGCTACGAGGCATTGGCCACCTGTTACGCCATGGCCGAGAACGTCTTTGCTGTCACTCAGGGCGGCATTGACAGCCCTCTCCTCTTCGAAGACATTGACCGCGATAGCCTGCAAATCGAACGCATTGCCCGGCCGGCTATCTCTGGCCGTCCAAGTGTGCGTATGCTTGGCTGCGGGAAACCCATCGCCAACACCGAAGTCCGCATTCTGGACGACAAAGGCCAGCCGCTCCCCGACCGACACGTTGGTGAAATCGCCCTGCGCAGCAACTGTATGCTCACCGGTTACTACAATCGCCCCGATGCCACACGAAAGGCTTTCCTTGACGGCTGGTATCTCACCGGCGACTACGGCTATCTGGTAAACGGGGAGCTCTATGTCACCGGTCGCAAGAAAGACCTCATCATCGTTGGCGGCAAAAACATCTATCCTCAGGATTTGGAGAGGCTCGCCTGCGAGGTTCCCGGCGTCCATCCCGGTCGAGCCTGCGCCTTCGGCGTTTTCAACGAAGCCACAGGGACGGAAGATGTGGTGATGGTAGCCGAAGTGGATACCGATAATCCCGCCGAGCGGCAAAAGATTGCCGATCAGATTCGCCTGGCGGTCACGCGTGGGTCGGCCATCGCCTTACGTTACGTGCACGTAGTTGGCAAGCACTGGCTGGTTAAAACATCCAGCGGCAAGACCGCCCGCCTCGCCAACAAAGAAAAATTCCTGCAAGAAATGCGGGAAAAGAACCAGGAATTTTAGGGCGCGCCACGGGAGAGACCGTCAGCAACGCTTTGCCTTTCCCCTGGCAGTGGGACTGGCGGACAACTCTGATATAATTGAGCGCATGCCGAAAGGCAAGGACGCTGACGATTTAAGCCTGAACGAATTGCGTCGTCTGCTCATGGAAAAGCGGCGCAGTGCGCGCCGTGAACGGCTGGAGCGCTTTCGTCGCAGCGGACGGGCGGTAATCCTGGCGCCTGACCTGCCGCCGCAAGAACAGGGGTTCTGGCATCCTGTGCTCCCCGAAGCCGAACAGGAAGCCGCGCCCACGCCGCCCCCGGCGCGGCGTCGTTGGTTTGACCGTCTGCTCGCCGCCATTGAAGTGCTGGCCGTCATCGGGCTGGTCGGCGTATTGCTCAGCGGGCTGGGCCTGTGGCGGTTGTTAAATCAGGAAGCCGCCGCCGCGTTGCGTCAGGCCGCCTCGCCAACGCCACTGATCACCGCCGTGGTGCTTCCCGGCGGACACACACCGCCCACGGCGTCGCAGGGCGCCCAACCCAATGAAGCCGAGATTCCTGAACATCTGCGCCCGCTGGTGCAATCCCTGGCCAGCCTCCCCATTCCAACCCCTGGGCCAGAGCAGGCCATCCGCATCCAGATTCCGGCCATCAATGTCGACGCGCCCATTGTCCAGGGCGATGGCTGGGAGCAATTAAAAAAAGGCGTTGGGCAGCATATCGGCTCGGCTAACCCCGGCCAGGCCGGCAATCTGGTGCTCACCGGCCACAACGACGTGTACGGCGAAGTTTTTCGCTACCTCGAGAAATTGCAGCCGGGTGATTTAATCCTGATTTTCACCGCCCAGCGGCAATACGTCTACGTGGTAACCGGCAGCCAGATCGTCGAACCAACGCAGGTCGAAGTCATGAATCCCACCAGCGAACCAACGCTGACGCTGATTACCTGCCATCCCTATCTGGTGGACAAACAGCGTTACGTTGTCTTTGCCAGACTTCAAACTCAGTAGGAGACGGTATGAGTAAAAAACGGAAACGCACGGCCCCGGCGCTCAAAGCCGCGGTATCCAAAACTCTGGAATTCAACCCCGATTACTCGCAGGTCAAGCGTGACTTGCGCCGCATCGGACTGCTGGCCGGCACATTTATCCTGATCCTGGTCGTCCTCTCCTTTTTCCAGGACCAATTGCTGACGCTGGTCGCCCGCTGACGGCGCAACGACGCCTCCGGGCCAGAACAGCCACAGGCTGGCTATGGCTCCCGAACGCTGGACTGTCCGGCTGGAGCGCCTGGCGTATGGCGGCGAGGCGGTAGGACGTTTGCCCGATGGGCGGGTGATGTTTGTCCCGTTTGGGCTGCCGGGCGAGGTGGTCGAAGCGCGCGTGGTGGAGGAAAAGCGTCACTATCTGCGCGGTGAACTGTTAACCTTGCTCGAAGCCGCGCCCCAACGCATTCCACCCCGTTGCCAGCACTTTTTTACGCCAGGCCGCGCCCTGGGAAGCGTCTGCGGCGGCTGTCACTACCAGCATCTCCCCTACCCCGCCCAGCTGGAGGCCAAGCGCGCCATCCTGCACGAACAACTGACGCGCTACGGCCATATTGCCAACCCACCGCTGCAGGCTCCTGTGGCCTCGCCGCAGGCCTGGGAATACCGTAACCACATACAATTCCATCTCACCCGGCAGGGGAAAGCAGGGTTTGTCTGTGCGCACCCTGGCCAGGGAGAGGGGGACGTGATAGCCATTTCTGAATGCCATCTACCTGCCGCGCCCCTCAACACCTTCTGGCCATTGCTGGACTTTGAAACCGGCTTGAACTTCAAGCGCATCGCCTTGCGGCTGGGAAGCGAGGACGAGGTGATGCTGGTACTGGTATCAGATTCCCCCCAGCCGCCCGATCTGGCCGTGGAAGCCGGGATTTCGGTTGTGCATGTCTGGCAGGAAAATGTTCTCGTCCTGGCTGGCGATCGCTTCCTCTGGATGGACGTGACCGTCGAGGCTGCGCCGCCGGTACGCCGAACGTTCCGTCTTTCGCCCACGTCCTTCTTTCAGGTCAACACGCCTGTGGCCGGCAAGATGGTGGCCTACCTGCTCCAACGTCTGCCGCTTTCCTCAAAAACCACCCTGCTGGATGTCTATTGTGGGGTCGGGCTGTTTAGCGCCTTCCTTGCCCCGCATGTCGGACGGGTGATCGGCATTGAACTATCTCCCCCGGCCTGCGAGGATTTCGCCTTTAACCTGAACGAATTTGACCATGTGGAACTCTATGAGGCGCCGGCCGGCGAGGTGTTGCCTGCCTTGCAAGAACCAGTGGATGTGGCCATCGTTGACCCACCGCGCGCCGGCCTGGAGAAAACGGCGCTGGAAGGGCTGTTACGCCTGGCTCCGCCGTGGCTGGCATACGTCTCGTGCGATGCCGCGACCCTGGCACGCGACGCCGCCCGATTGACCCAGAACGGCTACCGCTTGCTCGAAACCACCCCTTTCGACCTCTTTCCTCAAACATACCACATCGAAAGTATCAGCCTTTTCACCCGCTAACCTCCCCCTGCCGTTTCTCGTTCTCCGCTTCCACCCTCCTCCATGCGCCGCCATTTCCTTTTCGTCTTGCTCATCAGCGTACTGGTTGCCTGCCGCGCGCCGGCGAACGACCAGGCCCAGCGTTCTTCTCCCACCCCTGCTCCCCCGGCTACCCTGCCGCTTCCCACGGCCTCGCCAACGCCGTTGCTGGCCTCCACAGAAATCACCTTCCCCACGTCAACGCCGGTCACTTACGTCATCGCTCCGAACGATACCCTCATTGCCATCGCCCAGAAGTTTGGCGTCACGCTAGAGGCTTTACGGCAGGCCAACCCCGGCCTCAACCCCAACGCCTTACCGGTCGGCGCCACCCTGATCATCCCTGCCGGCGATAGCCAGCCAGCCCTCCCCACTCCCACCCCCGTGCCATTGCGCGTGCGTCAGACGACCTGCTACCCCACGCGCGATGGCGGGCTGTGGTGTCTGGCGTTGATCGTCAACGAATACGCCGAAACGGTTGAAAATCTCTCCGTGTTATTCGTGTTGCAGGATGAAAGTGGCCAGGAACAGGAGCGGCAGATTGCCTTTGCTCCACTGGACATCATTCCCCCCGGTCGGGCAATCGCCGTCGCGGCGTTCTTCCCTGCTCCGATCCCGGCCGGCGCCAGAGCCGCCGTGCGCGTCCTGACTGCCATTCGCCTGCTGGCCGGTGATACGCGCTATCTACCGGCAGTGGCGCGCAACGTCCTGACCGAAATTGACTGGGAGGGGCACAGCGCCCATCTTTCCGGCACAGTCACTATCGAAGCGGCAGAGGTTGCTCCCCGCAAGGTGTGGATTCTGGCTATTGCCTACGATGCGGACGATAACGCCGTCGGCGTGAGGCGCTGGGAAGCCGGCCAGATCAGCAACGCGCCCATCCCCTTCCATTTTTCCGTGTACAGTCTCGGCGCGCCCATCGCGCGCGTTGAATTGCTGGTGGAAGCCCAACGGTAACTATCAGGTCGGGCATGTCGGCGGCTACGCTAACCGCCCATGCATTGACCAGGGGCCGCTCCAGATTATCGTGACCGGACGTATCTGGCCGCGCAAATCTGCCTCGCTTTCGACGAAGACGAGTTTGTTCGTTGGCGTGCGGCCGCGCCAGCGTCCTTTTTCCTTCTCCTCAAATAATACCTCCACACGCCGGCCCAGGTAACGGGCATTAATCTCCGCTGCAATCTGCTCCTGTAACTGCTCCAGCAGCCGGAAACGGCGCATCTTTTCCTCTTCCGGCACATCGTCCGCATAACGGCGCGCCGCGACAGTGCCCGGCCGCGGCGAATAACGCGCCACATGGGCTACATCCAGGCGCAAATCGGCCAGCAGACGGTAGGTTTCCATAAATTGTGCCTCGCTTTCGCCGGGGAACCCCACGATAATATCGGTGGCAATGGAACATTCCGGCAGAGCGCGGCGTATCTTTTCCACCGCCCGGCGATACTCGGCCTGAGTATAGCCACGCCGCATCTGGCGTAAAATTTCATCATCCCCTGCCTGCACCGGAATCTCGATATGTGGCATGACTTTGGGCAACGTCGCAACTGCCTCGAGCAGTTCATCGTCAAAGTACGACGGGTGCGAGGTCAGGAAGCGAATCCGCTCCAGCCCTTCCACCTCGTGCAGGATACGCAGCAGGGCCGCCAGATTGGGCCCCTCAGGAATATCCCGACCGTAGCGGTCCACAATTTGCCCGAGCAACGTGACTTCCCGGACGCCCTGCGCCACCAGCGCACGCACCTCCGTCAGGATTTCGCCCACCCGTCGCGACCGCTCGCCGCCGCGCCGCGCCGGGATAATACAGAACGTACAGGCATGGGAACAACCCAGCACGACCGGCACATAAGCCGCTACCAGACGGCCGCGCTCATGCGCCGGCAACAGGGTTTCCGCCTCCAGCATGGCCGCCAGGGAATCCCGACGTTGGGCTTCCAGTGCCCGCGCTTCATGTTGCGTCAAAAATGCCACCAACGGCCCGACATCCGAGGGGGGCGAAAAAACGTCCACAAAAGGGAAACGCGCCCGCAACGAATCATCGCCGCGCACACCGACCAGACAGCCCATCAGGTTGATGACCAGATCGGGCTTGCGCTCCTTGAGCGGTTTAAGCGAGGACAAACGGCCATAGGCGCGGTCTTCCGCCGACTGACGCACGACGCAGGTGTTCAGGACGATCACATCAGCCTCCTCAGCCTGCGGCGTGAACTCATAGCCCAGCCGCTCCAGCGCCGCGCCGACCCGGCGCGAATCGGCCACGTTCATCTGACAGCCTTCTGTCCAGAGATGGTACTTCTTGCTCATCGTCTGTCAATTATACCAAGTAGAGGTCTGCCAACAGGCTCGAAAGCCCGTGCCACGGGCGTCCGCTCCGCGCATTCGTTGATTCGTTCTCCCCTGACGGGCTGGAAAGCCCGTCCTACGAAAGCCCGTGCTATGGGCGTCCGCCCTGCATTCGTTTATTCGTTTTCCCATTCGTGGACGGTCTGCTCCTGACAGGCTGGAAAGCCCGTCCTACGAAAGCCCGTGCTACAGGCTACGGGCGTCCGCGGGCTGATGTCGGGAAGGCGGCAAGAATGTCCGCTTCGCGGGTATAATGATTCCAGAGGTATGCCATGATTTACGGTGATCGCCTGCGCCTGCGCGCCATAGAGCGGACCGATTTGCCATCCTTCGTCCAGTGGCTCAACGATCCACAGGTTCGTCTTTACCTTTCCCTGGACCTGCCCATCTCACAAGCCGCCGAGGAACAATGGTTCGAGGCCATGCTCAACGCTCCAGCGGAGGAGCGTCCACTGGCAATCGAAGTTCAGGAGGGCGATACCTGGAAACTTATCGGTAATGCCGGCTTCTCCCATATTGACTGGCGCGCTCGCAGCGCCGAAATTGGCCTCTTTATCGGCGAAAAGAGTTACTGGGATAAAGGCCACGGCACACAGGTGATGCAGTTGCTGCTCCGCCATGGCTTCGAGACATTGAACCTCAATCGTATCTTCCTGCACGTCCTGGCCGAGAATCAGCGCGCCATTCGCTGCTACGAGAAGGTCGGGTTCGTGCTGGAGGGTCGGTTGCGTCAGGCCGCCTACCGGCGCGGCAATTATCAGGACGTATTGGTGATGAGCATGCTGCGCGCCGAATGGAACCCGGCTGGTTGGACAGTAAGCAAATTGCGCCTGATGGAGGGCAAGACACATTCATAGACATCGGCGCAACGCCCCCTCGCCAAAACAATTAACTATCCCCACATTCCCACATAGCGGGAACAGTTTCTTTCGCCAACCAGCGTTGACGAATGTTTCGTTTGCGGGTATCCTTGTAGCCATGACTCCTTCCCTCTCACGTCGCGATTTCCTCAAACTGGCCGCGCTCGGCGTTGGGACGCTGGCGTTACGTCCCTGGCGTCCACTAGCAGAAGTCTTCCCCCTGGCCGAATTTCCTGCCTCGGAACGTCTGGCGCGCAATTGTACCGGCGGTAAAATCGCCATCCATGCCCGTCCCAGCACCCAGAGTCCGGTGGTCAAGGAAATTTATGAGGACACCGTTTTGCCCTGGCTGCGCGAAGTGCCTGCGGAAACCCCCGATTACAATCGCGTTAACCAGCGTTGGGTGGAAACGCCGGAAGGCTTTATCTGCTCCGACTTCCTCCAGATGTGCCGCAACCAGCCCAACGAACCACTTCAGGCTCTGCCGTCGGGTCAGAATGGCTTTTGGGCCGAAGTCACCGTGCCCTACGTGGACCTCTACCTGGATAATCCACCGGCCCGTTCGGCCTGGGCGCGCAATTATCTTGGTCGCGGCGCGACCCCGCGCCTGTACTACTCTCAGGTGATGTGGATCGATCAGGTCAAGGTTGGAAACTCCGGCAACATCGTGTACCGCGTCAACGAGCGCTACGGCAGCCCCGGTGACATTTTCTGGGCCGAGGGCGCGGCGTTTCGCCCTCTGACGGAGGAGGATGTTGCCCCGATCCATCCCGAAGTGGACCCCAACGAGAAGAAAGTTGTCGTCAACGTCACGCAGCAGACGCTCTCCTGTCTGGAAGGCAACCGTGAAGTGTACTTCTGCCGTGTCTCGACCGGCGTCGGCGCGGCCAGCACGCCGCTGGGAGAACACATTACCTGGCGCAAGGCCATTTCCATTCACATGGCCGGCGGCACGGTGGACGCCGGCTACGACACTCCCGGCGTCTCCTGGACGACGCTGTTTGTAGGCGAGGGGGTGGCCATTCACGCTGCTTTCTGGCACAACGAATTTGGCATGAAGCGCTCGCACGGCTGCGTCAACTGTCGTCCTGAAGACGCGCAATGGATTTTCCGCTGGACGACTCCCGCCGTGCCCCTGGAGCCAGGCGATGTGCTGGCACAGTGGCCCAACGGCGGCACCCACGTCATCGTGCAAGAACGCTTATGGTAAGCGGCACCTCGTTAACCGTCGGGATCGCTTTTCTGGCCGGTCTGGCGTCGTTCCTGTCGCCATGCATCGTACCGTTGATACCGGCCTACATCGGTTATCTGGGCGGGCATTTCGCTTCTCCGTCCTCCCCCGCCGGGGCAGACCAGGACGCCCGGCAGGGGCAGGATCGCGTCCGCGTTCTGGGGCACGCTCTGGCCTTTATCTTCGGGTTCAGCCTGATATTCATCCTGTTCAATATCGTTGCCGCAGCCCTTGGCCTGTGGTTAGGCGGTGTTCGCGACCTGGTGGCGCGCCTGGGCGGCTTGCTGGTCATCGTTTTTGGCCTGCACACGCTCGGCCTTTTCCGCATTCCCTGGCTGGAATACGACTGGCGCATCCATGCTATGCCCGCTCCAACACCAGATTACCTGTCCTCCGCGCTGATGGGGATCATCTTCTCGGCCGGCTGGTCGCCGTGTATTGGCCCCACATTAGGCATGATCATGACTCTGGCCATGCATGACCGCTCGGCGCCGCGGGCGGTCTTACTGGGCGTGGCTTTCTCGGCCGGTCTGGCTGTTCCCTTCCTGCTCGCCGCCCTGGGCGTGGACTGGGTCATCCGTCTGTTGCGCCAGCATCGCCGTCTGCTGCGCGGGGTGAACATTGCTCTGGGCCTCTTGCTGATTCTCGTCGGCTGCCTGCTTGTCCTCGGTTCTTTCAACTGGCTGACAACTCTCTTCCCGCCAATCTCTCTCTTCGGATTATGACCATGCTGACCGTCACCATGTACCTTCGCCGCGATTGTCCGCAGTGTGAGCAGGCAAAAGCCGACCTGAACGCTTTGCAAGATATCGTTCCTCATCGGCTGGTGGAGATCGACGTGAGCACCGATGAAGCCCAGGGGCTTTTTCCCGGCACGGTTCCGCTGGTGGAAGTTGGCCCCTATCGGCTGGCCGCGCCCTTTACCCGTCAGGAACTGGAGGTGACGTTACGCGCTGCCGCCGACCGCCAGCACACGCTGGAGAGTCTGGGCGACGCACACTACGCGCGCGCCCGCGCGCAAGGACAAACCATCTCCTGGGGCGATCGAATTTCCTATTTCCTGGCGCGCCATTACCTTCTGCTCTTCAACCTTTTCCTGGCGCTTTATGTTGGCCTGCCTTTCCTGGCACCGATGCTCAAAAAAGCCGGCGCCGGCTGGCCGGCAGAAGTCATTTATCGTCTGTACCGTCCACTCTGCCACCAGCTGGCCTTTCGGTCATGGTTCCTTTTCGGCGAACAGGCCTATTACCCGCTCGCAGATGCGCACATTGACGGCGTGAAGACATTCGAGGAGGCCAGCGGCATTCTGGCCCCGCGCGCTATGCTCTATCTTCAGGCGCGGCTTTTCGAGGGCAACGAGCAGATGGGCTACAAAGTCGCTCTCTGTCAACGGGATGTGAGCATCTGGGGCACATTGTTCCTCTTTGGCCTGATCTTCGCCATCAGTGGGCGGCGTTTCAAGCCGCTTCCGCTTGCGCTCTGGCTGCTGCTGGGCGTCTTGCCGGCCGCACTGGATGGCGGGACGCAACTGATCAGCCAGATGTCTCTGCCGGGGCTGGCAAACATCCTGCCGTTACGCGAAAGCACCCCCTTCCTGCGCACCCTGACCGGGGCCCTCTTTGGATTTTTAACCGGCTGGTTCGGCTTTCCTTTGATTGAAGAAGCGATGGTTGAGACACGTCGCCTGCTGGTGCGCAAATTCGCGGTGGTGAACAGCCCGCGCTGAATCGAGACGTATGCCTTTCCATCATTCCCACGCGCTGCGTTACTATACCTTTGCCTCGCTGGAGGGGCACGTGCCGCACGCCGTCTTTACCCGGCGCGGTGGCGTCAGCCCTCCTCCCTGGGACTCGCTTAACCTGGGCGGGACGGTCGGCGATGATCCGCAACGCGTGGCCGAAAACAAAAGGCGCGCCCTGGACGTCTTTGGATGCCGGCCCGAATCGCTCTTCGAAGTCTGGCAGGTGCATGGTTGTCAGGTCGCCATTGCCCACGCGCCGCGCCCGCCCCAGGCTCCGCTGCCACAGGCCGACGCGATTCTGACGGATCGCTCCGAAGTCACCCTGCTGATGCGCTTCGCCGATTGTGTGCCCATCTTGCTCTACGACCCGCGTCAGCGCGTCATCGGCCTGGCCCACGCGGGCTGGCAGGGAACGGTACGGGGCGTTGCTCTGGCTGCCGTCCAGCAAATGCAAGCCCACTACCGCTCGCGCCCGGAAGACATACTGGCCGCCCTTGGCCCCTCCATCGGCCCTGACCACTATCAGGTTGGTCAGGATGTGGTTCAGGCGCTGCAGCAGGCGTTGGGCAAGGAACAGGCAGAGCCTTTCCTTTTTTACCGCGACAATGGGATTTTCCTGGACCTGTGGGCGGCAAACCGTTACTGGCTGGAACGCGCCGGCGTGCACCAGATTGAGGTGGCGGCGCTCTGCACCGCCTGTCATACGGAAGACTGGTATTCGCATCGCGCCCATCGCGGACGCACCGGCCGCTTTGGCGTGATGATTGCCCTGGAGCATTGAGCGATGAGCGATTCGTTAAGCACCGTCATTCGTCAACGCTATCAGCGCATTTGCGAGCAGGTTGCCGAGGCGGCCATCCGCAGCGGACGTACCGCCGACTCCGTCCGCCTGGTGGTCGTGACCAAATCCCAACCGCTGTCCACCATTCAGGCGGCCCTCGAGGCCGGCATCACCCGCCTGGGAGAAAATTACGCCGAAGAAGCCGTTGAAAAAATGCAGCGCCTGGCTGCTGCCGGTGTAGAATGGCATATGATCGGTCATGTTCAAAGCCGTAAGGCCGCGCTGGTCGCCCGACACTTCGCGATGCTGCACTCTCTGGACAGTGTAAAACTGGCGCGGCGACTGAATGACTTTTGTCAGCAGGAAAAACGCCTCCTGCCCGTTCTCCTCGAATTTAACGTCAGCGGCGAGGCCAGCAAATTTGGCTTCCCCGCCTGGGAGGAAGCACACTGGCCGGATTTGCTCGCCGACCTGGAGGCTATCCTGGCCCTGCCTTCTCTGCAAATACGCGGCCTGATGACCATGCCGCCTTATTTCGAAGACCCCGAACGCGCGCGCCCCTACTTCCGGCGCCTGCGCCATTTGCAGGATTTCCTGCGTCAACGTCTGCCGCAGGGCAGGTGGGATGAACTCTCGATGGGCACCAGCGCCGACTTTCTGGCCGCCATTGAGGAGGGCGCCACCTGGGTACGCGTGGGGCAAGCCATTCTCGGGCCGCGTCCACCGAAGGAGTGATCGCATGGAGTACCTCATCCGCCTGATTAACCTCACTGCCGAACTTGTCTCCCTGCTCGTCGTGGTCTGGGTGATTCTCACCTGGGTTATGTCGCCCTATCACCCGGTGCGCCGGAATCTCGACCGCCTTGTCGAGCCATTGCTGGCGCCGATCCGGCGCGTCATTCCCCCGCTGGGGATGTTTGACGTCAGCCCAATCGTGTTTATAATAGTAGTACAATTACTGGCCTCGTTGTTGACCAATCTGCTGGCTACATTGAGACTGAGGTGAATTCATGAGTCCTCGCGCCTTTCGTCTGCATGATGGCAAAAGGGGCGCGGCACTCGCGGTGCGAGTGACCCCGCGCGCCAGCCGCAATGAAATCGTTGAAGTCCTCCACGATGGCACCATCAAAATCCACGTCACGGCCCCTCCGCGCGAAGGGGAAGCCAATCAGGCGCTCATTGAGTTCCTGGCCGAAGTGCTGGATGTGCCCAAGTCGCGGCTGGAAATCGTCGCCGGAGAAACAGGGCGGGATAAACTCGTTTCTATTCTGGATATGGACGCCGAGACTGCCCACAAGCGCATCGTGGCCCATATCAAGTAGCCGGCGTTCGTTCTGGCTGTTTCAACCCATACCGCCACGTCGCCCTCCCCAGGGTCGCCGCGCGCTGGTTCGAAGCCTTACCTGGCAGAATGGACCGTTTGCACAAGCAAACGGACTGGTGATTCAGGATGGGCGGGTATGCTGTAAACATCCGCGAAAAGCACGTCGCTTTGAGGAAAGAAGGTATGCCTAACGATCTTGAACTGGTCACCGTTGAAGAAGCCGCCCGACTGGTAGGAAAAACCCCGGCCAATATCCGTGACTATATTCAACGCGGCCGCATTGGGAAGTATAACGAAAATGGTGAACTGGTTCAGCACGCTGCCAATGGGCACCTGCGCGTTTCGCTCAAGGAAATCAAAATTTTCCTCTCCCTCGTTGAACAGGGGCTCGAAAAGCATCATCACGCCGGCCTTCATCCAGAGTTAGGCTTCTATGATGTGCCGGAATATCAACGCACCAAGCATGTTCATCGTTTACACCCCTATTTAGGAAAATTCATTCCCCAACTGGTGGAATGGTTTTTGGCCCGCTATTTTCAAGCCGATGATGTGATTCTCGATCCCTTTATGGGTTCAGGAACAACGTTGGTGCAGGGAAATGAGATGAAAATGCACACCATCGGCATTGACATTTCTCCTTTTAACTGCCTGATTGCCAGAGTCAAATTAGCGAAGTACGATGTCGTCGAGGCACGTTCCGAACTCCTGGAGATTGAACGTCGGGTCACTGCCTTTTCCAAATACCTGACACGTTCCCAAGAGGTCAATCTACCGCTGTTCCCTGAAGAGCGGATGGATAAACTCAAAGAGAGTTTGCTGGAGGAATGTCAGAGCGAATACTTGCACACCTGGTTTGCTCCACGCGCGCTGCTGGAGATGCTGTATTATCGCCGATTAATCCCAAATTACCACTACCAAGACTTGTTACGGGTGGTGCTTAGTCGCGCGGTTCGCTCCTCACGCCTGGTACCCCATTACGATCTGGCCAGACCAAAGGCGCCTCTGCCTGTTGGACAACCATACTGGTGCAGGAAACACAACCGCTATTGTATCCCGATTGACAACTGTATTACGAAAATCCATGCTTACACCGAGGATACAGCCCGCCGTATTGCTCAATTTGACAAACTCCGCTCCGACAAGGCCGCGGTAATCATTCAAGGCGACTCGCGGCATGTAAATCTGCCGGCTGAGTTAGCCAACACTCCCCTGGCGGGCCGGCCCGTTGATGGTATTTTTACTTCTCCGCCATATGTAGGACAAATTGATTACCATGATCAGCACATTTACGCCTATGAGCTATTCGGCTTTCCCCGCCATGATGAACTCGAAATCGGCCCCAAAAAGCGCGGAAAGTCAAAACAGGCCCAAGAAGAATACGTGGAAGGAATCTCGGCTGTTTTCCAGAACATTCTCCCCTGCTTGAAGCCCGATGGAAAGATTTTTATCGTCGCCAATGATCGTTTCCACCTTTACCCGGAAATTGCCCGCCGCAGTGGTATGAAAATCGTGGA
>DAOTVX010000016.1:0-26041 GCA_034436275.1 Anaerolineales bacterium | reverse complement strand
GCCCGCGCCGCCAGGCGCGGGGAATATCCCAGTTCACGCATGGCCTGTTGAATACGCTGACCGGTCTCCGCCGCCACCGGCGCCGAACGGTTAAGGTAGCGACTGACCGTCGCCGCAGAAACCCTTGCCTGACGAGCAACGTCTCGGATCGTGGTCGCCTGAGAATGTTTGACCATGGACACGGTTGGCGCGCCTGTAATCGGTTACAGAAACCGGTTACATTATGACACATTCGCCATGCAAAGTCAAGCACCGCAACCTTAAAAAATTCGGGCCTGCTCTACGCACAGGCCCGTCTCCTTCGTCAGCGAGCAATTCCAGGCGACCGGAGAGGTCAACGCATCGTCAGCGGCAGCCAATCCTTAAAGGTCGCCAGATGCCCCCACAGGGCATTGTAGAACGTAACTCCCCACAGGACAGCCACCGCCAGCAGCGCCAGCGCGGCCAGACGGCGAAATATCGCCCGCGTTTGCAACAACCGCCAGGCAGGAGCCGCGAGAACGCCAATCAGGCCGGCCAGGATGAATCCCAGTCCCGATAGCAACGGCTCTTTCGTCAATCCCAGGGAAATGATGCGCGCTCCGCCAATGACCGCATACAGGCCAGCAAAGAAAGCATAAACAGTCACCGGGCGTAAATCCCAGCCCAGGCCCAACGCCACGCCAGCCGCCAGGAAGGCCAGACTGAACAACACGGTTGCCTCGCCGAAGACAATGTTGTAACTGCCCGGCAAAGGCCAGGTAAAGACCATACCCAGCCCGAGAATCAGGCCCAGCACCCCAACGGCGCCAAAGCCAGCCGCGTACGAGCGCGATTCTCCACGATCCAGACCGGCATAAAGATAGTGGGCCAGCAATCCCAGACCTGCCAGCAGGTCAAGCATAATGAGGGTAAGGTAATCAATGAACATGGTACTCTCCTTTACTAGATAATTTTGATTTTATTTGTAATATTATAACACAAAAGAAACGCTCGCGTTGCATGGCGTAATTACCTCGACAATGGTTAGATTGCCTGCCCCCTGTCATGGCGAGGCGGCGACAGGGCCACGCCGAGGCTCGCCCGAGTCGTCGCCGAAGCAATCCCCTCACGAGACAAGGTAAGCAGTCTCCCAGTTACCAGGGGATTGCTTCGGGCAAAGAGCGCCCTCGCCATGACAACGATGCCGAAGTATACCATTGTCGAGTTACCTGCCGTGATTGTATTGGAGGGCGAACCGTCAACGAATGCCTGACCACGAATATCCGCGCCGCATTCGTTGATTCATTTTCCCATTCTTCCCCCACAGGCTGGGAAGCCCGTCCTACAGTCGTCTGCGGTCCGTCGTCCGCCGTCTGCTTTCGTTTATTCGTTTCCTGTTCGTGGACAGTTTTCTCCGCGAATCGCATCCCCGATCTGGAAGTGGCAGGCAACGACCGAAAAAGGAGAACTTCGACGTTATCCTTTCTACGAGTCTCCACGCCATCCGCGCTTCCTGGGTTTCACGGTCGTTATTCCGGATGCGCCGCAAAACTGGGGCAGGTCGTTACCTTACGGCAATGTCGTCAGCACCGTCAGGTTCGCCGCGCCCATCTCGACGACAATTGTCAATCCCGGACCTTCTCCAGCCTGAGTGTATGTTTTCCCGCTCTGGGTCCAGCTCGGGGGCACATTGACATTCACCAGCCCTTCCGCCGTGATCTGCGCGGCCAGCCCGGCGGGGATGACCAGCGTCATGTTGCTCATCCCTGCCGCGAGGTGCACGCTGGCCGGACGGCGCAGTTTGCCGCCGAATTCGAAGATGTAATTGCCGGCCCCACCGTCAAATTCGAACAGGGAAAAATTAGCATTCGCCAGGCCTGTCAGAGTCACATTGGAGGCGCCGGTCTCGTAACGCAGCACGTTCATCTCCGCGAGATTCGGCTGCGAAAATCGTCCCTGAACGGTCGCCGCGCCATCGCGGATGGTCAAATTGGTCAAACGCAGAGCGCCAAATTCATATTCCGCTTCATAGGCGCCGGCCTCAATGGTCAGTTCCAGCGGCTGATCGCCTATCTGCAAATCCCATTCGTTGCGCAGATTCTGCCCCCAGCCTGAAGAAAAGCGCAGGTTACGCTTTTCCTGGCTCAGAAGCACCTCGGTCTCGCCTACCGTGATTTCGGGTTTAAATTGAGGCACATTATAGGTGGCCGTCCCATCCACCAGATTCTTTGCACCGGGGCGTAGGGCAAGGTGGCCGGCGCCAAATTGCAGTCTTAAGTGAACTTTCTCCGCCGACGGCGCCGGGACATGAATCTCATCGGTTACCAGCGGCCCCGGCGTGGCCACGGCCGGGAGATTTACCTGCACCTGACAGGCAAGAGTCAGCAAAACCAGAACCAACCAGCACGCGAAAATTCGACGCAACATGAGCCTCTCCTTTCAAACTGCCGGCAGAATATCTGCCTCCAGGCCAGCAGAGAGCCGGGGGCAGCAGAACATGCCTCGTGTGATAACATACGTTACAGGAAAGCGGCAGTCGCGAGGCCAGTTTCCCCGGTGTTCCTCATCAGACGTGTGAGAGAACGGAGAGCAAATCGGGAGTGGTTTCGAGAATCACGTCCGCCCCGCAGCGTTCCAGTTCCGCGCGCTCGCCAAAACCGCACAGCACCCCTGCGGTCTGCGCGCCGGCAGCCCTGCCAGCGCGAATATCCACCGTGGTATCGCCGATCATCAGGCAGGAGGCCGGCGATACTCCCATTTGCGCCGCAGCCCACAGGATAGGGTCCGGATAGGGTTTGGTGTGCTTACAGGTCGTCGCAGTTGCGACGCAGCGAAAAAAAGGCAGCAGGTCGAATTGGGCGAGGAACAGGCGCGTGGTACGCTCATCGCGCGCGCTGACCACCGCCAGCGGATAACGGGACGCCAGCGCGGCCAGCATTTCCCTTACCCCGTTGATGAGCAAGAACTGCTTTGGCTTCTTCGAGAAACGCGCCAGCCAGTCCGCCAGGGCAAAGAGTTCATCATCCAGGCCAAGATGATCCGGCAGGCCGATCAGGAAATTCGCCGGCGCCTCGCTGACCATGATCAGCCGCCGCGCCAGTCGAAGCGGATCCCGGCGGGGAAAGAGGAAACGCACGTGCTCCAGCCAGCGAGCCAGCCGGGCAACGAGCAGATCATCGGTATCGCTCAAGGTACCATCTACGTCGAAGCACAATGCCTGAATGCGTGCCACATCGAGTACCATGTTCTCACCCGAAGCAACGGAGATTTATGGCAAATACAGGTAACTACCTGCCCAGCCGCGTCATGGCGAGCCGCCGAAGGCGGCGAAGCAATCTCAAGTTCCCCCGAAGCAATAAGAACATTCGTGAGACTTGCGAAGAGATTGCTTCGGCGACGCCTCGGCGTGGCCCTGTTACCGCCTCGCAATGACAGGGGGTAGGTAATTGCAAGGTAACTGTTCAACCCTGTCTTGAAATCGTTGCGCCTGTCATGGCGAGGAGCGTTCTTTGCGACGAAGCAATCCCCAGGCGGTCCATTTCGCCTGATAAAGGGGAGATTGCTTCGCCGCCTTTGGCGGCTCGCAATGAGATGGCTGAGTAGTTACCGTTCGGGTAAAGTATGTTCGCATGGCGCAAAACAGTAGCCCAGGCGACTTTCAGCGATACCGAATCACGCGGAAAGTCTCCTCATAGCGCGGATGCGTTGCCTCGCTTCCTGCGGCATAACGCGCACGCATGCGTTCTTCGAATTTCTGCGGATCGCCAATCTGGGACTTGTGCTCTTTCAGCGCGCGAATCTTGATTTCCCAGGTATCGGTCACGTCCAGCGTGACGGTTGGGTTCTCGGCCAGCGCGATCCAGATCTCTGCCGGCGTGTGGGGCCGCAGGCCTTCCTCATGCAGCAATTCGGGAAAGAATAGCGGATTGCCGGCTGCCGGGAACACAGCATCCAGCACCACCTGGCCGGCGTAACGATGATCGGGATGGTTAAGATACCACTCCCCAACGTACAGATGGGTTGGATCGCAGGTGACGAGAATATCCGGGCGAAAACGGCGGATCGCCCGCACTACCTCACGCCGCAGTTCCAGCGTGGGGAGGAGATAGCCGTCTTCGTGCCCCAGGAATTCCACCGATTTCACGCCGATGATAGCCGCGGCGTTTTGTTGCTCTGTGCGGCGCAACCGGCAGAGTTCCGCCGGTGACTGCTCGCCGTTGCCGCCTTTATCACCACAGGTCAGCAAAAAGTAATGAATTTCGTGCCCGGCTCTGGCCCAGCGCGCCAGCGTTGCGCCACAAAAGAATTCCGGGTCATCCGGGTGAGCCAGAATGACAAGGATTTTTTGCGTTTGTTCCCAGTTCTCCGGTGATTCAGGCATGGCGTTGACCGGCCTCAGGAAGTAGTTGTATGAGGACAATCCTGGCAAGGCGGCGCGGAGGACTGGCGACGCAAGGCTTCCGCCTCGTCCCAGGGTTCGAGTTGATCACGATGGAATTCACGTTCGCCAATATTGGGCAGGGCCACGCGTACACTCATGCGCAACGGAAAGACCTCCACCACCTTGCCCTCGCCGTATGGCGTGACAACGCGCTTGCCTTTCTTGGGTAATTGCTGGCGCGCCGCGGCGTACCACTCATATTCGTATAACAGACAGCAACGCAATCGCCCACAGATGCCGGTGATTTCTGGCGGAGTTAACGAAATGCCCTGTTCTTTCGCCATCTTGACGGTAATCGGACTGAACTCCGTCAGGAAACGGGCGCAACAACGTTTTTCCATCCCGCACGCGCCAACGCCCCCCATGATTTTCGCCACGTCACGCGGGCCAATCTGCCGCATTTCGATCTGAACGCGCGGATACTCCTTCTGCATATCCTGACGCAGGGACTTTAAATCCACCTTTTCTTCGCTTTCCGGGCAAAAGAAAAACGTGAGACGCTTCCCATCGGAGGAGAACTCGGCGCTGGCAATTTTGATTTCCCGCAAACCAAGTTCAGCAGCGCGCGCCCGACACTGTATCAACGCCGCGACGCTCCTCTGCTGCCACAGGTGGTGCAGGAGCAAATCGCGCGGCGTGGCGCGCCGTTCGATGGCCTTCCAGCGCCCTTCGGGCGGCGGAGGGGGGTCGGCCACGAACTGAACTACCTCGCCTACCTGACGGCCGCGCGCTGTCTCTACGATTACGCGGTCGCCAACTTGCACGTCAGCCAGGCCGGAAGCGTCAAAATGGTAGATTTTTCCGCTCGGTTGAAAACGAACGCCAACGATCCGGGGTTGCATGGAATGAATTATACTACGCTGACCGCAGCGCTTCGACGCTGATACGCGCGGCAACCTGCTTGGCAATGGCCTTCAGCGCCATCGCCGCGTCCGAATCGGGGTGGGCGATGACGACCGGTTGCCCGTTATCGCTGCTTTGACGCACTGTTGCTTCCATCGGGACGGCTCCCAGGAAGGGCACGTTAGCGGCTTTCGCCAGTTTCTCACCGCCGCCAGCGCCGAAAAATTCGCCGCGCATATTTTCAATCACTCCCAGGACAGGCACTTTCAGCGTCTCAAACATGTTCAGGCCGCGACTGGCATCTTCGAGCGAGACCGCCTGCGGCAGGGTGACGATGATGACGCCAGAGAGGGGCAGCGACTGTGCCAGCGAGAGAGCGGCATCGCCCGTGCCGGGCGGCAGGTCCACAATCAAATAATCCAGCTCACCCCACTCCACATCGCTCAGAAACTGACGGATGGCCGAATGCAACATTGGACCGCGCCAGATAAGCGGTTGGCCAGGCGGCACCAGAAACCCCATGGACATCAGACGAACGCCATAGGCCTGTGCGGGAATCAATTTGTTATCGGCAATGCCGCCGGCTTCGCGGACGCCCATCATGGTAGGAATGTTAGGCCCGTAAATATCGGCATCCAGCAAGCCAACGCGCGCCCCACTTTGCGCCAGCGCCACAGCCAGGTTGACGCTCACCGTGCTCTTGCCCACGCCGCCTTTCCCGGAGGCCACTGCCACCGCGTTACGGATGGGCAGGCTGACCAGGCCGCGCGCGCGGCCATCCGACGGGACGCTGGCATCCATTTTGATATTGACCTTCCTGACGCCCGGAATCGCCTGCACCGCCTGACGCGCCTGCTTCTCCAGCGTCCCTTTCAGCGGACAGGCAGGTGTGGTCAAAACAATGGTAAAACTGACTGTCTCGCCGTTGACTTCCAGATCGCGAATCATGTTCAGCGAGACCAGATCGCGGTGCAGTTCGGGATCCTCAACTTGCCGTAAGGCCGCCAGAACCGATTCGACAGAAATCTGCTCATTCATGGGTCAACTCTTTCTCAGGCTGTCGCCTGGTGATTGGAGGAAGCGCTCTTTTCTTCAGGAATTGCTCCACTTCCCGCAAGGCGGCATGGTAAAGTTCCTGCAAATCCTCGTCACGGCCGCGAAAGCGACGCAGCGCCTGATGCGCACAGGCTGAACAGCCCTGTAAGGCGCGGTAAGAATCCACGTTGCAGGTTGCGCAGCCATTCAGGCGCGCCATCATCAGCAGGAAAGCCATTTGCTCCAGCGAATCAGGGGGAGACTGAAGCACCTCGTCCACCAGCGACTGCCAGAGGACGCCTCGCGCGGCGCGCACGCTGGCAATCGCTTCGGGTGGGAAGAGCAGGTTGGTGTTTTCCGAATAAATCATGCCGTTACTCCCGGCCGAGCCGTTGCTTTGGCGGCGCGGGCGGCGTTCTCGCGCGCCGCGTTGACGGGACGAATCTGCTCATAGTAAGCCGCCGACTTCGCCAGCCGCGTCAGATCGAGCACGCGCCGTTGATAGGAAGCCAGTTCATACTCATGATCCATCTTGATCGCATCAAAGGGACAAAATTCCGCGCACAAACCACAGTTCATGCACAGATCCGGGTCAATAGAAAACTCGGCAGGTTCGGGTTTGGGACGTCCGGTATCGGGGTAAGCCGCGCGGACAATCCAGATGCACTGCGGCGGGCAGACGCGCGAGCAAATCCCGCAGGCGGTGCAGCGTAGTCGTCGTTCCCCTGTGGGAAGTTCATCGTACACCAGAAACGGCAGGAAGCGAAACTCCTCAGGCACAGGAATTTTCTCTTCCGGATACTGAACGGTGAAAATGCCACGACCATCCTTGCTGGCGCGATGGGCAATCCCTTCCCGGGTGCCATACCGCCGTCCCCACCAGCGCAGATCATCCAGATACGTCTCGATAAAGCGCCGCAGCGTTACCCCCAACCCTTTGATAATTCCTTTCCCGTACATAGTGCTCCTCACGTTTTCCGTGTCACGTTTCACGCTTGCCCTCATCGGTCCACCTCTCCCAGCACAATATCAATGGAGCCGAGAATGGCAACCACATCGGCCACTTTTTGTCCCAGGCACATGCGTTCGAAGGCAGTCAGGTTGATAAACGAGGGGGCGCGGATATGATAGCGCCAGGGATTGGGCGAACCGTCGGAGACCACATAAAAGCCGAGTTCACCCTTAGGCCCCTCCACGCGGCCATAGGCTTCGCCTGGTGGGACGCGCATCTGATAAGGCAGTGGTTTGGCCAGCACCGGGCCGTCAGGAATCTGGCGCACAGCCTGTTGCACGATGCGCATACTCTGGCGGATTTCGTCCAGACGAATCAGAAGGCGGTCGTAGATATCGCCGTTATCGCGCACGCAAACGTCGAACTCGAAACGGTCATAGATGCTGTAAGGCTCGGCGCGACGTACATCGTAGGGGATACCCGAAGCGCGCAGCAGTGGGCCGGCTGCCGAGTAGCGAATCGCGTCCGCCGCGCTCAGCACGCCCTGACCAATCCCACGCGCCTGAATGATCTCATTTTCGATCAGCAGGCGTTCCAGATCATCCATGCGGCGCGGCAGGCGTTCGCAGACCAGGTCCTTGATTTTATCCAGCGCGCCCTCAGGTAAATCGCGCGCCACACCACCAAAGCGAAAGTAATTGCACATCATGCGCGCGCCGCTGACCATTTCGAAGATATCCAGGATGAGTTCGCGCTCTTCAAGGGCATAGAGCATGGGGGTAAAGTAGGCGCCCAGGTCGTTGAGCAAGGCGCCGATAGCCATCAGATGGTTGGCAATACGCGTCAATTCCGCCATGATCACGCGCAGATATTCGGCGCGTTCGGGCGGGCGTATGTTCAGCAACTTCTCCACGGCCAGGGCGTAGCCGAAATTGTTGCTCATGGAAGAAAGATAGTCTAGACGGTCGGTATAGGGCATGTTCATGATGTACGTGTTGCGTTCGCCGATCTTCTCATGGTTGCGGTGCAGATAGCCCATGACCGCTTTCAGGCCGAGAATGGTCTCGCCATCCAGCAGAACTGCGACGCGGAAAACGCCATGCGTGGAGGGATGTTGCGGCCCCAGGTTGACCAGCAGCGGTTCCGTTTCCAGCGCAGTGCCGTTGGCCTCCCGGGCAGCACGTCGCAACGCCTCGTAGAGGGCGGCATCTCCCTCTGACGCATCCTGAGCAGACGGGTCGAACGTGGCCGGGTAGGCGAGGTTATCGCCCAGAGGGGCGCGCTGTTCGGCGGAGAAATAATGACCGTCTGGCCAGCGTGAGGGGAATGGCTTGGCCTCCGCCTCATAGTAAGGTTCATGCCAGTCTTTGCGCAACGGGTGGCCGGCAAAGCCTTCCCACATCAAGATGCGCCGCAGGTCAGGATGGCCGGTAAAGCGGATGCCAAGCAAATCCCAGGCCTCGCGCTCCTGAAATTCGGCGCCAGGATAGATGGAAGTGATGGATGGCACTTCCACCACATCGGCGCGCGGCGCTTGAACTTTCAAGACCAGGCCGGGGCCGCCGACGGTTCGGTACAGGTGATACACAACCTCCATTTTGCCCTGGGGCAGGTAGTCCACGCCAGTCAACGAGGACAGGTAATCGTAGCCCAGTTCATCGCGTAACGCTCTGGCCACTTCCAGAAGGTGGTCTGCCGCGACAATCCAGCCGGTATAGCCGGGGCGGGTATCGGGCACAACGTGACCGGCGAAGCGCGCTGCCAGATCGGGCAGGGAGGCAGTCGGTTGCGGAGCCGGGGCGACGGCAGGGTGATCGGTCATGTTACGTCTGCTCCTCGCTGGTCTGAGGGTGAAAAGTGGGAAGACGGCGCGGGTCAATCAAGTCGGGGCCGAGGATCGGGATGGGAATCTCTGCCTGATCGGGGCCTTTCTGATACCAGCGCGCGGTTTTGATGGATTCGCCGCGAATCTTTTCCTGAATTTTCATCAGGCCATGTAACAGGGCTTGCGGCGTGGGCGGACAACCCGGCACATACACATCTACAGGAATAAACTTGTCCACCCCCGAGACAACGTTATACCCTTCCTTGAAAGGCCCGCCGCCCGAAGCGCAGGCGCCCATGGCCAGCACATACTTCGGCTCTGGCATTTGATTGTACAGGCGGACAATGATGGGGATCATCTTCTTCGTCACCGTGCCGGCGACAATCATCAAATCGCTCTGTCGCGGGCTGGGGCGCATGATTTCCATGCCGAAGCGCGCCAGATCAAAGCGACTGGCAGCCGTGCAAATCATCTCGATCGCGCAACAGGCCAGGCCGAACATCATCGGCCAGACAGAAGCGCTCCGCCCCCAGTTGTAGAGGCGATCCAGGCTGGTGATGACCACCTGTCGCTGCATTTCCGGCGGCACCTCATACTGCGGATCGTGCAAATCGCTCATAGACTATCCTTTCCGTTTTTCCGCTTTCCATCTTGCGTCACATTCAGCGGCGGATTATACCCTCGCGCCCGATGACTGTCAATCGAATTACGCAAAGATATATTTGCGAAAAATCGATCTTTGTGTTACCATACATTACGCTTCACCCATGTCCTCCACCCAATCCCTGATCCTCGCCTATCTGCGACGACACAAAACTGCCACCGCCGGCGAACTGGCGCGAGCCTTAAAGCGGACAGCGGCGGATATTCGCTATCATCTTGACCTTCTGGAGGCGGAGGGACGCGTCGCGGTGACGGGGCGGCGCCGGGTTCCGGGGCGCGGCCGGCCCGGTCGCGCCTACGGCCTCGCCTCGCCGCGGCCAGAGGATAACCTGGAGTGGCTGGTAGAGGCGTTGCTCGCGTTGTGGTTGGAAACGGAAGCGGGAGAAGAGGCGCGCGCGGCAAAAGTCAAGTCGCTGGCGCAACGAATGCTCGCGGGAGAGGGGGAAGCCTCGTCGGCAGTCGCTTTGAGTCTGCGGCTGAAGCGAGCCGTGGAACAGTTAAACCGCTGGCACTATCAGGCGCGCTGGGAAGCCAGTGCGCAGGGGCCGCGCCTGATTCTGGAGCATTGCCCTTACCGCCATCTGGCAATACACCACCCTGCCTTGTGCCAGATGGATGAGCACCTTCTTGCCGGCCTGACAGGCCGCGCCGTGAAGCGGCTCGCGCGTCAGAGCCAGGACGGACAAGGGGAAAGGCCGCGGTGCATCTTCCTCTTGCCAGACGAGCCTTGACCAGCGCACACGGGAAGCGGCTGTCGTCTTTGACAGGCTGGAAAGCCCGTGTTACCGCCGTCTTTGACAGGTCTGGCAGGCTGGAAAGCCTGTCCTACTGCTCTCCTCCGCCCACGCGGCGGGCAGCGCGGAGAGGTCCACCCGGCTATCGCCAATCATCAGGCGCTGGAGAACGCGGCCGAGGGTGCGCAGTTCACTAGGCGCGGCGGGGTCGGCGACCATCTTTGCGTTAGATGCGTTTCAGAATTTCTTCGTATTCCTCAGGAGTGATGCCCATATCGCGTAAAATTTTACGCAGCAGGGGGCGGACGATCACGCTCGAACCGTGATCGGGAATCACGATGATTTTCCCCGATGCGTGGCGAAAGGTATTATGGCTGCCCACGCGTCGCACCCAGAGGAAGCCCTTTGCTTCAGCCACTTTCGCCAGGCTGGCATAAGGGACCAGTTTGAGTTTACTCATGCGGCAATCCCGATGCGAAAGGTGCCGACGAATTCAGGGGATGGTTCTGTTTCCCCGGCGGTCTCCAGGTAAACGGCAATCGCTTCGCGCAAATTGCTTTCCAGGGTGGGCAGATCGGGGGCCTGGGTATAGCATCCCGGCAGTTCGGTCACTTCTCCGATCAGCCAGCCGGATTCTGGATCGCGTTCGATGATGACGGTAAATACTTTTTGGGTGGTCATCGTGCCTCCGTAAATGGATTATAGCATGGACGCGGGGGACGGAGGTCAGTCTGACAGGCTGGAAAGCCTTGTCCTACCGATTCGTTGATGGGTTCGTTACTTGCCTCGCAGCGTGTCTCTAAAATACAGGTACCGTCCACGAATGGGGGCACGAATGCACGAATTAGGCCATTCGTTTATTCGCGTGCTGTTCGTGGACGGTTTGTCCTCCTGGATGGTCTGCCTTTGGGGTGGGGGAGGGGGCGAGGAGCAGTGTTCAGTGATCAGTGGGACAGTATCTTGCATCCAAACGCGCACCGATCAACGCGCATTGATCACTGATGACTTGCTTGCCGATCACTGCAAAAGGGGAGTTGACAGGCGGCGGGATTGCCTGTAAAATAACAATGCTTTCGATAAGTATCATTATCATAAACATAGGGAAACCGCCATATGCAGCCCTCGGAAAACAGCAAAACCGTCGCACAGGCCGTCCAGGCGTATCTGGAGACCGTCCGCAGCGCCCGCAGCGAGAACACCGCCCGCGCTTACGCCAATGCGCTGGCTGCGTTTCTGCGCGTGCTGAAAGAACACTGGATCGAAGCCGACTCCCCCGTCTCACAATTGAGCGAAGACGGCCTGACCTGGATGCTCGCCTACCTGAAGGTTTTCTCCGCCGCCACCGAGCGCCTCTATGCGCAGGCCGTCAAGGGCTTCTACGAGTACCTGGCCGCCGAGCGCCTGGCCGAGGTCAACCTGCCGCGGCTGGAACAACTGCTCCGTCAGCGCGCCCGCCGCGCCGGTCAGCGCCTGCCGCAATTCCCGCGCGAAGAAATCGAGCAAGTCCTTGAATTTGTGAAAAATATCACAAATAATTTGTCTGACAACTCGCCCGAAGAACGGCTGCGCGCCCTGCGCGACCGCGCCTTTCTGCTCACCCTGGCTGATACGGGGCTGCGCGTCCATGAGGCCTGCGCCCTGCGCCGCGGCGACCTGGACTGGAACGAGGGCCGCGCCGTCATCATCGGCAAAGGCGACAAGCAGGCCGTTGTCCGTTTTTCGACCCGTTCCCTGGCCGCGCTCAAGGACTATCTCTCCGCCCGCGCCGCGCTGGACGGGGCTTCGGGACGTCCCCTCCCCTCCCTGCCCCTCTTTGCCCGCCACGACAAAGGCGCCGGCAAGAAAGTGAAGCCCATCACCACCACCACCGGCCGCAACATCGTCAGCGAGCGCGTCCGCCAGGCACTGGGAGACGAGGCCGAGGGCCGCATCACGCCCCACTCCTTCCGCCACTACTTCGTCACCACCGTCCTGCGCGCCAGCGGCAACCTGAAACTGGCCCAGGCCCTGGCGCGGCACGCCAACATCCAGGTCACGCAGCGTTACGTCCACCTGTCCGATGACGAACTGGACAAGGGTTATCACGAAATCTTTGAACGTTCGTGACTACTCAGCCATGTCATGGCGAGCCGTTTTTTGGCGAAGCAATCTCCTCATGACATCCACAACGGTTTTGAGACAGGGTTATGAACGTTCGTAATTCCTGGCTTGTTTCGACCGTCCTGTTGGCGGCCAGATGGGCTCAACGTTCCGCTCGACATAGGTCTGATAGGCTTCCATCAAGCAACGCGTTACCCTACCGGGCCGCCCCTCCCCCACCCTGACCGCGTCAATCTGCACTACAGGCACGATGCCGCGCGAACTGCTGGTCAGGAAGGCTTCCGAGATCTCCGCCAGTTCGCTCAGGGGCAAAGGGCGATCATCAAGTGCCACTCCCCTGCTGCGCGCCAGAGAAAGCACAATGCGGCGCGTGACTCCCGGCAGGACGCCTCGTCTGGCCGTGCCCAGACAGCCCGAACGGACATAAAAGAAGTTGCTGGTTAACCCTTCCAGAATGCGCCCGCGATACACCATCAGCGCCTCGAAGGCGCCCTCTGCCTGCACCTGTTGGCGGGCCTGCTGGCTGATTTCGATAAAATGGGTGGCCTTCAGGCCCGGGCGGACGCGATGCAAAGGAACGGTGATGAGCCGCACTCCCTGGGCATAGACTTCGTCCGGCAACGGCGAGAACGGCTCAATGGCAAGATACACTTCCCCCTGAAATGTCAGCACGAGACGCAGGCGGGCCTCGCCGGACAAATCATCCAGCAACGTCGCCAGGATTTGCCGCAACCGTTGCCCGTCCACGGCGGGCAGGATGCCCCGTTGACGCGCCGGCGCGTAGAGCCGCCGGAGATGCAACCTCAACTTCAGAACGCCGCGGCCGTGCTGAAAAGTCCGAAATGAGGTATATAAACCGGCCGGCAGCTGACGCGTGATGGCGTCCAGCGAGGATGTATCCCCTACGGCAACCTCTTGAGCCCCATCATCGTCGAGACGAAATACTCGTGGCATAGTCACTGGTATCAAAAGCGTAGCGAAAGCGCAGTTTGAGGGTTATGGATACAGGATAGCCGCGCCTGCAACCTGTAGCAGGAACGCGGCGCATTACCTGATATTAGCGGTATAATTTATCTTTGATGTCCAACAAATCTTACCTTGTCGCTGTCATTGGCGCCGGGCCGGCGGGCCTGTTTGCGGCGCGGAAACTGGCCGAACATGAGGTACGGGTTGTCCTGTTTAACCGCGATGTCAGGCCAGGAGGACTGGCAGAATACGGGATTTACCCTGATAAGTTGAAAATGAAGCGCGCCTTACGTGCGCAATTCAAGCAGATTCTGGCTTTGCCACAGGTGGACTATTACGGCAACGTCACCGTCTGCAACGAGGGTAGCGTCACTCTGGAAGTGCTCCTGTCAACGTTTCAGGCAGTGCTGATCACGACCGGCGCTCAGGGGACGAAGTGGCTGTATATTCCCGGTGAAACTTTGCCCGGCGTGTATCACGCGAAGAATCTGGTCTATCATTATAACCGCTTACCGCCCTTCAGTCAGCGCAAATTTTTGATTGGCCGGCGCGTGGCCATTGTTGGTGGGGGCAATGTCATGGTGGACATCGCCCGCTACCTGATTCGGGAAAAGAAGGTGGACGAGGTAGTGGCCGTCGTCCGGCGCGGACCGGCAGAAGTAAAATTTAGCCGCAAGGAACTGGAAACGATAGCCGCCAACCTGGACCGTCAAGCGCTTGACGCAGAATTTGCCCGCCTTGCGCCCATGATGCAAGCCGTCGGCCAGGATGGTGAAGCCGTCAAGCAAACGTTCCTGGCCGCGCAGGCGGAGTCTCTGCCGCCCGTTTCGGAGAGCCGTTTTCGCTTTGAGTTCCTGGCTTCGCCGGTGCGGGTACTGGGCGATTTGATCAACGGCGTTTCGGCTCTGAAGGTCGAGGACAACCGCCTGGTGCTGGTAGATGGTCAGGTCAAAGCACGCGGGATCGGCACGACGCGCACCATCACGGCGGACACGGTGATTTTTGCAGTTGGGGATACTGTGGAGCGGGCGTTTTGTTTGCCTGTCTATGGGGATGTCTATGCCACCACGCCGGCGCCGCGCTTTCCGGTCAGAGGGGTTTCGTTCGAGGCGTGCAATCCTGACATGCATCAGCCTGTAGAAGGCGTATTCCTGGCGGGCTGGGCGCGTCAGCCCAGCACTGGCCTGGTGGGCTATGCCAAACTGGACGGTGAGATGGCCGCGGAGGCCATGCTCCAATACCTGCAAACGCGCTCCCCGTTGCCAGACGTGGACGAGATTCTGCGCCGCTTCGATCGCCGCCTGGAAGAGATTCACCACCCTCTGGTGCGTAAAGTGGATTTACCCCGGTTAGAGGAGGCCGAGCGCGCTCAGGCTCTGCGGCTTGGAGTGGAAGATTTCAAGTTTCCCACCAACGAGGAAATGTTTGCGGCCATGGGCCTGATGCCTTGAAAGACGCAGGCTAATCCCTGGCGCGGCCACAATTCGGGCAATACTTTTCGGCACCGCTCAACACATAACCGCAATAGCGACAAGCGCGCGGCTGCGCGGCCCCCAATGGCGCGCCGCAGGCAATGCAAGTCGGTTCGCCAACCGGATTGGCCACCCCACAATATTCGCACTTCAAGCGAGACAGGCGTTCACTGAGCTGGTAACCGGCGTTGGCCGCCTGCGCAATTCTCTCCACGACGCCCCAAACCCGCTCGGATAATTGCAGGCTGAGAATATCCTGAGCCAGATCGTCCAACCGTCCCAGCAGATTGATGGGATTCATCAGCGCCGAAAATGCGGTTTCCCCCAGACTGGCCGCGACGCCCAACCAGTCCTGTTGCCCTACCGTCACCATGACGCCATCTTCGACCTTTTGCAGGTAAACTGTCAGGGCTGTAGAGCCGCCCGAACGTCTGAGCGGAGTGGTGGCGATCTGGACGATCAGATGATCCTCCTCGCCCAGCAGTTGTGTGCGCAAATTACCCTGATTGAACTCTGCCATCAGGGCACGGCCAAAATCGGCCGGGGTCAAAGAGCCATGATAGATACGCTTTTCCATAGTTGTCGGGTATAATCGCGCCAGAAGACAATCTTCAGGCGACTGTAACTACCTGCCATGGCTAATGGAGAACCATCTGCCTCTTGTCATTGCGAGCGTAGCGAAGCAATCTCCCGGCAAGCAATGGGATTGCTTCGCCGCCTGCGGCGGCTCGCAATGACAAGGATGGATAGTGGGTAGGTTGTTACAGGCGACAGGGGAATTACACCCTGTCCTGCTGGGAAAACAATCTGCTGAAGTATACGCATTATACCTGTTTTGGTATTATCATGTCATCCTCCTGCTTGCTTCAGAAACAGGCCTGCCTTTTGCTGGTATGCGTTGGGATCATCCTGGCGGCCTGGTTGCTTCCCTGGCCTGTCGCTCGTCCTGTGGCGGCGCAGCAACCGACCGGTTCGATACCTACGGTGACGGGCACGCCCAGCGGCCCACTGGTGAAAGTGGCTCTGACCTCGAACGTGCCGGTCTATGCCGGGCCTGTTCCCGGGGTATATGCGATTATCGGCTATCTGGTGCCAGATCAGGTCGTGCCGGCGATTGGCCGGACTGCCGACAGCACCTGGCTGAAAATCGTCTATTACGGCGTGCCCGATAATGAAGGCTGGGTATATGCGCTGTACATGACTCTGGTCAGAGGCAATCTGCCGCCCATTGTTGCCACTCCCCTGCCCCCTACGCCTCTTGAGACTCCGACCATCAGTTCAGGTCTGGCGACGCTGGTCGCCGGAGCCGCCACGCCGCTCCCTACGTTTACCTCTCCCCCACCCCTGGCGTTGCCAACGTTTACGGCCCCAAGCGGGCTTTCTTCATCGCTGCCCGCAGGAGTGGTTGTGTCGTTGCTGCTGGCCATTGGCTTCTTCGGTGTGCTGATTTCCTTCTTGCGGAGGCATTAAGATGTGCCGTCGTTTTCGCCGTATCCTGTCTGGCTTCTTTCTGGGAATCATCGCCATCACTGTCTCGGTGCTCGGGGCGCCGCGTTTGGGTCACGCGGCATTCCCGGCGCAGGCAACAGCAGGAATATACATTGTGGTTACCTTTGAGGATGGGGTCAATGTGCGCGGCGGGCCGAACACGGCCTTTTACCCTGTCGTTGGTCATCTGGATCCGGGGCAGACCGCGCCGGCGCTGGGCCGCACGCCGGAAAGCGACTGGATTCAAATTGCCTATGCGGATGCTCCTGGTGGAGTAGGCTGGGTATACGCGCACTATGTAGAACTGCGCGGCGGAATCCCGCCGGTTGTTCCCACTCCTTTGCGTCCGCTGCCGCTTGTCACGGATACAGTACCTGCGGATATGCTTACGGCACTGGCGCCGCTGCCCACCCCCACACGCCTGCCGACGTTTACTCCCCCTCCCCCGCTCGTGGTGCCCGTATATGCGACGCCGCCGCCTGTGGTAGCCGGACGTACTGTCCTTGTTCCTCTTGTGCTGGCATTGACCGTGCTCGGCGCGCTGGCGGCTTTTCTGGCGCGGCGTGATCTATAACGAAAACAGAGCGCGGTGAGCCTGTACCCAGGCAATCAAACGGCGAACGCCCTCCTCCACGCCGATCTTCGGCTTCCAGCCCAGATCGCGTTCGGCCTTGCGAATGTCGGCGATGAAGACCTTCTGATCGCCGGGCCGCCAGTCGCCGTGCCCGACCGGAATGCGGTGGCCCAGCAATCGTTCGAGCAAGGGGCCGAATTCCTGCCAGACGGAAACCGTATTTTCCGGTCCGCCGCCCATGTTGTAAATCTGTCCCTGGACGGAGTCAATGCGCGCAATGGCCGCGTCGTAGGCATTCAACAAATCGTCCACAAAAAGCAAATCGCGCACCTGCTTGCCGTCGCCATAAATCGTAATCGGGCGGCCAGTTACCGCCGCAATGACAAACCAGGCCACCCATCCTTGATCCTCCAGGCCCATTTGTCGTTCGCCGTAAATGCATGACTGGCGAAAAACCACGGTTGGCAGGCCGTAGATGCGATGATAATCGCGCACATACTGATCGCCGCAGCCTTTTGAAACTCCATAGGGGCTGTGGAAATCCAGAGGCTGCGTTTCCGGGCAACCATATGGCAGGGAGGCATACTCCCAACGTGTTTCTCTCTCCACCACCTCGACATCTTCCATTTCGCCATAGACTTTGTTGGTAGAGGCATAGAGAACGACGGGGCGACGCTCGCTCAGACGCGCGGCCTCCATGACATTAAACGTCCCCAGGGCATTAATCTCGAAATCCTCGCGTGGTTTGGAGACCGAGGTAGTGACCGCTACTTGTGCGGCCAGATGAACAATCACGTCTGCTGTACGGCAGGAGGCAGTCAACAAAGCGGCATCACGCACATCGCCGACAATCAGTCGAAACGATTTGTCGCCGAATTTTTCCTTCAACCATTTCAGATTGTGAACCGCGCCCGGACGCGAGAGGTTATCATAAACAGTCACCTCCTCGCCCCGCTCCAACAGACGGCTTACGTAATTTGACCCGATAAAACCTGCTCCACCGGTAACCAGATAGTGACGGGACATACCGAAGCCTCCAGATCAACGCATTGTGGATTTGGTCCGACGATGATAGGGAATGAGCAAGAGAAAACCCAAGACAATCACCGCCTGGCCAGTTTGCACACCAATTGCCTGCCAGGGGCCGAACAGTGGCACGCGCGGCGGAGGTTGCGTGCCAAAACCGAATACATCGGCCATGCCGGCCACAGCGGCAATCACATAGCCGGTAGCCACCAATCTCTGGCCAATGTCTGCAGCAATGGTGCGCGTACCGTTCTTCCAAAATGCAATCAGGCCAATGTAGCCTCCAAGGCACATCATGGCCAGCCCAATCAGAAAGACGGCAATCTGTACAAAGCCCACCACCGGGCTGCGATCCAGGCCGAAGAGAGCCGGCCTGGCGCCGAGCAGGAACACCAGAAACCCAGCGATGGAGAGCACGGCGCCAGCACGAGTGCGCCAGCGCAAGGGGGTGGCCTGGGGAGAGGTATCAGAAGAAAGCGTGCGTTGTTGGGCTGGGGTGTTCATGACGGCAGATTCTCCTGGAGATAGCGCAACCAGTTGCCGCCGAAAATTGCGATTACATCGTCGTCGGAATAGCCTCTATCTTTCAAAATCGGGGAAAGTTTCTGTAAGTCGGCAATCGTATCCACATCGGATGGCGCAGATTCAACGCCAAAACCGCCATCGAAATCGCTTCCCAGACCAACGTGCCGGGCGTCGCCGGCGATCTGACAGATATGGTCAATATGCACGGCCAGGGTTTCCAGGGTGATTCCGTCGCGCCCATCAGACACCTTCCAGCCTGCCTTCAAGAAACGACAGTAAGGGATAACGCCGATGATCGCCTCACGCTCCAGCAAGCGACGAATGAGATCGTCCGAGAGAAGGCGGTTGCCCTCGTAGCCGGGCACACACGCGGCCGCGTTGGCGTGACTGACAATGATCGTCCCGGCGTAACTATCCAGCGCCTGTCGCGCCGCGCTTTCGTCCATGTGGCTGATATCCAGCGTAAAGTGCAGGTCGGCCATGGCAGATAGCAGCGCCCGGCCCTCCTCGGTCAGGGGGCCAGGCTCGTTCGTCCCGCCACAATAACGCGTTCCTGACCAGGCCGGCCCGATAATGCGGAGGCCGTCTTCCCACCATTGATCCAGTTCGGACGGATGACGAATCCCGTCGCCCCCCTCCATCAGCAAAACCAGGCCAACAGGATGGCTGGCCCGGGTTGTGTCGTGCCAGGCGGTTTGTAGCGTGGCCAGTTCCGCGCGCGTGGTAATCAAAGAGAAACATTCAGGATGACTTTCGGCGAGAGCGTGATAGGCCTCTACCTGACGATGATAAACCAGCCAGGCCTCCTCTGGCGTAGCATAGGATAGAATGTCCCAGTCGCCATGCTTATACCGCAGGGGAGTGGCAAACAGGGTGGAAAAGATAAGCATAACCTGACCGGTCTGATACTCCGGCCAGCCGAGCAGGGTATGGCCATTATGCCTGGGGGCAATGGCGTGGCTTTCGCACTCCAGGCGACGTGTTTCCGTCGCTGAGCGCGTATAGTCTCGCCCAAAGGTGAGCATATTCCAGGCCAGGTCTTCGTGAGCATCAATCAGGGAAGGCATAGTCTTTGGCAGAACGGCTAACGCCGGGCCGTTTAGAGAAAAAACGTAACTATTTAGCCCTGTCTCAAAACCGTTGTGGATGTCATGGCGAGGAGCATTCTTTGCGACGAAGCAATCCCCTGGTAATTGGGAGACTGCTTACCTTTAGGCTCGCAAGGAGATTGCTTCGGCGGCTATCGCCGCCTCGCAATGACAAGGGACAGGTAATCTAACATTGTCGAGGTAGTTACGAAAAAACAATGGCCGATCGACAAAGGACTGGCCATTGTTGATTTCAGGGAAGAAAGTCATCTATCCCTGCGCGTCCTGCGGAGTAACTTTCTCTTGACTCTCTTCCTGAGGGGAGGAAGGCCTGCTCTCCACCGGGGAGTCGCTCGTCAGTTTAATCTGAACGTCCTCCAGATCGATCTGCTTGAGGTCCAGGTCTTTATAGGCGCCGGAGTCAACTTTGCGCAGGCTCAAACCGATGCGGCGTTGTTCGGGGTCAATGCGAATGATGCGCAGGGTTACCACATCGCCCTCGTGAAGTTTTTCTTTCGGGTGCTCGATGCGGCTATCGCTGATTTCCGAGATGTGAATGAGGCCTTCCAGGTCGCCTTCCAGCCGGGCGAAGGCGCCAAACTTGGTCAGACGGGTAATCACGCCCTCCACCAGTTGGCCGACCTTAAACTTCTCGACCTTTTTGCGCCAGGGGTCATCCTGTAACGCGCGAATGGAAAGGCCAATGCGTTTGCGTTCGCGGTCAATGCTGATGACTTTGACGCGCACTTCCTGTCCGACTTCCAACACTTCGGATGGGTGCTGGACATGCTCCCAGGAAATCTCGGAAAGATGCACCAGGCCATCGGCGCCGCCAATGTTGACAAAGGCGCCAAAGTCGGCCAGGCTGGAGACGCGCCCGGTGCGGACCTCGCCCTCGTGCAGTTCTTCGATAATACGTTCCTTGAGCGATTGGCGTGTTTCGCTGCTGGCGGCGCGCTCGGAGAGAATCAGGCGGCGGCGGTGACGATCTACTTCGATGACGCGTACCGTCACTGGCTCGCCAATCAGGCTGGCATACCGCTGTTCCGCATTAGCGCCGCTCATCTGCATGCGACGGCTGAGACCGATTTGCGAGGCCGGCACGAACCCGCGCAAGCCGTGCACGGGGACGATCAAGCCCCCTTTGTTATACCCCTCGATTTTACTTTCGTATACTTCTCCAGCCTCGAGCATTTTCTCCACAGCGTCCCAACTTTGCTGTTCCTGTGCGCGCGTGTAGGAAAGTAAAATGGTGCCGTTGGAATCGTCAGCAGAAATCACGTACACAGGAATTTGCTGGCCTACTTGCAAGGCCTGACGTTCCTCGAGGGGGATCGCGTCCAGTTCTTTACCGGTAATGACGCCTTCCGATTTGGCGCCGACACTGACCAGGATTTGTGTATCGCTCTTGCTGGCAATCACGCCGGTGCGAATCTCGCCGGCTTGGGGAAAGTCAAGAAGCATGTCGCCCTTTTCCTGCAAGAGCGTTTCCATGTTGACTTGATTGTTGTGCTCGTTCTCGGATGAATTGTGCTCGGGTTCGGCCCCCTGCCCGAGGGGGATATGGGTTGGTTCCATCAGACAACAACTCCGGAAATAGGATTATGTAGGATTATACAGGTGAATGGGTAAGTTGACAACCCTTGTCTGAAGAGGCGCAGGCTACAAGGTGTACCGGTGTCCTTCCTCTTGCCGCTAATTGAAATTTAGCAGTATAATCCGCCCGCTTCTATTCTCAAAGTAAGGATGGGCATCTATGATTGACGTCAATGATTTGCGTAAAGGCGTTACATTTGAACTGGATGGGCAACTATGGCGTGTGCTGGAATACAGCCATCACAAGCCCGGCCGTGGCAATGCCACCATTCGCGTCAAGGCGCGCAATTTGCGTACCGGCGCCACATTGGAAAAAACCTTCATTTCCGGCAACCAGGTTCAAGAGGCCCGGCTCGATTTCCACAACGTCCAGTACCTCTACAACGATGGTGAGTTTTACTACTTCATGGATAATGAAACCTTCGAGCAATGGGCCATTCGCTCCGAGATACTGGGAGAATCCGCTGGCTTCCTGAAAGAGGGCACAGAATGCAAACTCACCTTTTACAAGGGCGAGCCGCTGGACGTAGAGTTGCCGCTTACCGTTGACTTGCAGGTAATTTATGCGGAGGTCGCTGTGCGGGGCGATACTGCCACGAACGTAATGAAGAAAGTAAAACTGGAAACCGGGATTGAAGTTCAGGTGCCGCAGTTCGTGAAAGAGGGCGATGTTATTCGCCTGGACACGCGCACTGGCGAATACGTCACGCGTGTCTAGAGGAAGCCGATCCGTGAAAAATCCGGCAGGCAGCGAGTGCCAATATTTTTATGGCGATTACTATCGTGGTCGCCAGCGAGAAGAATGCCGTTTGCTCCGAGCGGCCTGGGCGCCGGATTTATGCCGGACCTGCCCCATCCCATCCATTGTCCGCGCCAACGATTGTGAATATCTACGCCTGTCAGTGACCATTGAACGCTCGCTGCGCACAGCCTTTCAGCGGCGCGTGCGGGTGACCCCCTCATGCACCAAAAGTGGGCGTTCAGGTTTTGATCCTCATCTGGGGTGTGGTGAGTGTCATGACTTATCCTGGCTGGAAACGAAACCCGGCCAGTAAATGCCCCCTGAGGAGGGATGAAAACGGTTCTTCAGGAGGGATTTTCCTCCCTAGCCTCGGCGCGCAATGAGTCACTCCAGCGAATCCCCTCGCGCGCCAGATAAAAAGCGCCAAGAGCAGTAATGGGTAGCCAGAGAGCGACATGCAAGACAAGAGTGTAACCTGCGGCAGTTGCCTGGTCCACGCCATAGGCTTGCAAAACAGCGATGCCGGGGGTGTCAAAAGTGCCAATGTACCCTGGAGCAGAGGGAATAGTGGTCGCCAGATTAACCACGCCATTCATTAACATTAACGCGAAGAAGCCCACGCGGAAGTCGAAGGCGTGCATGACAAACCAGTATTTACCGGTCTCCAACAGCCAGATGGCCACCGAGGTGAGCAGGACCATGAACACCGTGAAGGGGGAACGCAGGAAAGCCAGCCCTTCCAGGAATCTATCTACCATGCCAGCAACCTGGTCACGCCAGCGCGCAGGTAGCAAATGACGAATGAACCATTGACTGAGGCGAGCGGTTTGTTGAGGGAGCAGAGCCGCGCCCAGGAAGAGTAAGAAAAACCCGAAAAAGATGGCTACCCCAACGAGAGCCAGATCGCGCAGGTTCCCGACAAACCCTGAATCGGCGGTGGCCAGGCCGGCCAGTTCTGGTAGATTCACAAAGACAAAAGCCAGCATCACCACCCCGTCGAAGATGCGTTCCACGATAATGGTAGCCAGTGAAGCCGAGACAGGTACTCCTCTCCTCCGCTTCAAGATCACTGCCCGGAGTACCTCACCAGCACGGGCCGGGTAGATGTTGTTGCCCATATACCCGATACAGGTAACCGGGAACATCAGGCGGGTGGGGATTTTTTGCACAGGACGGAGCAGATAATGCCAGCGCCAGGCGCGCACCCAGACGCCGACAAAGTAAATCGCCACGCCAGGCAGCAGCCACCCATAATGCGCTGAACGCACCACCACCCAGAAATCGGCCAGGTTTAATCCCCGCAAGGCCAACCACAGAAAAAGGGCGCTGATGACCACGCCCACCCAGAACTGCCAGCGTTTGAGCATGGCCGTATTTTACCAGAGAGAGGACGCCATGAACAATGCGAGTTTCCCATTTCCTGTACAACGTAACGCGCGGCTACTATTCCCCTGATAGCCCTGTGGTATACTTCGGCAGACAAAATCAATGACAGAGGAGAACAATTATGAAGCTCTTGCAACGAGGCCCCTGGTTTTACTTTTGTTTTTCCATTTACCCTTTACTGGCTCTTTGGGCCGTCAATGCCCCCAACACATACCCTTCGGCTATTCTTCGTCCTTTTTTGTTAACTCTGGCAGGCACTCTGCTTCTGTTCTTTTTACTTTATCTCATCGGACATCGCCATATTCTCTGGGCGGCTCTTATTGGCACTATCATTGTAATGCTATTCTTTTCCTATGGGCACATTTACGATTTGCTCCGTCACAGTAACGAGGCCATCTTTCGGGTAGTTGGTCGCCATCGTATTCTGATTCCCATCTATGGCGGCGCGGCGCTCACTGGAATAGGCATCCTGGCTCGTTCTGGTAAAGGCCACAAGCCTTTACCAGAGCAATTGCCTTTATATTTGAATAGCATAGCCGTTCTTCTGGTCCTCCTGCCCACTCTGCAGCTGGGTTATTTCTATCTCTCCTCTGCTTACAAGCATCGCCAATTATCTCATACCCCGGTGCTGTCAGAGACCTTGCAAATTGCTCACACAGACCAGCAGTTACCAGACGTGTATGTTTTCATCCTCGATGGCTATGCGCGCGCGGATGCTTTACAACAAGACCTTGCCTTCGACAACAGCGGATTTCTGCGTGACCTGAAAGACATGGGGTTTTATATTGCCGACTGCAGCCGCCCTAATTACGTTTATACGATGGGATCAGTGGCCGCGTTGTTGAATATGGAGTACATCCCCGAATTGAAAGAAAAATACGGTAATACTTCGCCGGCCCTCTGGTCATTTGCCCAGTACAGTGAGGTGCGACGTTTGCTTACTTCCCTCGGCTATAAAACTGTTGCCTTCCGCACGAGTTACGCGCGCACAGAAATCCTGGACGCGGATATCCTTCTTGGCCTCGATCAGCCTGTTCTTGGGTTGCAAATGCTTTCCCCCTTTGAGTCTTTGTACCTCAAGACTACAGCATTTAGAGTCCTGAGCGATTTTGCGTACAAAGCACAGCTCTCCGCCGCTTCTGCCCAAGCCCCGACAGAAACCGGCGATTTGCCTCCAGACTTTGTATACCACGTTACCTTACAGCATTTTGTACTGGATCGGCTTCTGGAGGTACCTGACATTAAGGGCCCTAAATTCGTTTTTGCTCACATTCTGGTTACTCATCCTCCTTACATTTTTGCGCCTGACGGCTCAATCCTGAACGACCCTGGTTACTATATGGGTGACAATGCTGATGCTGTGAATGACGAATATCGTCGCCAGGGATACATTTACGGTATGGAGTACCTCAACAGCCGTCTTATTCCTGTGTTGAGAAATATCCTGGAGCATTCTGAGCCTGCTCCGATCATTGTTCTACAAGGGGATCATGGCTTTCGGGATTCCAATCGCCACACGATTTTGAATGCCTACTACTTGCCCAAAGGTTACGGGAATCTATACTCCTCTATTACTCCCGTCAACTCGTTCCGAATCATTTTTAACGATTACTTTGGAGGCAATTATCCTCTGCTGGCAGATATCAGTTACGATAATGACGGGAATGCCGTGCCAGAAACATATCCTGCCTGTCTGCCTTGACTGGTTACGTGGAGGTGACTATGAAAACCGTCCTCATTACGGGTGCGGCTGGCGGTATCGGTCGAGCAACCGTGGCTTTATTTGCTCAGAAAGGCTGGCAAGTCATTGGGGTTGACCGCGCCGAATTTGGGGCAGGGTTCCCGGAAACAGGCCTTTTTGTCCGCGCCGATATTTCCCGTTCCGAGGAGTTAGAGGCCATTTTTGACCAGACGCGACAGTACACCGGTGAACTGAATGCTCTGGTCAACAACGCGGCCCTGCAAATTGCCAAGCCGCTGCTGGAAACAAGCGTGGAAGAGTGGGATGCTGTGATGGCCTCCAATCTGCGTTCGGTTTTTCTGGGCGTCAAACTGGCGTATCCGTTGCTGAAAGCCGCTGGCGGCGGCGCGATCGTTAACGTTTCGTCCGTTCATGCTGTTCAGACTTCGGCCAACATCGCCGCCTATGCTGCCAGCAAGGGCGGATTGCTGGCTCTGACGCGCGCTATGGCCATTGAGTTCGCCCCCGATAATATTCGTGTCAACGCTATTTTGCCCGGCGCTGTGGATACGCCCATGTTACGCGCTGGATTGGGACGTGGACATCTTGCCGGACAGGATATTCATGCCCGCCTTGAAAATCTGGCGCGCCGGACCGTCAATGGCAGAATCGGACGCCCAGAGGAAATCGCTCACGCCATCTATTTTCTGGCCGATGAAGAGCAATCGTCCTTTATGACCGGCCAGGCGCTGATTGTAGATGGCGGCGCTACGGCACGCCTGAGCACGGAGTAGACTATGCTGGTTATCCTGCCTCTGCTGGCCTTTCTCTCTGTATGGCTCCTGCTGGTCAACCTTGATTCCCAACACGCCTGGCGTCACGCTTTCCTGCGCGCGGCACTCGTGGGCGGGGTCTGGCTGGTTATCAGCACGGAATTGCTCAG
>DAOTVX010000015.1:0-3115 GCA_034436275.1 Anaerolineales bacterium | reverse complement strand
GCCCCTTCGAAATTTACGAGACGGCCTGGGTGCTGTGGAACCTGGCATTGCTGCCCGGGGTCAGCGAGACGGAAGAATATCAACAACATCTGCAGGTCCTGCGTCAGGCCTGGCGGCCAGGACAAGGAGTGGGGTTTAGTAGCACATATTCAGTACCGGATGGGGATGATACGGCCATTGTCGCGACCTTGCTGGCGCGACAGGGCGAGCGCGACCCGCACGTCTTCTCCCATTACGCCGAGAAAGACCATTTTCGCTGCTATCCTCTTGAGATCCATACCTCGACTTCGACCAACGTCCACTTCCTCGGCGCGTTGCGGGAAAGCGGCTATCCGCTGGAGGATACCTATGTCCAGCGCATTCTGCATTTCCTGAACGCCAGACGGCAGGCCGGCACTCACTGGACCGACAAATGGCATGTCTCGGCGTATTACACGACTGCCCATGCGATCATCACCTGCCTGGGCTATGTCGAGGATCTGGCGCGCCCCTCGGTGACCTGGATGTTGAGCACACAGCGGGAAGATGGCGGCTGGGGCTATTTTGGCACCTCGACGGCGGAGGAGACGGCATATTGCCTGCAGGCCCTGAGCCTCTGGCGGCGGGCGCACAAAGAGGATATCCCGCCGGCGACCCTGCGGCGTGGTGCCGACTGGCTGCGGGACCATGCGGCGCCGCCCTATCCGCCGCTCTGGATCGCCAAATCGTTGTATGTTTCCGAGTGGGTGGCGCGCGCCGAGATCGCCAGCGCCCTGGCTCTGGTGGAGGAGGCAGTATGAGACGCGCTTCCAACCAACCGCAGCGCCGCTTTGATTTCAGTCGCCTGCTTGAGGTGCCGGTCACTGACCCGGAAGAGGCCCGCCGCCGCAAATTGCTCAATATTATCCTGAGCAGCGTTGGCGTGCTTGCTGTCCTCATTGCTCTCATCGGCGGCGTCTGGTACTGGTTGGGGGCAGGAGGAGTGACACCAACAGAACTGGCGTATCTGGAACTGTCAAGCCTGACCATTGTGGTGATGACCGGTGTTATCTATTTGCTGAACCGCAGCCGGCGGGTGCCGGGCTGGGTGGCGGCGGGTGTGTTCCTGATCTTTTTCTGTGTCCTGATCTCTTTTTCCGATACCCCGCGCGAACTTTCTGCCGGGCGCAGCCTGTTCGTCTGGACGATCCCCATTGTCCTGGCGGCCTTTCTGTTGCGCCCCTGGGGGAGTTTCCTGTTTACGGGGTTGGTCACCCTGGAGATGCTTGTACTGGCCAATTACAGCCAGCAACAAGCGAACCCGACGGCGATTATTGGCTTTGTCTTGCTGGCAGGGGTGACCTGGCTGGCGGCGCACAATCTGGAGCAGGCGTTGCGCGAGGTGCGGGCGGTTAACGTCAATCTGGACCGGCTGGTGCAGGAGCGCACTCAGGCGTTGGAGGACGCGCTCATTCGTGAACACGTTGCCTTTGGCCAGTTGCAGGCGACGCTGGAATCGTTGCGGGATGGGGTGATTGTCTTTGACCGCCAGGGGAAAGTGGTGGTGGCCAATCCGCCGGCGGCGGCGCTGTTCGAGACGCGCCGCGAGGCTATGTTAACCCGCAGCATTCTGGAACTGGTCGGCAGCCGACCGCTGCGCCCGCAGGAGCGCGGCGTCTTGCTGGGGCTGTTGACCGCCGAGTCTGAGCAGGCTCTGAATCGCACCCTTCGCTGGGGATCGCGGCATCTGGCGGTCTGGGTCGCGCCGGTGTACAGCGGCGGCACTACCGATCGTATTGGCACGATCCTCGTGCTGCAGGATATTACTGCCGAAGTAGAAGCGGCCAGGATGAAGGACATGTTCCTGGCGATGGTTTCGCACGAATTGCGCACCCCTATTAACTCGATTTTGGGCTATACCGATATTCTTCTGGCCGGCATGCGCGGCGAACTCTCGCCGGAGCAAGTCGAGACGCTCGAACGCATTGCCCGCAACGGTCAGCACCTGCTGGAACTGGTCAGCGACTTGCTCGATCAGGCTCAGATTCAGGCCGGCACGCTCAAAATTGCCGCGGAGCCGTTTGAGATTGATGCGGTCTTGCAGGAAGTGCGCAATGCCTGTGAACGCTCGGCGGAGAATAAGGGCCTGGCGCTGGTGATCCACCGCGAGGGCAATCTCCCCACGCCCCTGTTGGGCGATGCCCGGCGCGTGCGGCAAATTATCTTGAATCTGGTCACGAATGCGATTAAATTCACCGAGCAGGGGGCAGTGCATGTGCGCGTGTTCGCCCAGGATAAGACTCACTGGGCGGTAGAGGTGCGCGATACGGGCATCGGCATTCCGGAGGATAAACTGGTTGGCATTTTTGATCCGTTTTATCAGGTAGAAAGTTCGCCCACCCGCCGCGCAGGCGGCTTTGGGTTAGGGCTGGCGATTGTCAAGAATCTGGTTGACCTGATGGGCGGTACGATTAAGGTGAAGAGCCGCGTGGGCGTGGGCAGCGTCTTCACCGTCATCCTGCCTGTCAAGCCGCCGAAGAAGGCGCGGCGCAAAGCACCGTCCGTTGGCGCAGGATAACTCAATGACTGCAACGAGCGAAAGGAGTCTTCACCAATGAACGAACTGGCTTTGATTATCGAAGATGACCCGGATCTGGCGGCCATTTTTACCGAGGCCTTACAGGCAGCCGACTATCAGACCGAAACCATTCGCGATGGGCAAGAGGCGCGTCAGCGGCTGCGCCAGGTGGTTCCCAAACTGGTGGTGCTGGATATGCACCTGCCGAATGTTTCGGGACGGGAGTTGCTCTACCTGCTGCGCCACGATGCACGCCTGAGAAAGACGCTGGTCATGATCGTCACCGCTGACGCACGCATGGCGGAGACGTATGGGGATCAGGCTGACTATGTGCTCATCAAGCCGGTCATCTTCTCGCAGCTGCGCGATCTGACCCGCCGCCTGCATGGGGAAGCGCTTGCCGAGTGAATCCGGCCCCGGCGAGCCGCGGGGATGCTTTTTTGTTATGCGTTGTAACAACCTACCCACTATCCATCCCTTGTCATTGCGAGCCGCCGCAGGCGGCGAAGCAATCCCCTTGCTTGCCGGGAGATTGCTTCGCTACGCTCGCAATGACAAGAGGCAGAGGGTTCTCCATTA
>DAOTVX010000014.1:0-9926 GCA_034436275.1 Anaerolineales bacterium | reverse complement strand
TCATCGAAACCGTCTTGGCCCCACGCCCCGACGTTTGTCCGTCTGCCAGAACGACCGAGAGGCCCCCGTTGGGGCGTTCGACGATTTCGAGCGTGTCACCGCTTTCGGCACTGGCGTATTTGTTTGTTTTGGCGACGGCGATTTGAACTTCCATGCTTTCATTTTACTGCGTTTCACGCCGTGCTTCAATATGGGGTCTGTTACCGGTGTGGCTCAAATTTTCGGGAGAAGTGGGCAGTCAGTGGATCTGCACACCTTCCCCAACGTTTGTAGTATAATAAAAGCACTCACAGACCGGCCCAACGATGAGTGCCTTCTGTTGTTTTCCGACGTCAGGCAGTCAAGGAGTATAGTGCGTGCCTTATTGATGACGGAATCTTTTTTCCTGGTGTACTTCCTCGGCTGTGTTTGTGAGCAGCCGAGTTTTTTGTTACCCTGCCTGTGAAAGGAGGTGAGAAGTTTGACGATAGTCACATTGCGCAACAACGAGTCTCAGGAACAGTTGCTCAAGCGCTTTCGTAAGAAGGTCGTCAAGAGCGGTGTACTGAGCACCGTGCGCCGCAAGCGCTGGTTCATCTCCAAGAGCGAGCAGCGTCGCATGGAACAGAAGAAAGCGTTGCGTCGACTCAAGCGACGTCAGGAGAAAATGAGCGAGTAAACCTCGCCCGAGTGCGAACCGGACTGTTTGGAGGCTATATGACAAAAGACGAGGAGAAAATCGTGGTCGAGGGGACAGTCGTCGAGGCGCTACCCGGGACGCAGTTTCGGGTACGACTCGATAACGGCCATCAGATTCTGGCCTACCTTTCGGGCAAGATGCGCAAGTACTATATTCGTATCTTGCTCGGTGATCGGGTCAGAGTGGAAATGTCCCCTTACGACCTGACGCGTGGCCGCATCACCTATCGGCAAAAGAAAGCCGCAGAGGAACCCGAAATCGCCGAATAGCCTCCCCTGAGCACTTATTCCTGAAAACGAAGCCCCTGCCCGAATCCGGACAGGGGCTTTTCCCTTTTTGCAATGGCGACCCTCGCTCTGTAGCGCCTTCTCAGGCGGCACCTTCCTTTTGGGGTTCGCCGGAGCCATCGTAACGCATGGCAGCCATCTGCGCATAGAAATTCCAGCGCTGCCGTGCATCCGCCTGCGCCAGTTTGAGCAGTTGCTCGGCGCGCTCCTCGTTGCTCTGCACCAGCATGCGGAAACGCGTCTCGTTGTACATGTACTGCTCAACCGGGATGCTCGGCTCTTTGTAATCCAGCTGCAGCGGATTCTTGCCCTGCTCCACCAGACGCGGATCGTAACGATAAAGCGGCCAGACGCCCGATTGCACAGCCAGTTTTTGCTGTTCCAGACCTTTGGCCATGTCAATCCCGTGAGCGATGCAGTGACTATAGGCGATGATAAGCGATGGGCCCGGGTACGATTCGGCTTCCAGGAAAGCCTTGAGCGTATGCTGATCGCTGTACCCGATTGCCACGCGCGCCACGTAAACATACCCGTAGGACATCGCCATCAGTCCCAGGTCTTTCTTGCCGATGCCTTTCCCCTGAGCCGCAAAGCGCGCTACTGCGCCGCGCGGCGTGGACTTGGAGGCCTGACCGCCGGTGTTGGAATAGACTTCGGTATCCAGGACGAGCAGGTTGACATCGCGGCCGGTGGAAAGAACGTGATCCAGGCCGCCATAACCAATATCGTAGGCCCAGCCATCGCCGCCGACAATCCAAACCGACTTCTTGACCAGCGCGTCGGCCACAGCCAGCAGGTTGGCCGCCTGAGGATGCTTTGAACCGGCCAGGCGTTGCTTCAGGATGGCGACTCGTTCGCGCTGTTGACGGATACCCGCCGCGGTAGTCTGATCGGCATTGAGCAGAGCATCCACCAGTTCCTGACCGAGTTCGTCCACGAAGGCCGGGAGCAAGTCGCGGGCATATTCTTGCTGCTTGTCAAGCGCCAGGCGGAAACCCAGACCAAACTCGGCGTTGTCTTCAAAGAGCGAGTTCGACCAGGCCGGCCCGCGCCCTTCGCGGTTGACCGTCCAGGGTGTCGTCGGCAGGTTGCCGCCATAGATGGACGAGCAACCGGTTGCATTGGCGATCAGCGCCCGATCGCCAAAGAGTTGCGAGAGGAGTTTCAGGTAAGGAGTTTCACCGCAGCCGGCGCAAGCGCCCGAAAACTCAAACAGCGGCTCCAGCAGTTGTGAATTCTTGATCGTGGTTGGGGTAAAGGCGCTCAGGTCCACCGCCGGCAGAGACAGGAAGAATTCCCAGTTGCGGGCTTCGCTGGCGCGCAGCGGAGGTTGCGGAGCCATGTTGAGCGCCTTGCGCGCCGGATTGGTTTTGTCTTTGGCCGGGCAGGCCTCCACACACAGCGTACAGCCGGTACAGTCCTCCGGCGCGACTTGCACCGTATAGGCCATGCCGGGAAATTCTTTAAACTTGGATTCCATCCATTTGAAGGTCGCCGGGGCCTGCTCGAGGAATTTCTTGTCATAAACCGTATGCCGAATCACCGCATGCGGACAAACGAAGACGCACTTCCCGCACTGGATGCACAAGTCTGGCTCCCAAACCGGAATCTCGAGCGCGATGTTGCGCTTTTCCCATTTGGTCGTGCCGGTGGGGAAGGTGCCATCCACGGGCATTGCCGAGACCGGCAGGCTATCGCCCTCATAGGCAATCATCGGCCCAAGCACCTGCCTGACAAATTCCGGCGCCTCATCGGGTACGGGTGGGCGGCGCGTAAAGGTACTGGTGACCTTATCGGGCACCTTGACCTCGTGCAGGTTGGCCAGAGCCTGATCTACAGCGGCAAAGTTCTTTTGCACGACGGCTTCACCGCGCTTGCCATAGGTCTTCTGAATCGCCTTTTTGATCTGGGCAATGGCCTCCTCACGCGGCAGGATGCCGGAGATGGCAAAGAAGCAGGTCTGCATGATGGTGTTAATGCGCGCTCCCATGCCGGTCTTCTCGGCCACGTCGTAGGCATTGATCACGTAGAACTTCAACTTCTTCTCGATAATATCGCGTTGTACTTCCTGCGGAAGGTGATCCCAGACTTCCTCCGGGCCATAGATGCTGTTGAGCAGGAAAACCGCCCCCGGCTGGGCATACTTGGTCATATCGAAACGTTCGAGGAAGGTGAACTGGTGGCAGGCGACAAAGTTAGCCGTGTTGGGGGTGATGAGGTAGGGCGCCTGAATCGGTTTCGGCCCAAAGCGCAGGTGTGACACGGTCAGTGTGCCGGCTTTTTTGGAGTCATAGACAAAGTAGCCCTGGGCATAGTTGTCGGTCCCCTCACCGATGATCTTGATGGAGTTTTTATTGGCCCCAACGGTGCCATCTGACCCAAGCCCGAAGAAAACGCAGCGCACCGTCTCCGGATGCTCGACCGAGAATGAGGGATCATACTCCAGGCTGGTGTGCGTGACGTCATCCACGATCCCGACCGTGAAGTGATTCTTGGGACGATCCTTGTTGAGTTCGTCCAGGACGGCCTTGACCATCGCCGGGGTGAATTCTTTGGAGGAAAGGCCATACCGTCCGCCGATCACGGTCACGTCGTGGCGTCCACCTTCGACCAGGGCGTTCGTGACGTCCTGATAGAGCGGTTCACCAATGGCCCCGGGTTCTTTGGTGCGATCGAGCGCCGCTATGGCCCTGACCGTCTTGGGCAAAGCCGCGAGGAAATGCTCCACCGAGAAAGGACGGTACAGGCGCACCCGAATCACGCCCACCTTCTCTCCGCGCTCCACCAGATAACGGACGGTCGCTTCGGCAGTCTCACCGCCGGAAGCCATGATCACAACGACGCGTTCCGCGTCCGGCGCGCCGATGTAATCGAACAGGTGGTACTGGCGGCCGGTCAGGCTGGCGAACCTGTCCATGGCTTTCTGAACAATGGCTGGCGTGGCCCGATAATAGGGATTGACCGCCTCACGCGCCTGGAAGAAAACATCGGGATTCTGCGCCGAACCGCGCAGCACCGGCCGATCCGGGTTCAGGGCGCGGGCGCGGTGGGCGTGGACGAGTTCATCGTCAATCATGGCGCGCAGGTCGTCGTCGCTCAGCTGCTCGATTTTTTCCACCTGATGCGAAGTGCGGAAGCCGTCGAAGAAGTGCAGGAAGGGGACGCGCGCCTCAAGCGTGGCCGCCTGTGCAATACAGGCAAAATCATGCGCCTCTTGCACCGAGCCAGAAGCCATCATCGCCCAGCCGGTCTGCCGACAGGCCATCACATCGGAATGATCGCCGAAAATCGAGAGGGCATGCGTGGCAACCGTCCGTGCCGAGACATGAAAGACAGTGCTGGTCAGTTCACCGGCTATTTTATACATATTGGGGATCATCAGGAGCAGGCCCTGGCTGGCCGTGAAGGTAGTAGTCAGCGCGCCGCTTTGTAACGAACCATGCACGGCGCCCGCCGCCCCGCCCTCTGATTGCATCTCAATCACCAGAGGCACCGTCCCCCAAATATTCTTACGCCCCGCCGCCGACCACTCATCGGCGAACTCTCCCATGTTGGAGGAGGGAGTGATCGGGTAAATGGCAATGACTTCGTTGGTACGATGAGCCACCGAGGCGGTAGCCTCGTTCCCATCAATTGTGACTTTGATTCGGTCCATGCTTCTCTCCTTTGCAGTACTCAGAGCATTCGCCCTGGTATAGAAACACGTCGCACGCTGTGCGCGATTGTAACCGCTACCCACAAAAAAGTCAAATTTTTATGATAATTTTATAGTATATTGGACTTCACTGGAAATAAGAGCGAGAAGACGGCTTGAAAGTACGTGTTCCTCCGCGTGTATCCGTGTCCTGTCTCTGATAAAGTCTACTGATCTTGCCGGTGGGATGAGATTAACGCCGCAGCGAATCAGGTTTAGTTTATCGCGCCTGTACCTCGTGAGATAGTTACAAATAGCACAAATTCTCTTGCGGGTTGTCATACCAACCCAATCCCTTATTTTACCCCCAACTCCAACATTTTTCTAACTTTGCACTGATGAACTTCATACGAAAGCGGGATAAATTAAAAGCGCACAATCAAACGATAAAACTCTATGGATAAGGAGGTGTTGCCTATGTCCAACCTGATTCGCTGGGAACCGATGCGTGAAATCATGTCCTTGCGCGAGGCAATGGATCGCCTCTTCGACGATGCCTTCACCCGACCCATCAGCCTGATCGGCACGACCATTCCGGCGATTGACCTTTACCAGACGAACGATGCGGTGGTCGTCAAGGCGGCGCTGCCCGGTTTCAAGCCGGAGGATGTTCAGGTCTCGGTCACAGGCGATGTACTCACCCTGCGCGGTGAATACAAGCAGGATGAGGAACAGAAGAACGCCACCTACCATCTGCGCGAGCAGCGCTATCAATCCTTCGAGCGCTCGGTAATGCTCCCGACGCAGGTGGAGACCGAGAAGGCCAAAGCCGATTTCGAAAATGGCATCCTGACCATCGTATTGCCCAAGTCGGAAGAGGTCAAACCGAAGACCATCACCATCAAGGCCAGATAATCTTCCCCGTGGAATGCGGAGCGACGAGACGGTGGGCCAGAAACCCCGCCGTCTCGTTTTCTATTGACCGGGCGTAACTACTCAGCTATGTCATTGCGAGCCGTTTTTTGGCGAAGCAATCTCCCCTTTATCAGGCGAAATGGGCCGCCTGGGGATTGCTTCGTCGCAAAGAACGCTCCTCGCCATGACATCCACAACGGTTTTGAGACAGGGCGAAATAGTTACGACCGGGCTATGCTTCCAGCCCGTGCGCGGCGATCAAAGCGGTATCCCGAATCAAAGCCTCGGTGGGCCCTTCGGCGACCACACGGCCTTCATCCATGATAATCATGCGAGGCAGCAGTTCGCGGACCATGGCCAGGTCGTGGGTGGCAACCAGCATGGTCAGCGGCAGATCGCGCAGCAGGTTGATCAGGCCACGGCGCGCGCGCGGGTCGAGGCCGGCAGTTGGTTCATCCAGCGCCAGCACTTCCGGCTGCATGGAGAGGACCGTCGCGATGGCGATGCGCTTCTTTTCACCGGCGCTCAAGTGGTGCGACAGGCGCGAGGTATACCCCTCCATATGTACCGCCTGCAGCGCAGCGCGCACCCGTTCTTCGACTTCAGATGGCGGCAGGCCCTGATAGATAGGCCCGAAAGCCACGTCGTCGAAAACGGTCGGCGAGAATAACTGGTCATCAGGGTTCTGGAACACCAGGCCGACAGCCGCGCGCACGCGCCCCAGATTCTGCTCGTTGACCTCCATCCCGCACACCCGCACCCATCCCGTGTGTCCGCGCAGGATGCCGTTCAAATGCAGGAGCAAAGTGGACTTCCCCGCGCCGTTTGGCCCGACCAGAGCCACTTTTTCCCCCGGCGCAATGTGCAGCGAAACGTCCCGTAGAGCCTGACGGCCATCCGGATAGGAAAACGACAGATGTTCGATCTCGATGGAATGGTGCATGATGAATCTCGTTCAACCCCAGCCAAGAAAACCCAGGGTCAGCAGCAGGCTCAGGAGGCCGAATCCCATGATCAACGCCGCCCAGGCGCTGGCGGAGAGAGGAGGAAGCGGCAAAGCGCGCGTCTCGCCGTCGTAGCCGCGTGCCAGCATGGCGGCATAGATGCGTTCGCTGCGCTCAAAGCCCCGCAGGAACAAACTGCCGGCCATGCCACCCGTCACGCGCGCCCGCCAGAGCAACCTCCCCCCGGCACGCCGATCGGCCACCTGACCTGCGCGCGCTGCCCGCGCTCGCAGCAGGCGCAACGCCTCGTCCACCAGCACGAACAGGTAACGCCACATCATCCCAAACATTGCCACCAGCAAGCGCGGCACGCCGACGCCACGCATTGCCTGTAATAACTGTGGAAACGGCGTGCATGCAACCAGCACCATAGCCACCTGAATGGAAAGCAACGACTTGATGACCACGCTGACGAAGCGTTCCAGCCCCTCGGCATACACCGCTAACCGCGGCGCGCTGGCCGGCAGGGCCAGGAGTATCTCTTCACCCCGGGTGAAGACCAGCGGCAATGCCGCCAGAGCAAACGGCAACGCCAGCGCAGCGCGCCGCCATACGTATCCCAGCCCAAGGCCGGCTAGAATCTCCACGGAAAGCAACAACGCCAGAAACAGCAAGTGAACTGGCCAGGCTGTTGGCGGCGTCAACGAGATGGCCAGGATAAACGCGACTGCCAGCAGAAACTTGACGCGCCCATCCAGACGGTGAACGGGGCTGTCGCCGGGCCGGTAAGGGTCGAGAAAGTGAACGTGCATGGTACGGCAGGCAGATGGCGGGAGAGTCACGACCTCCGCGCCACCTGCCTTCTCCAGTCGAGCTTACGGTTTTGCCGCCGCGCGTCGGGCGCGGGCCACCCCCAGGGCCACGCCAAAGACCAGCAGGGTGCCCAGGATACCAGCCAGGATTGTGGCCAGTGTCTCATTCGGAATGCCGGGGAAGAGGTAATCGGGAATCAACGTGTAGAGGGGTTCACGCGCGGCTTCCAGGAAGCCGTGTTGTTCGGCTACCCATTCCAGGCCATCGGGATGGGCAGAGGCCAGCGGCGAGAGAACGGTCAGCAGGAGAGCGAAGAGCAGCCCGCCGACCCAAACCGCCTTACTTCCGCGCGGGGCGGCCTGCGTCCCAGACAGCAAGTCACGCCGCGCCGCGTACACCAGCGCCAGCGCGCCCAACGTGATCAGTCCTTCGCCGATGCCGATCAAGGCGTGAATCCCGCCCATTGCCGGCACCGCGATGTTGGCCGGCGAGGTGCCTGAAACGGCCAGTTCCAGTGCACAGGCCAGCGCCGCAATCACAATCGAGAGCCAGGCCGCCACGAAGCCGCCGACAAAGATACCCCACGACTTGCCACGTGCCAGTTTCTGAACGGTGGTGTAGGTAAAGTGCGCCACCGCCACGCCAACGATGGCCATATTGAACAGGTTGGCACCCAGCGCCAGCAGACCGCCATCCTGAAAAATCAGCGCCTGAATGCTGACCACTGTGGTCATGACCACCATGGCTGCCCAGGGACCAACCAGAATGGTCGCCAGCGTTGCGCCGAGCAAGTGCCCCGACGTGCCGCCGGTGACGCTGAAGTTGAGCATCTGACCGGCGAAAATGGTTGCGGCCAGCACGCCCATCAAGGGTACCAACCGCTCCCCTATCTCCTGGCTGACACGCCGCAAAGCATAACCGATCACGATCACGGCAACCAGCCACAGGAAAAGGGCCACCACCGTCGTCAGGAAACCATCCGGGATGTGCATTGGCTGAGGAGCCAGCAACATGACAGAAACCTCCAGAGAGAGTATGGGATGACCTGCCTTGAGCCTGTCTCAAGGCAGGTGTGTTACAACGGATTGGCGCACTGCGGACAAAGGCCGAAGAACGTCAGGTGGCCGCTGATGGCGCGAAACCCCGTCTCGGCCTCCAGCGCGGCCAGCAGTGGGCGCAGGCGCGTATCCTCTATCGTTATCTCTCGCCCGCAGCGACGGCAGATCAAATGGTGATGTTCTGCGCTGGCCAGTTCATAGGTCAGGTGACCGCCTTCTTGTAGCGCAGGATACACCACGCCGTTTTCGGCCAGGAAATTCAACGTGCGATAGACCGTAGCCTCGGTCATCCCCGTCTGGCGAACGCGCTGGTAAATGGCTGTGGGAGCCAGGTGCCCGCCATCGTGCAGCGCCTGTAAAATCGCCAGTCGCTGTGGCGTCATGCGAAACCCCCGTTCGTGGAGAAGTTGTGTTAAACGTTCGATACAGGACATAGGGCGAAAGCCGATACTCAGAGCAAGGTTGTGCCTCACGGCAGGTCACCGCTGGCATCAGGATACAGGTCACCAGCGGTGAGAGCGACGGGAACAACGTTAGCCGCGCCGGAGTGCTGACGGGATGCGGCACGCGGGCGACACCTTCCACCAGCCTGTGAGGAAATAACCCGGGCCGGAACGGCCGGATCGCGCCAATTGTTCGAGCAGGCATGGAAGCAAGCCACCCCGATTTTTATAGTATTACTTATTGCAAATTTTATCATTTAACAGTCGGGCTGTAAAGGACAAAAAGTGTTGGGAATCGCCATTCACTTCAGGAGCCGGGTGCTCACGCCCCCCTCATGCAACCACGATAGGACGTCAGCATGGATCACCGTGGGACCCCCAGCCGCCCCACAATGGCACCGCGCCACCTCCTGCCTGGCGGCGGGATTCCGCACGGTATGGTTTCTGTGGCAACCGGCCCGCTTCACCCCTCTGGCAGGCAGATAGGCAGGCGCACCGTCATGCGGCGAATGTCATCACCGCGCCGTTCGACAATGCGAATCGCCACCACGCTCATATCATCGGCCGGTCGGCCATCGTCCAGGCGAATAGCCTCGTTGAGCAGGGCATCGGCGATGGCCTGCGGGGGAGGGTCTTGTTCCTCGAGCATCGCTTGTAGCGAGGTAGCAATATCCATGCGTTGGGCGCGTCGTTCGCCAGCGTGCAGTATGCCATCGGTGAAGAGGACGATGGTCAGGCCGGCCTCGATGGGCATTTCACTGATGACAGGACGTACGCTGCGCGAGAGGCCGATAGGCGGAGATTCGGCGTTCAGGCAGTCAATGCGATCACCGCGCGCGACATAGATTGGGGCCGGGTTATTGCGGGTCAGCACAACGGTGGCTGTTTGCAGGTCAATCGAGGCGATATTGAGCGTCGAGATGACTTTTCCCTGTCTTTCTGTGTACAGCAAATCCGAGGCGGCCCGCGCCGCCGCGCCGTCGCGTACCCCCTCGGCCAGCAAGGCAATCACTTTGCGGACGACCATCATCGAAACCGTCTTGGCCCCACGCCCCGACGTTTGTCCGTCTGCCAGAACGACCGAGAGGCCCCCGTTGGGGCGTTCGACGATTTCGAGCGTGTCACCGCTTTCGGCACTGGCGTATTTGTTTGT
>DAOTVX010000013.1:0-11611 GCA_034436275.1 Anaerolineales bacterium | reverse complement strand
CTGATTTTTGTCAACGGCAACCTGCCCGATCTGGCGGCCGCGCGCCGCCTGATTCAGCCCGGCGACCTGATCCTCGCCGCCGACGGTGGCGCCCGTCACGCCCTGGCGCTCGGCCTGGTGCCATCCTGTATTATCGGCGATCTCGATTCACTGGCGGAAGAGGAAGCGAAGCAGGCTGTTGCCCGCCGCTCGCTCCTGCTCTCCTATCCGCCTGATAAGGACGAGACCGATCTGGAACTGGCGCTGGATTATGCCCTGGAACGGGGTTGCCATCAGATTCGGATTGTTGCCGCTCTGGGAGGTCGTCTCGACCAGACTCTGGCCAATCTGGCCCTCTTAACCGCCCCGCGTCTGGCGGAACGCGATGCGCGCCTGGACGATGGCCTCGAGGAGGCCTTCTTTATCCGTCAACATGCCGCAATCAGCGGCGCGCCGGGCGATATTGTCTCCTTGCTACCCTGGGGAGCGGCAGCCGAGGGCATTGTGACCGAGGGCCTGCGCTGGCCACTGCGCGGCGAGACGCTCTTTCCGGAACGGACGCGCGGCGTCAGCAACGAAATGCTCACGGCGCAGGCTTCCGTTCGGGTAGCGCAGGGTATGCTTTTGTGCGTACACCGGCGCCGGTCGTTCCCCGAGGCTCCGGCCTCCGGCTGACACCAGCGTTTTCCGACAATGACAGAACCATCACCTGATCATCCAATTCCTCAAACTCATGTTTCCGGAGGTTCCCAATGAAACGCTTTGTTTTCCTGTTCACTTCCCTGATGCTGATCCTGCTCGCGGCCTGTGGGCCAAAGACTCCCGCTACATTGACGGTAATGACCCACGACTCGTTCGCGGTTAGCGAGGCGGTGATTACAGCCTTTGAAGCAGAACATAACGTTCACGTCGAATTTCTGGCCAGCGGTGACACTGGCGCGGCGCTTAACAAAGCAATTTTGAGCAAGGATGCGCCGCTGGCAGATGTGTTCTATGGCGTGGATAATACCTTTCTCTCGCGCGCGCTGGAAGCGGACATTTTCGAGCCTTACGCCTCGCCGCTTCTGGACGAAATTCCCGCCGAGTTCCAGCTCGATCCAGAGCATCGTGTCCTGCCGGTGGATTACGGCGATGTCTGCATTAACTACGACAAAGCCTATTTTGCCGCGCACAACCTGCCCATTCCGCAGTCCCTGGAGGACCTGACCCGGCCGGAATATCGCGGCCTGCTGGTTGTGGAAAACCCGGCCACCTCTTCGCCCGGCCTGGCCTTCCTCTTCGCGACCGTTGCTCACTTTGGCGATCCAGGTTATCTGGACTACTGGCGTGATCTGCGCGCCAATGACCTGGTCGTCGTGGACGATTGGGAGACGGCGTACTACACCAACTTTTCGGCCTCGTCCGGGCATGGGCCCCAGCCGATGGTGGTTTCGTATGCTTCCAGCCCGGCGGCGGAGGTCATTTACGCCGATCCGCCGGTCACGGAGTCGCCGACGGCTTCGATCCTTGCCCCGGGCACCTGCTTCCGCCAGATTGAGTTTGTGGGTATCCTGAAAGGCACGCGCCATCGCGCCCTGGCGCGCAAGTTCGTGGACTTTATGCTTTCGGTTGCATTTCAGGAGGACGTGCCGCTGCAGATGTTTGTCTATCCGGTCCATCGCCAGGCGGCCCTGCCGCAGGAATTCGTCCAGTGGGCCGAGGTGGCACAGCAACCGGCCAGCCTTGACCCGGCGCTGATCGCGGCGAATCGTGAGCGTTGGATTGCCGAATGGACTGAGGCGGTTTTGCGTTGAGCCGCGCGTGGCGCGTTGTCGTCGAGGATCACTCTCGGAGCGCGTCCCCGCACGCGCTCCGAGATCGTTCCCGGCACGCCCTGTTCCGACCCGGCGGAAGGTAATGGAATGGTTTCTGCTCAACGTCGCCACGTGTGGGTTTCGTTATGGCCCTGGCTGGGGGTAGCCGTTTTCCTCGGCCTGGTCTTTTTCCATCCTTTTGCTCGCGTCCTTTATCTTGGGCTGCGTTTGCTGGTAGTCCAGGGAATAGACAGACAGGGATGGGCTGTTGTGCGCAGCGCGACGGCTTTCACGTTCTATCAGGCGACGCTTTCCACTTTGCTGACGTTGGGGATTGGTTTGCCGGCGGCGTACCTCTTCGCGCGGTATCGCTTTTTCGGGAAAGGGTGGCTTCGGTTGCTGACAGCGATTCCTTTCATGCTGCCGACGGTCGTGGTTGCGGCCGGTTTTAACGCTTTTCTGGGTCCGCGCGGCTGGTTGAATCTGGGGTTGATGCAGGCGTTTGGGCTGTCTGCGCCGCCCATTCCTTTTGTGGGCACGTTGGGCGCCATTTTGCTGGCGCACATGTTCTATAACACGACCATTGTTATTCGACTGGTGGGAAATGCACTGGCGCACCTGGACCCGCGGCTGGAGGAGGCGGCCCGTTCCCTGGGAGCCGATACCCGTCGTGTCCTGTGGAACGTTACGCGGCCTCTCTTACGCCCGTCGCTGCTGGCCGCGACCTTGCTGGTGTTCATCTTCGATTTCACGTCCTTCGGGGTGATTCTGCTGTTGGGTGGGGCGCGCTTTGCCACGCTGGAAGTTGCGATTTACCTTCAGACGGTTCAGTTTTTTAATTTGCCGTTGGCGGCTGTGCTCTCGCTTGTTCAACTGACTTGTACTTTGATATTTGCTTTCCTTTACAGCCGCGTCACTGCTCGCCTGTCGGTTATCGCGATGCCGAAACCGGCGGCCTTGAATCTGCGTGCCCCTCTCCACTGGGGCGAGAAGGGCTACGTAGTTTTGGTCAGCCTCCTCCTGGTGGTACTGTTCGTCTTGCCTTTACTTTCGTTGCCGCTGCGCTCGGTGACCCGGCTGGAGGCCAATCGCGGTGAGCGCGGCACAGTCCACTATGGAATCACTCTGGATTATTATCGGGAGTTATTTGTCAATCGGCGCGGTTCGCTGTTCTATGTGCCTCCACTGCGGGCGATGGGCACTTCGCTGGGATATGCGGCGCTGACGGTGTTGCTGGCGCTGCTGCTCGGGCTGCCGGCGGCGCGGGCGCTGGCGCGTCCCGGCGTTGTTGAACAATGGTTGGACCCGCTGGTGATGTTGCCGTTGGGCGCCTCGGCAGTGACGTTGGGATTGGGCTTCATCCTGGCCTATGGACGCTGGCTGACTTCACCCTTATTCGTTCCTCTGGCCCATACGCTGATTGCGCTCCCGTTTGTCATTCGCAGTCTGCAACCGCCCCTGGCCTCGATTCCGCCCCGGCTGCGCGAGGCGGCGATGGTGCTGGGCGCCTCACCACGTCAAGTCTGGTTTTCGGTGGACTGGCCTATCGTCCGCCGGGCCTTGCTTTCTGCGGCCATCTTTGCCTTTACCGTTTCGCTGGGAGAATTCGGCGCCACCTCACTGGTCGCACGTCCAGAATACCCGACCCTGCCGCTGGCGATTGCGCGCTTTCTTTCCCAACCCGGTGGCCTGAACTATGGCCAGGCGATGGCCATGGCTACGATTTTGATGACCGTTTGCGGCGTCGGTATTGTACTGTTGGAACGCCTGCGCCTGCCGGGAATGGGTGAGTTTTAATGATCGCGCGCCTCTCCCGGCGAGGAGAGGCGCGACCGGTTGAGGCTGAAACTGGCTGGACGAGGGGTTATAAACCGTAGATCGGGCGGAATTTGGTTTGCAGATAGCCCAGGTAAGGGGCCGGATCAATTTTACTGCCGCTCACGCGCTGGACCAGTTCCTGGGGTTCGTATTTACGACCGTGGCGGTGAATCTTTTCCCGCAACCAGGCCAGCAAATGGGCGAACTGCCCGGAGCGGATCTGATCTTCCAGGTCGGGAAGATCGCGGTGAATCGCTTCCCACAACTGCGCCGAGACCAGATTGCCCAGCGCATAAGTGGCAAAATAACCCAGATAACCGTTAGACCAGTGCACATCCTGCAGCACGCCTTCGGCGTCGTTGGTGGGGAGGATACCCAGATACTCCTGCATTTTTGCATTCCAGACCTGAGGCAGGTCCTGGACTCTGACCTTGCCTTCGACCAGAGCGATTTCGAGTTCGAGGCGCAGCATAATGTGCAGGTTGTACGTGGCTTCGTCGGCTTCCACGCGAATGAGGGATGGTTCTACCTTGTTGATCCCTTTGTAGAAAGTCTCCAGGGATATGCCAGCCAGTTGAGGGAAATATTCCTGCAGGCGGGGATAGAAATGTTCCCAGAAGGCGAGGGAACGCCCAACCAGGTTTTCCCACAGGCGGGACTGGGATTCGTGAATCGCCAGCGAGGCGCCGCCTTCCAGCGAGGTGCGCTCGTAGGCGGGGTTGATGCCCAATTCGTAGAGGGCGTGTCCGCACTCGTGCATGGTGCCGAACAGCATGGGGTTAAGAAAATTGGGGTCAACTCGGGTGGTAATGCGCACGTCGCGAATGCTGAAACTGGTTGTAAACGGATGGGGCGCTTTGTCCTGGCGACCGCATTGCCAGTCGTACCCGAATTTCGTGATCACCTCGACGCCGAAATCCCATTGTTTTCGTTCCTCAAACGGCTGGTGCAGGAAGGAATCGTCTACCTGCGGTTGCTGGCTGATTTGGCGAATCAGCGCCACCTGCGCCGGTCGCAGGGCTTCAAAGATGGCTTTGACCTCGGATGTCTTCATTCCCGGCTCATAGTCGTCGAGCAGAATGTCGTAGGGGTGTTCGGCGGGAGGAAAGAAGCCGATGTAGCGATGGGTGAGTTCAATGATTTTTTCCAGATGGGGCTGGAACAGGGCAAAATTGGCCTGTCGTCTGGCCTCGGCCCAGGCCTGAAAGGCGCGCGTGGTCACTTCCGCCCGTTCGGCGACGAACGTTGCCGGTACGCGCACGGCTTTCTCGTAGTCTCGGGCCGTGACTTTGATCAGCCGCGCCTCGTCCGAATCTGGATCCAGATTGACGGCTTCGGCCTGCAACGCTTCCAGCAATTTGCCCAGTTCCGGCGAGGTGGCCCGTTCGTGAGCCAGACGGCTGAGCAGCGCCAGTTGCTGACCACGGGCTTCCGCGCCGCCCGGCGGCATGTTCACCTGCTGATCCCATCCCAGGACCGCGGCGGCTTTGCCCAAATCGGCAATCTCGGCCAACAGGGTTTTCAGTTGCTCGAATCGGTGGTTCATGGCAATCTCCTTCGTGAAGGAACAGGCTCGATAAAAGCATTATACTCCCTCTTGCCCGTGAAACCCTGTATCTCCTGATGATATAATACCTGCAGATACCATGTTACCCGAACCGATACAGAATCTGATTATCGCTCTTGAACGTCTGCCGGGGATTGGCCCCAAAACGGCGGCGCGCCTGGCGTTCTTCCTGCTGCGCGCTCCCGAAGAGATTGCCGGGCAACTGGCAACGGCCTTACTGGAGATGAGACAAAACACGGCTTTCTGCCAGCAGTGTTTCAATATTACGCTGGCCGGGCGGCAATATTGTGAGATTTGCGAGAATCCAGAGCGAGATGGTGCCGTGATTTGTGTTGTCGAAGAGCCGCTCGATGTACTGGCTCTGGAACGGGTGGGAGTCTATCAGGGAAAATACCATGTGCTGCATGGCGTACTTTCGCCGGTGGAGGGGGTTGGCCCGGAGGATTTGAAGATTGCCCCGTTGCTGCAGCGGGTGCGACAGGGCGGCGTGCGGGAGGTGATTCTGGCCACCAATCCCAGCCTGGAAGGGGACGCTACGGCGCTCTACTTGCGCCAGCAATTGCAACCGTTTGGCGTACAGATTACCCGTCTGGCGCGAGGGCTGCCTGTCGGCGGCGATCTGGAATACGCAGACCAGAATACGCTGTTGCGCGCCCTGACCGGGCGGCAAGAAATGAAGTAGATGAAGGACAGAGAGCCTTGCGGGGCAACAGCGCGAGGGAGAATTTTTTAAGGTTGTGGCCCTTGCCTTCCCCGGCGGGATATGTTAGAATCACAACGCTTATCCCCAAGATATAGGGGGACTACAGTCTTAAGACGCCACCTGTGGTGGCTACATTTGTTCTAATTATGGGAGTCTGGATGCTCTGTCCGTACTGCCATCAAGAGGGTTCCCGAGTGCTGGACACAACGCCGGATCACCAGGGGATTCGCCGACGGAGAGAATGTCTGCATTGTGGTCAGCGTTTCAGCAGTTACGAGCGCCCGCTTCTGGCAACCCCCTTGATCATCAAGCAGGACGGCACACGCGAGGAGTTCGATCGCGCGAAACTGGAACGTGGGATTCGCATTGCCTGCGCCAAGCGTCCGGTCTCTGCCGAGGACATCGATCGTCTGGTCGGGCAGGTGGAAGCGGAACTGCAAAAAATGGGGAAGGCAGAGGTCTCCTCGCGCGTCGTCGGCGATTTGGTCATTAATGGCCTGAAAGAACTGGATCAAATCGCTTACATTCGTTACGCCATTGTTTACCTGCGTCTTGCGGATTTACATGCTTTGCGGGATGAAATTGATCGCTTGCTGGAAGGGTAAGCGAAAGTCTGCCTGATGTTCGTGTGCGCCTGCGTCGGCAGGCGCGCCGGGAAACTTCCACCTTGATTCATTTTTTACTCTTGCCAGAGGAGTCTGCCATGTCCACAGCCAAGCCAGATCCACACGGTTTGCTTCCCACTCCCCCGATGCCCAAAGGGTTGCCGAGGGTCGCGTTGAGCGAGAATGGTCGTCAGGTCTTGACGCGACGTTACCTGCGGCGCGGCGACGATGGCCAGCCGGTGGAGAGCATTGAGAACATGTTCTGGCGCGTTGCCTGGCACATTGCCCGTGTGGAAGAGCAATGGGGGGGCGATGCCAGGGCGCGCGCTGTGGCGTTCTATCATCTTTTGACGAGCAAGAAGTTTTTCCCTAACTCGCCCACCTTTACGGGGGCCGGCACCCCACTCGGACAACTGGCGGCTTGCTTTGTCCTGCCCATCTCCGATGACATGGGCCGGCGCGAGAGCGGTATCTTTCAGACCCTGCGCAACGCCGCGCTGGTGCAGCAAACGGGCGGCGGCAACGGTTTCTCTTTCTCGCGGTTGCGCCCGAAAGGGGCGGTGGTCAAGTCCTCGGCCGGGCAGGCCACGGGGCCGGTTGGCTTCCTGCGCGTCTACGATAAGGCCTTTGGCGAGATTGCCCAGGGCGGCACGCGTCGCGGCGCCAACATGGCCGTCCTGCGCGTCGATCATCCAGATATTGAAGAATTCATCACCTGCAAGACTGATGAAAACGCCATCACCAACTTCAACATCTCAGTCGGCATCACCGACGCCTTCATGCGCGCGGTAGAAAACGATGCCGAGTGGGAACTGCGTTTCCCCGATGTCACCGACCCCCGCTATCGCGACTTCGATGGAACGCTCGAAGAGGCCGAAAGGGCTGGTTTGCCTATCCGGGTCTATAAGAAAGTACGGGCACGAGAACTGTTCGATAAAATCGTCCGTCAGGCGCACCACAATGGCGAGCCGGGCGTTCTTTTCCTGGACACGGCCAATCGCAGCAATCCTGTCCCCCATCTATACCCGCTGGAAGCGACAAACCCGTGTTTTATCGGTTCCACTCGGATTGCTACCAATCTGGGGCTGATTACCATTCAGGAACTGGCCGAGTTGAATGTGGACGTTCTGGTAGCCACCGACCTGCGCGCTCCATGGGGTGGACGTGGCCTGCCCAACCGTCATGGCGGAGTGGTTTATCGTCCCGCTTCCCCAGCCTGGAAGACGCGGGAAAATGCTCCCGTCGTGCGATTGACTACCCGGCATGGGTATTCCATTGTCGCCACGCCTGACCATAAGTTCCTGACACCTGACCGTGGCTACGTGGAATTGCGGCGGTTACGCGTGGGAGATAAACTGCTCCTTCAATCGGGCGCTGGAGTCTGGAGCCAGGATGTGGCTTTGCCGAATCTGGAATATGTTGAGGAAAAAATGGCAACCATCGCCCAGGGAGGGGAGCATGTATCCACGCCTACGGTCACACGCCATGAGGTTACCGTCCGGTATGCCAGTTTCCCCAGGGTTTGGTCGCATGAACTTGGCGTTGTTCTGGGAACGTTAATCGGCGATGGCTGGCTCAGTCCCGGCAGTCACTCCCCTGTCGGGATGGCCTTCTCGAATGAAACCGATGAATTGCGGGAGATTGTACAACAATTCATGCAGGCGCATTTTGGACCGGGCGATTGGCATCCACGTGGCGAACTGCGACAACTGACCTGTGGGCAGCTGCCATCCCTGTTCTTTGAATCCCTTGGCGTTCTAGCCGTGCCGGCCCATGAAAAACGTGTGCCGGCTTCCATCTGGAGGGCACCCCGTCCGGCAGTGGTCGGTTTTCTGCAAGGGTTGTTCACCACCAATGGCACGGTCAACGTCTCGGCGGGGAAAAAATCTTGCTCTATTCGCCTGGCCAGTGCCTCGCTGGAATTGCTGCGAGACGTGCAGTTGCTGCTGCTCAATTTCGGCATTGTGAGCCGCATTCACAAACGCCGTGCCGCCGGATGCCGTCTTCTGCCGGATGGAAAAGGCCAGCAGCAGGCGTACTTTGCCCACGCCGACTATGAGTTGATTCTGGACAGGGCGAATCGCGATCGCTTCCTCTCCGAAATAGGCTTTCTCGACATGGTCAGACAGCGCAAGGCGCAGGAGTTTGTCGCCAGCAAGGCGCGGCGTGCGAATCGCGAATCCTTTGAGACCACAGTGGTTGCGATTGAGGAGGCTGGCACAGCCGATGTATACGATTTGACCGAAGAGCAAACCCATAGTGTGATCGCCAATGGGATTGTTGCCCACCAATGCGGAGAGCAATGGCTTGGACCTTATGAGAACTGCTGTCTTGGTTCGATCAACCTGAATGAGCATTGCGGGCCGGATGGCCGCGTGGATTGGGAAGCCTTGCGTCAGAGTGTGGAATTGGCCACGCGTTTCCTCGACGACGTGGTGGAAGCGAATGCCTATGTTCCCGCTGTGCCGCAGCTCAAAGAGGCCGCTCATCGCGCCCGCCGCATCGGCCTGGGTATCATGGGCCTGGCCGACCTGATGTATCACGTCGGCGTGCGCTACGGTTCACCCGAGGGGCAGGAGTTCGCCGCGCAGGTGATGGAGTTCATCCGCTATCATGCGATGAAAACCAGTATCGAACTGGCCCGAGAGCGTGGCCCCTTCCCGGCCATCCAGGGTAGCCTGTATGATCCACAAAACCTGAAGTGGCAGCCGCCCCAATCGGTTGTTCCTTACCATCACGACTGGGGGCGTCCGCCGCTGGCGTGGGAGGACATTGTAGAGGGTATTAAACAATATGGCATCCGCAATGCCGCGCAAACCACCATTGCCCCAACCGGCACCATCGCCACGGTGGCCGGCATTGAAGGGTATGGTTGCGAGCCGGTCTTTGCGCTGGCCTATATCCGCCACGTAAATGACAACGGCAGGGATTTGCTGTTGACGTATGCCAGCCAGCGTTTCGAACAAGCGCTGATGCAGGCCGGGATTCCGGAGGAGAAGCGGCAGGAAATTTACGAACGCGTCCTGCATGAGGGGACCTGTCAGCACATTGCCGAGGTGCCGCCAACGATTCGACAGGTGTTCGTGGTCGCGGCCGATGTTACCGCTGAAGAACATGTGCGGATGCAGGCGGCTTTGCAGGCGTTTGTGGATAACAGTATCTCGAAGACGATCAACTTCCCCGAAAACGCGACGGAAGAGGACGTAGCCATTGCTTACCGACTGGCCTGGCGCCTGGGTTGCAAAGGCCTCACGGTGTATGTAACCGGTTCGCGTGAGAAGGTTGTGTTGGAGACGAAAGCCACGGCGGAGAAGAAGCGCGCCGCGAGTGCGAACGAGGCCGCGCCGGAATCTCAGACCAAACCCGATTCGGCCAGCGGCGCGCTTCAGCCGCCGCTTCTTCCGTACTGGCCTGCCGCGCCGGTGTCTTCACCTGCCAGCCTGGCCGAGGCAGAAATTGCCACCCAACTGGCCGCCTGGCACGAGACGAAGAAGCCGCGCCCGCGCTCGCTCCCTGGCATTACCTATCGCGTCGAAACTCCGCTGGGCCGGGCGTTCGTCACCATCAACGAGAACGGCGATGGCCAGCCTTTCGAGGTCTTCATCAACACCGCTAAAGCCGGCTCGGAGACGGCCGCCGTCTCGGAGGCCATTGGGCGCCTCATCTCGTACATCTTGCGTCTGGCCTCGCCGATCCTGCCGCGCGATCGCCTGGCGGAAGTGGTCAAACAACTGACCGGCATTGGCGGCGGACGTTCGCTTGGTTTTGGGCCACACCGCGTCCGCTCTTTGCCCGACGGCGTGGGCCAGGTTCTGGACGAATATCTGCAATGGAAAGCCGCCGGCCAGCAGGAGAAAGGCAATGGACAGGGTGAGTCTCATCCGGCCGTGCAGCCGGTGTCCGAATCGCCAGCCAGCGCGGCCAGTGTTGGCAAGGTTGCGGAGTCGGCGGCGCTTTCAGGCGCGCCATCGGCCCCCTTTGCTTCCCAGCCAGCAATGGTCAAGATCGGTGATCTCTGCCCGGAGTGTGGCGAGGCCAGCATGGTCAATGAAGAAGGTTGTCGCAAGTGTTACAGTTGCGGATATAGTGAGTGTTGACCGCGCGCAGAGATCTTTCCTGGCAACAGGCTTGCGCGAACTGCCATCCTGCCGCCTTAACCAGATTGTGCTATACTTAACAAAAAAGATAGCCCGTTTTCTGCTGGCGGATGGCAGGCAATGGCCACACTTCATCTTCCCGAACAACTCGATTTAAACCGCTTCCTCTCTGTCCAGGCGCATGATCTGAAAACGCCGTTCAATCATATTATCGGCTTTTCCCGCGTCATGTTAAGTGGCCAGGATGGGCCGCTGACCGAATATCAGCGCGAAGATTTGACCACAATTTACAACAGCGGCGCGCGCATGCTGGACTGGCTGAGCGCGATCATAGAAATCGCGCGCTTGAACGGTGGGGAGAAGACACCCCAGCCATCTGAGTTCGATCTGCCCCGCGTCATGGAAGAGGCACTCTCGCAGTGGAAACGCGCGCACCCGACGCGCAAATTCGACTTTGAGAATCGCTGCACCTGTGCCAAAACTACCTGCCATCTGGATGAATTCCAGATTCGTCAGGCGCTGGTCAGTTTCGTCTCTTATGTTGCTGAATTTGTCAAGCCGCCGGCGAGAATTTTACTGATTGCTGCTGACGAAAACGATCATTTGTTCTTTACTATCCGCAGCCTGGGCGAAAAGAACAAGACCCCTTCGGCCATTGATTTAGAATTGCAGGGATATATCGGGCAGGCTTATATTACCCAACATGGGGGGAAAATTCGTCTGGTTCAGGAAAACGAGGACGGCGTCACCATTCAGTTCACCCTGCCGCGATCTGTGTCGTCTGCCTGAAAAGACGACTAAAGTCGGCACTGCAAGCACAAATTTGCATCTACTGAGACTCATTGGGAATCGGCGTGGTGACTGCCCAGCCGAAACAGCGTAGTGCCGCGTTCGGTTAGATTTTGCGCTCCTGGGGACTCTCTGTTCGTTCTCCGTAGGATAGGCTTTCCAGCCTGTCTTTCCAGCTTGTCGGTCAGGTGGACGGCCTGGAAAGACCGTCCTACGTAAACGGTTCAATGCTTTCAGGTGAATTTGCGCTAAACAATGAG
>DAOTVX010000012.1:0-21627 GCA_034436275.1 Anaerolineales bacterium | reverse complement strand
GGCTGAGTAGATCGACAATGTTATATTTTCGTATAGTTGTCATTGCGAGGGCGTTCTCTGCCCGAAGCAATCCCCTGGTAACTGGGAGACTGCTTACCTTGAGACTCGCAAGGAGATTGCTTCGGCGGCGCCTCGGGCGAGCCTCGGCGTGGCCCTATCGCCGCCTCGCAATGACAAGGGACAGGTAATATAACATTGTCGAGGTAGCTACGCGCGCGTTTGAAAAACTCGCCAGCGTGACCGGGCACATGGCTGGCCAGCGAATGCCGTCGCGCATCGCCTCGACCGCTTTCTGCGGCAAAAAAAGAGACGGGGAGCGAGAATCCCCGTCTCGGTCCCTGGGGGCGCTGTCTTCCGACCAGGAGGGGCTTGTTTTAAGGGCTGAAGGAAATGGTCTTACTGACGCAAGTGCCAAGCAAGTTATCCTGCGTGCAGAGGGTGACGGTCACGTTGAAGTTTTCCCCGGCAGGAGAATGATCGAAGGGGCCGGCCAGGGCAGTGCCGCTCTCGCCGGGGGTGAGGTCATCCTGTGGGGCCAGCGGGGCGCAGCCGGAGAACTCACGGAAGAAGTTGGCGTGCCAGGTGACCGTGATAGAATGGGTCAGGTCGCGGGCGACGGTTTGGTAGGATTGCCAGGTCAGGGCGCCGTTGTTCTTGACGGTGAGTTCTAAGGCATAGAGGGGGGCGCAGAACTCGAAGGAAGAATAGGCGACCGTGAAATCGGGCGCAGGAGTGGGGGTGGGCGGCGGAGTATAGACAGGCAGTCCGGCGGTGTTGCCGCTGATGGTGGCATATTGCCCCCAAATCCAGCAGAAAGAGGCCGGGTTGTTGGGATTGCGGATGTACCAGTAATTGCCGCTTGGGTCTCGGGCGATAACCTCGGCGCTCTTGCCTGTGGTCAACGCGCCGACCATGTCGTAAACTTTGCCGGGGCCAGTGCGACAGTTCGTATCTACCGACACGCTGACCATGGGTACGGCTGGGGTAAAGGTGGCCGTGGGTGAGGGGGTCAGGCTGGGCGTTTCACTCCAGGCCGGGGTAGCGGTTGGGGGCGGCGGGGGTTCGGTGGAGGGCAGGACGGCTTGCGTGGCCGTGGAAATGCTCTGCACAGCCGCCAGCGTTTCCGCCGCGTAATAGGCGATCATCGTTTGGGCGGCCTGTGTCTGGGCGATGGCGGTCGCGATAGCATCTCCAGGGGGCGGGCTGGTCGCGTTCCAACCAGCCGGCAGGCCGCAGGCCAGCAGCAGGGCCAGCAATAAGATCACAATCAGCAACCGATGGGATCGAGAGATAGACATACTTCCTCCTTTGGGTAGCGAAACGGAATACCAGAATCCTGAACGGCGTGACAAAGGTTTCTTGCGATCAGGCTATTCTCGCGCGTGACGCTTTCATTATAGGTGTCCTGTACAGGAAAAGCAATCCCCAAGAAGGGGGAGGTATGGCTGGAGAGCGCCTGCGGCACTGGAGATACCCGCTCCGTCGTCAGGCAGGCGATTGGACGGTCTGGAAAGGAGTTGCGCTTTTGTGCTATGATATGGCAGGTTGTAGATGATTCATCCGGCAATTGTGGAGGTGAGCCATGCGTATTCTCATTGCTGGTGGGCGTGGTTTTCTGGGACGTCGCTTGAGCCAGTCATTGCTTGAGGATGGGCATGAGGTGTGGGTGCTGACGCGCCGTTCGTTGACCGAAGGCGAGGCGGAAAGTGGTCTGCGCCGCCTGCTCTGGGATGGGCGTTCGTGCGACGAATGGGCTGAAGCGATAAATGAAATGGACGCGGTGGTGAACCTGAGTGGAGAAAGTATTGGCCGCTGGCCCTGGAGCGCTCATCAGAAGCAACGGCTGCGGGACTCGCGGCTGCAGCCGGGCGAAGCGCTGGTAGAGGCGATCCGCCGCGCACGCAAACGGCCAGCGGTCTTTTTGCAGGTCTCTGGCGTTAACCACTATGGAACGCAGGGCGAGGAGGCCAGCGAGGCGACCCCGCCGGGGGACGATTTCCTGGCGCGTCTGACCTGTGATTGGGAGGCTTCGACGCAACCGGTGGAGGAACTTGGGCTGCGACGTGTGGTGGCGCGGTTGGCGGTGGTGCTGGCGGCTTCCGGCGGTATGTTACCGCGCCTGGCCTTGCCGGTGCGTCTGGGCCTCGGCGGGCCAATCGGCAGTGGCCGGCAGGCCATGCCCTGGATTCACGAGGCCGACGCCGTCGGCGCGATGCGCTTTTTGATCGAGAATCCGGCGGCGCGCGGGCCGTTCAATCTGGTCGCGCCCCACCGAATCACCAACGCCGAATTTCTGCGCCTCCTGGCGCGAGCCCTGCGTCGGCCTTTCTGGCTTCCTGTGCCGTCTTTTCTCTTGCGCCTGACGTTGGGCGAGATGAGCGTGCTGGTGCTGGAAGGCCGTCCTGTCTGGCCCAAACGCCTGTTGGAACTGGGATACCACTTCCGCTTTGAACGCCTGGAAGAGGCCTTGCAAGCGATTTATCCTCGTCGCTGAGACGGGGACTCGTGGTGCAGGCCTGCGTCTCGCTTCATACGCCGACGGGAATTGCCGGCTCAGCGCCGGCAAGTGCGCGCCTGTTTGCCGGGCCACGCCGCCAGGTGAGAAATAATCGCTGAAAGCCAAAATTTTCCTTGACGTCTGCGCTCATTCGTGATAATCTTGCTTTACGTGTGCGCCAGGCTTTGTCCAAGTTTGGCGAGCCGGGCGCAAAATTTTTATGTAAGGAGAAAGGCAATCTATGTCCGGAGAACGCTACATCGGTATCGTCAAATGGTTCAATGCGACCAAGGGCTATGGCTTTATTGGCCGCGAGGGTGGCGAAGATGTATTCGTCCACTTCTCGGCTATTCAGATGGATGGCTATAAGCGCCTGGAACAGAACCAGAAAGTGGAATTCTCCATTGAGCAGGGACCAAAAGGCCTGCAGGCGGCCAATGTGGTCCCTCTGGAGTAACATCGCGACCTGACGAGATCGGGCCTCCTGTGAGGCCCGATTTTTTGTTGTTCTGGCTGTCGGCAAGCAGGATATTCTCTCAAGCCTGACGTCTTGCCCCGCTGAAGTTTCTGGCGTTTCAGCCCTGGGGGATGCCGGTTCTCTCTGGTGACTTCGTGCAAGTCATTGTAAAATAACGTGAGTTCGAGAGATGGGTTCTTGAAACGTCACGAAAGTTTTCCAATCCCTGCCTGTAGGAGATAGAGTTGTGCAAGAATTGAAAGAACGCATTCTGCGCGAGGGGAAGCACCTCGGCAACGGCATTTTGAAAGTAGACGGCTTCATCAACCATCAGGTGGACGCGGCGCTGATGGACGCCTGCGGTCGTGAGCTGGCGCGACGCTTCGCCGCCCTGGGCGCGACCAAGGTGTTGACGGCGGAAATTTCAGGCATTGCGCCGGCGCTGATGACGGCGCATTACCTGCACCTGCCGGTGGTCTATGCGCGCAAAACCAAACCGGTCACCATGCCCGACCGGGTCTTTCTGACGCTGGCCCCTTCGCACACCAAAGGGCAAATGATTGAATTGATTATCTCGCCGGAGTATCTGGCAGGCGGCGAGCGCGTCCTGATTATTGACGACTTCCTGGCCACCGGCGCGACGATCATGGGTCTGGCGCGTCTGGCGCAGACAGCCGGCGCGCGCATCGTTGGCATTGGAACATTGATTGAGAAAGTCTTTGAAGGTGGTCGTCAAGTGCTCGAACCGCTGGGAGTTCCCATCGAAGCGCTCGTGCGCATTGTGGAAATGAAGGGGGAGGAGATTGTGTTTGGGTGAGGAAATGTACGATTCGATCGCCATTCTGGACTTTGGCTCGCAGTATGCCCAGCTGATCGCGCGTCGGGTGCGAGAGGCGCATGTCTATTGTGAACTGTTCCCCTGGGATGCACCGCCTGAGACAGTGCTGGCGTTGAAGCCCAAGGGCATCATCCTGTCTGGTGGGCCGGCTTCTGTGTATGCCGCCGGCGCCCCCACGCTGCCATCGTACGTCCTGGAAACGGGACTGCCGATTCTGGGCATTTGCTATGGTATGCAACTCCTGACTCATGCCCTGGGAGGCAGGGTCAACCCGGCCACCGAGCGCGAATACGGCCCGGCAACAGTGACGGTGACGGTCGCTACCCCCTTACTCCCGGCCCCGTCCCTCTCGGTCTGGATGTCGCATGGCGACCGCATCACTCGCCTGCCACCGGGCTTTGTGGCCATTGCGCAATCGGAGAACAGTCCCTGTGCGGCAATGGCAGATACCCAACGCCGTTACTACGGCCTTCAGTTTCATCCCGAAGTGAAGCATACGCCGCTGGGGGTAGAAATTCTACGGCGTTTTGTCGTTGACATCTGCGGTTGTGCACCGGCCTGGACGCCCGCTTCGATTCTTGAGACGAGCGTGGCGCGCGTCCGCGAGCAGGTCGGGGCGGAGCGTGTACTGGCAGCGGTCAGCGGTGGCGTGGACTCGGCAGTGGCTGCCGCGCTGGTACACCGCGCCGTAGGCGATCAGTTGCTGGCGATTTTTGTGGATACCGGCCTGCTCCGTCAGGGGGAAGCAGAGCAGGTGGTGCGCACCTTCCGCGAGCAAATGGGAGCGGAACTGGTTGCTGTGGAGGCGGCGGAAGAGTTCTTCACTGCCCTGCGTGGGGTGACCGATCCGGAGGCCAAACGCAAGATTGTGGGAGAGAAATTCATCCGTATTTTTGAGCGCGAAGCGCGCAAACTGGGCCGGCCGCGCTTTCTGGTGCAGGGCACGATCTACCCGGACGTGGTTGAATCGGCCGCGCCGGACCGCAGCAAGGCCGCCCGTATCAAATCGCACCACAACGTGGGCGGTCTGCCGGCAGATATGGAACTGGCCCTGGTCGAGCCATTGCGTTATCTTTTCAAAGATGAGGTGCGGGCAGTGGGCGAGGCGCTGGGGCTGCCGGAAAGCATGGTCTGGCGGCAACCCTTTCCCGGGCCGGGGCTGAGCGTGCGCGTCTTGGGCGAAGTGACGCCGGAACGTGTGGCTCGTCTGCGCGCCGCGGATGCGATTTTTACGGAGGAATTGATGGCCGCCGGCTGGCTCGGTAAAGGAGGCGGCGCCAGCCAGGCGTTTGCAGTGCTCCTGCCGGTACGTTCGGTAGGGGTAATGGGCGATGAGCGCACCTATCAGGAGACCTGTGTGCTGCGCGCGGTCGTTACCGATGACTTTATGACCGCGGATTGGGTGCGCCTGCCGCCGGAGTTGCTGGCGCGCGTGGCCAATCGTATCGTCAACGAGGTGCCCGGCATTAATCGCGTGACATACGATATTACGACCAAGCCGCCGGCAACCATCGAATGGGAATGAACGAATGGCTATCTACATCGCCAGCATCTTCCTTTCAGCGTTTCTGCTCTTTCAAGTCCAGCCCATGATTGGGCATTATATTTTGCCCTGGTTTGGTGGCACCAACTCGGTCTGGTCGGCAGTGATGTTGTTCTTCCAAACGGTACTTACGGCCGGCTATGCCTATGCGTACTGGTTGATCGGGCGTCGTTCTGCCAGGCAACAGTGGCTGTGGCATCGAACGTTGCTTCTGGCTTCGCTGGCCCTGTTGCTGGTGCTGGGAGCGGTATGGCCCCCGCCTGTCACCCCCAGCGCGGCCTGGAAGCCGTCCAGCGTGGCCTGGCCTGTCCTGCGCATCTTCCTGATTTTGCTGGTAGCGGTCGGCTTGCCCTACTTTGCCCTGGCCAGCAACAGTCCGTTGATTCAGGCCTGGTTTGCGCGCCTCTACCCCGGGCGTTCGCCTTACTGGCTGTATGCGCTTTCCAACGCCGGCTCTTTGCTGGGATTGCTCTCCTATCCGGTGCTGGTAGAACCAGCGTTACGCCTGCGCTGGCAAGGGTGGCTGTGGGCGGTTCTCTACGTTCTTTTTGCGGCTCTAACCGGCAGCGCCGCCTGGCGCGCAGCCCGCGCTCCCCAGGCAGGGGAAGCCTCGATGGCGACGAAGGACGCTCCGGCCCATGCTTCCACCGTGACATTCGGGCGGCAGGCCCTCTGGCTTGGGCTGAGCGCTGTCGCGACCGTCATGTTGCTGGCTGTGACCAGTCGCCTGACCCAGGAAATAGCCCCCATTCCTTTTCTGTGGGTTCTCCCTCTGGCGGTGTATCTCCTGTCCTTTATTGTTGCCTTTTCGGGGGAACGCGGATACTCCCGTCCCTGGTTCGTGCTGCTTTTGGTCATTACCTCGATCGCGGTGGCGGCTCTGGCGGCGGAGCCGGAACAGCCGATTCTGCTGCAAACGAGCATTTACCTGATATTCCTGTTCGCTATCTGCATGGTGGCGCATGGTGAACTGTATCGCCTGCGCCCCGAAGCCGCCAATCTGACGCGCTTTTACCTTCTCATCTCCATCGGCGGCGCGTTGGGCGGTCTGCTGGTCAATTTCGTCGCGCCGCTCATTTTCAGCGATTATTGGGAATTCTATGCAGGTTGGGCAGCGGCCTGTGTATTGCTGATGGTTCTGACCTTTGTGCGTCAAACCGAACTGCGCCATCGCTGGCGCTTCTGGCACGATGCTCTGGTGGGCGGCCTGGCGGTAGGCGTGGTTATTTTTGCCGCGTATGCCATCATTTCTCCTGCGAAAACGGATGTCTGGCGAGCGCGCAACTTCTATGGCGTTTTACGGGTGCGTGAGGATAAGGCCCAGGGGCTGATCTTCCTGGCGCATGGAGCCACAGTGCACGGAGTACAGTGTACCACCGCCGACCGACGCGCCGTGCCATCTGGCTATTACTGGCCGGAAAGCGGCATTGGCCTGATCCTGACTTCCCACCCGCGCTATGGGCATGGCATGCGCGTCGGGGTATTGGGGCTGGGCGTCGGCACTCTGGCAGCCTATGGACAGCCGGGCGATGTTTATCGCTTCTATGAGATCAACCCGCGCGTGGTCGAACTGGCCAGCGGTGAGAATGGTTTCTTTTCCTACCTGAGTGACAGCCAGCAAAGAGGCGTGCAGGTGGAAATCGTTCTGGGCGATGCGCGCCTGGCCCTGGAAGAGGAACTGGCTCAGGGCAAGCCGCAAGGCTATGATGTGTTGGTGGTGGATGTCTTCAACAGCGATTCCATTCCTGTCCACCTGCTCACGCGTGAGGCGATTGCGCTGTACCTGCAGCATCTGGCGCCGGATGGCATTCTGGCATTGCATATCAGCAACCGCTACCTGGATTTCCGACCGCTTGTCTGGCAGGAGGCCAATCAGTTTGGGCTGGAGGTGGGGATTGTGACCACTCCTGCCTCTTCCACGCGGCCCGAAACATTGCCGTCTATCTGGGCGTTCCTGACGCGCGATGGACGCCTGTTTACGGCGCCGGCTCTATCCGGGCGCGTGGACCGGCTGGAAGGCTTCACAACCCGCATCCGTCCCTGGAGCGATGATTACAGCAATGTGTTCCAGCTGCTCAAGTGAGCCAGCCGGAAGCCGCTGGCAGGCCCAGGGTTATTCAGGCTCGATGGAACTCGCTGGAAAAGCGTAATTGTGTTTCTTACAGGGCCTGTGCAAGCGTTCTAATCGAGGAGAGGAACGATGTTTCGCAGACCTTTTGCCCGTCCCCTGCGGCGTGCGCTGCTGCGCCCCGCCATTCCGCTGGCGCTGATGCGCGCCAATGAACTGCTGGCTTCCGGCAACTACCCGGCCGCGGCGGAGGCCTATGAGCAACTGGCGCGCGGCGCCCAGAGGCGCGGCCTGCCCCACGATGCCCCGTTATTCCTCCAGGCCGGGCGTTGCCGCATCCTGGCCGGTCAGGTCCCGGCAGGGATGAACGATTTGAAACAGGGGCTGACCATCCTGGCCGGACGCGGCAACTGGGTGCGTCTGCAGAATGCCGGTCGGCGCGCCGCGCATGAATTGCGCGGCCGCGGCCTGACTGCCGAAGCCGCCGAAATCGAGGCTTTGCTCAAGAATCTCCTCCCCGCCGGCTTTGGGGACGGAGAGCCGGTCGCCGCCGCGCCCAGACGGCTTTTGCCCACCCATTGCCCAGCCTGTGGTGCGCCGATACTCTCTGACGAAGTGGACTGGGCAGATGAAGTTACCGCCGAGTGCCCTTACTGTGGTAGTGCTGTGCGGGCTGAATGACCAGCCTGGGTAATCGCATTCAACCTTCGGGACGTCTGCGTTGTTTATCCCGAATATCCGCACCGCATGCGTTGATTCGTTTTTCCCCTGACAGGCTGGGAAGCCTGTGCTACGGGCGTCCACCCCGCATTCGTTGATTCGTTTCCTGTTCGTGGACGGTCTGCTCCTGACAGGCTGGAAAGCCTGTGCTACGGGCGTTCGCGCCGCATTCGTTGATTCGTTTTCTCCCGAAAATTTGTGTTACCCCCTGGCAGGCGGCTGTTGACAACGCGGCGCTTTTGTGGGATACTGATATTAGAGGGGGCACTTCCTTTGCTATCCTTGCGCAGAGGAGGTGATGCCTGAAATGGATAGTAGTTTGAGACTCAGCGCTGCGGCATCCCTCCTCGCTCTGCGATAGAGATGCCGTAGCGCGCCCAGAGGAACCGTCCACCGGGGCGGTTCCTCGCTTTAAGGCCATGGCCAGATAGCAGTAGTTCAACAGGATTTGATCAGATACAGTTCTCCCCGCTCAAAGCCACGCTCCAGGTAGTATTGACGTGTGCCTACCGCCGCAATGACGGCTAAACGCCGAAAGCCATGTTGTCGCGCAAGGTGCTCTGCCTCCTGAAGCAGGCGCGTTCCCAGCCCTCCGTGTTGCGCCGCGCCTGCCTGCTCAACCCCAATCGGCAGCGATTGGCCGTAGACATGTACTTCACGAATGATGGCCGCGCCTTGCAGGTCGCGCAGGCCGGTGGCCGGCGCATCCGCGCCCGGCAGGGAAAGGCGCAGGAAAGCCGCCAGTCTGTCGTCTGGCGTGACGAAAGAAAGAAAATGCTCCTCGGCCCCATCGGGGAAATAGACCATGTCGTCCAACCGCAGAGCTGAGGTTTCCACAGGTTGATTGCGCACTTCGCGACAACGGATGCAGCGGCAGCGCGTCCCGCGCCGCGCCAGTTCGGCCTGAACATCCTGGCGCAGGCTGGTGCGTTTGTTGCCGGCCACAATGCAGGTGGCAGGAATATCGCGCACCACACGGTTGACGCGACAATACGGCGGAATGGTCGGCTTGAGATCCGCGATCAGGGCCACAAGTTCTTCGGTTGTGTAGGGGGTATATTCCCCGCGTTGCCAGCAGGCGTACAGCGGCGCGCTGGCGACGAGTTGCGTGGGGTAAATCTTGATTTCGTCCGGGCAGAGACCCTGCCACAGACGGGCGAAGTCGGCGCGGTCTGATTCGGGTGTGGCGCCGAGCAGATTGGGCATCCAGTGCAGAACGATTTTGAAGCCGGCGGCGCGCAGCAACGCCACGGCGCGGCGCGTCTCCGCCACAGTGTGCCCACGCCGGTTCAGGGCCAGAATGCGGTCGTCCAGACTCTGCGCGCCCAGCTGTACCTTGGTCACGCCCAGATACCGCCACCAGGCCAGTTCGCCCGGCGTGACCTCATCGGGGCGCGTCTCGATGACCAGGCCGACATTGCGATGACAGGCGGTCTCGTTGAGGCGATGGACGTGTTCCAGATCATCTGCCGTCACTGTCGGCGCGTTCAGGGCCTCAAAGCAACGACGGACAAACCATTCCTGATAGTCGCGGCGGTAGGCCGAGAACGTGCCGCCCAGAATGAGCAATTCTATCTTGTCGGTAGGGTGGCCAATGGCCGTCAACGCCTCCAGCCGCGCGCGCACCTGACGGTAAGGGTCGAACTCGTTTTCCACGGCGCGCATGGCGCCGGGCTCTTCAGGGAGGTAACTCTTGGGCATGCGCACGTCATCCGGGCAAAAAATACAGGCCCCCGGACAGGGGTAAGGCTGGGTCAGCACGGTAACGGTCGTCACGCCCGAAAGCGTGCGAATCGGTTTCAGACGCAAACGCGCCAGCACTTGTGGCGCCGCCTCCCAGGCGCCGCTCTCGACCAGGTGATAATACGCCGCGACCAGCGCCGATTTGCTCAGGTGACCGTCGGCGAGCGGATGACGCCGGATCGCCTCCTCTACCGTCAGGCCAGCGCGAACATCCTCAAGCGCCTGAACGGCCAGAGCCAGTTTTTCAGGGGTCAGGGTGCGCAAGGCCGTCCATGTCTGTCGCTTAACCATAATCGTCTTCTGAAAGGTGGTTCAACGCTCCGGCGCGTATTTCCTTTGCCACTCGAACAACTTGTTCAGCGCCTCGATCGGCGACAACTGATTGATGTCCAGCCGACGCAATTCTTCGAGCAGGGGATTCGTTTCTGGGAACAGCGCCACCTGCTGCGCGGCGAGCGGGTTCACGCGCACTGCCTGACCGGACGATTTCTCCAGTTCGCGCAGAATCTCTCCCGCGCGCTGGATGACCGGGCGTGGCAGACCGGCCAGTTGCGCGACGTGGATGCCGTACGAGCGGTCTGCTCCGCCGGGAACGATTTTGTGCAGAAACACCACCTTCCCGTCGGCTTCGCTGACTGCCACATTGTAGTTACGCACGCCCGGCAGCAGTTCGGCCAGTTGGGTCAGTTCGTGGTAATGGGTGGCGAAGAGAGTCTTGGCGCGCAGATGAGGGTGATTGTGAATGTACTCGACGACTGCCCAGGCAATGGAAACGCCATCGTACGTGCTGGTGCCGCGTCCGATTTCATCCAGAATGAGCAGGCTGCGCGAGGTGGCGTGATGCAGGATGTTGGCAGTCTCGATCATTTCGACCATGAAGGTGGATTGACCGGCATGAATTTCGTCCTGAGCGCCGATGCGGGTGAAGATGCGGTCTACCAGGCCGATGCGGGCCGAGGTCGCCGGCACAAAGGAACCCATCTGCGCCAGAAGCACGATGAGCGCCGCCTGACGCAAAAACGTACTCTTGCCCGACATGTTCGGGCCGGTGATGACGCGCACGATCTCGCCCGGTTCGAAGATCAGATCATTGGGGACGAAGCGCTCCTCGCGCAGCGTTTGCTCGACGACCGGGTGCCGTCCGGCGTGGATTTCCAGGGCGTCGCTTGCCTCTACCTGCGGTCGAGTATAGCCATTGACCGCCGCGACTTCAGCCAGCGCGGTCAGCACATCCAGTTCGGCCAGCGCCCGCGCCGTCTGTAACAGGCGCCCCGCCGATTGCGCCAGCGAGGCGCAGACTTCGCGAAAGAGCCGCAGTTCAATCTCGCGAATGCGCTCCTCCGCGTTCAATACCAGCGCCTCGTATTCTTTCATCTCCGGCGTGATGTAACGTTCGGCGTTGACCAGCGTCTGCTTACGAATGTAATCGGCAGGCACCGCGCCGGCGTTGGCGTGCGAGACTTCAATGTAATACCCGAAAACCTTGTTGTATCCGACTTTCAGGGATTTAATGCCGGTGCGCTCGCGTTCAACGGCTTCCAGGTTGGCGATCCATTCCCGTGCATGGCGCGAGGCTTCGATCACGGAATCCAGTTCGGCAGAATAGCCGGCGCGGATAATGCCCGTATTCTGTAACGTAGCCGGCGGATCATCAGCGATAGCGGCCTGCAGCAAGGCCAGTTCGGTGGCACAGTTTTCGAGACCCGGCAAAAAGTCGGGGTAAGCGCCCGCCGGAGCATTCTGGTCATTGAGCAGACGTTCAATGAGCGGCAGTCGCTGGAGGGTCTGGCGCAGGGCCACCAGATCGCGCGGTTGAGCATGTCCACTGCGGACGCGATTGGTCAGCCGTTCCAGATCGGCCAGGGGTTTGAGAGCGGCGCGCAGTTCGGCGCGCAGCATGGAGCGCGCCATGAAGTATTCCACGCCATCCTGGCGACGACGAATCCGGGCCACATCCAGTAAAGGCTGGCTGACCCACTGGCGCAGCAGACGCTTCCCCATCGGCGTCACCGTCTGGTCAAGTACGCCCAGCAGAGAGCCGCGCACCTCGCCACGCAACGTTTCGGTCAGTTCGAGGTTGCGCCGCGTGGTGGCATCCAGCGCCATGAATTCGTCCAGGCTATAGAAGCGCAGGCTGGTAAGCAGGGCGAGGGCCGCGCTTTCGGTTTCCTTCAGGTATTGCAGAATGGCGCCGGCGGCGCGGCTGGCCAGAGGTCTGTCGTGCAGGCCGAAGCCCTCCAGCGTGGCGGCCTGGAAATGCATCAGCAGCGCTTCACGACAGCGTCCTACCTCAAAGCGCCAGGCCGGCCAGCGGGTATGGTGTCCTGGCAGACCGTTGGGCAAGGCCAGGCTATCGGGGTAGAGCAGTTCCGCCGGGCGCAGACGCGTCAATTCGGCGCGCACCGGCCCCAGGTCCGGCGGCGTTACCAGTTCCGTGACAGCAAATTCACCGGTGGTAATATCGGCATAGGCAACGGCCGCGCGCAGGGTCTCGCGGTCGTCTTCCGCCTCCAGAAGCAGGGCCGCCAGGTAGTTATTGGCATCGCCGGGCAGGAGGCCGGGTTCGATGACCGTGCCGGGCGTGACGACGCGCACCACCTTGCGCGGGAAGAGACCCTTGACCGGTGTATCACCTACCTGCTCGCAGATAGCCACATGGTAGCCTTTTTCAATCAGGCGCGCCAGATAGTTGTCGAGAGCATGGTAGGGAATGCCGGCCAGCGGCGCGCGTTGTCCTTTGCCGATTGGCCGCGAGGTCAGGACGATATCCAGTTCGCGCGCGGTGATCTCGGCATCCTCATCGAACGTCTCGTAGAAATCGCCCAGGCGAAAGAGCAGGATGCAGTGCGGATACTGGCGTTTGATTTCCAGATATTGTTTGCGGATGGGAGTAATGTCATCAGACATGCCTTCATTTTATGATTGAGGGGCAGAATGAGCAAGGGTTGGCATTCTGCGTTTGTAACTGCTCAGCCATGTCATGGCGAGCCGTTTTTTGGCGAAGCAATCTCCCCTTTATCAGGCTACATGGGCCGCCTGGGGATTGCTTCGTCGCAAAGAACACTCCTCGCCATGACATCCACAACGGTTTTGAGACAGGGCTACATAGTTACCTGCGTTTTTGATTAACGGCGCGTTTCGTGGTATGCTCAAAGAGCCATGTTGCCCGAATTGCATGTGGACGATAGGGTGCGATTACGCAAGCCTCACCCTTGCGGTTCCTACGAGTGGACGGTGTACCGCGTTGGGGCCGATATTGGTTTGCAGTGTCTGGGTTGTGGACGGCGGGTGATGCTTACCCGCCGTGAACTGGCGCGCCGTCTGAAGGCGATTCTCACAGCCGCTCGTCCGCTGCCGTGAGCGGTGGGCGGAGTCAGGGCTCGGCGCGAATGATGACTTTATCGCCCAGCCTGGCCCATTCGTACAACCAGCGAGCATCGGCCGGAGCCAGGTTGATACAGCCGTGCGAGACCGCCGCGCCAAAGTCATCGTGCCAGTACGCGCCATGAAAGGCCAGGTTCCCGTAGTAGGACATAAAGTAGGGCACGGCCTGGAGATAGTATTCGCTAAGCGCCTCGCTCGGTTGCGACAGGGTAATGTATTTGTCGGGTGATTTGTAGAGGATGGCGAATTCGCCGGGGGGCGTCCAGCGTTTGTCCTGCCCGGTGGAGACCAGTGTGGCAAAGACAAGTTGACAGTGGTCGTACACGCTGAGTGTCTGTTCGATGAGGCTGACGTAGATATAGCGACAGGGGCCGGCAAGCGATGGCGTCTGGGGAGAGACAAGGGCAACAGCCTCGTCGGGTAGCCACTCGTCTCCGCCAATCGCGAGGTAGCCGGCCCGAGGCGGAACATCGGGGAACTCGTGAACGATCTGGTAGCGCTGGAAGGAGCGCAGGGGTTCGTCGTGGCGGTTGAGGCTGTGCGCGTCGGTCAGCACCCAGCCAAAACGGAATGGTACGGGACGTGTTAGCAAAATGCCATGAAAGCGCGAGGGGGTGATCTCCTGCAAGTCCTTGCCGTCCATCCATTCGCCGGAAGCCAGAGCGTAAAATGTCTTCCCGTCGCGCGTTTCGGTATGATAGAAGGCTACATAGGCTGGAATGTAAGGAAGATAGCCGCGATTAAAGGAATGCTGGACCGCGTCGGTCAGGGTCGGGTAAAGGGCGGCGTTGGCGTCGGTGACCAGAGCGTAGCCGTAGCGCAGGGTGACATAGGATTCATCTAGAGGCTGGTACCAGGTCGGCTCTGGGGTGGGGGAAGGGGTTATGGTTGGGGTAAACGTGGGGGGCTGCGATGGGGATGGGGTCGCTGTGGATGGGGCCGAGGAGGCCGCGCTGGCGGGGGAGGGCAGCGCGGTCGCGGGAGCCGCCGGCGCGGCTGGTCTGCAGGCGGCCAGCAACGCCAGCACAAGCCACAGCGAAGACGCGAGCGAGCGCATGCGAGGACCCAAACGCCTCATGTGAAGCGATAGTGCTTGCGCACGCGTTGAGTGATTTTCCAGGTGCAGGCAAGACCTGCCGGGAAAATAACCAGATCGCCTGCGCCAATCTCGACCGGTGTCCCCTCCTCTGGCGTGACGATGACATGTCCCTCGAGCAGGTAGCAGGTCTCCTCGCTATCGTAAAACCATTCGAACTCTGACTCTTCTTTTTCCCAGACAGGCCAGCGAAAAACGCCCAGTTGTTGTAGCCTTTCGGCAGAGGGATTGTGTTCCACCTGGATGGGTCGCGTCATGAAATATCTCCTAACGGTGAACGCCGGTATCGATGTAACCGGCCTGCAGATCGTTGAGCACTTCCTGTACCAGACGCAGTTTGCCTTCGCTGAGCAGCGCCTCATTGATGTCGTTCAGGAAAAGCGGGATCGCGACGGTGCGTCCGCCCTGACCGGCGGCAAGTTCCGGGAAGACCTGACGGACGGCGGCCAGCAAATCGGGCTGGATGCTCACCACCCACTGATCGCGGATATCTTCCAGCGTGAGGCTTTCGCCGATGATTTTGATCTGATACTCTGCCAGTGTTTCCAGCACGTCTATGGTTGCCAGCGGCGGGTAAATATAGACGGCTTCCACCTGGTAATTATGGAAAGCGCGAGCATAGGCCGGATACTGGTCTTCCGGCGTATCGGCCGGTATCTCGACGTGCAGGGGATAGTCGTACCAGGGAGGGAACGAAGCCAGGCACAGGCCGCAGTAGAAGGTACGACCGTTCATGAAGGCGGTTTCGGCGGCCAGGCCTTGCGGGTCATCGGCCAGGGTCAGGATGCCGGTCCGGTAATCGGGCGAAAGCATTGCCGCGATGTAGCCGGCCAGAAAGGCTTGCTGTTCCACGGGGCGGTTCATGGCGCCAATAACCGTCAGGTTGGCAGCCGGGGCGAGATCGGGAATGCCCACAGCCAGGAATTGCGCCTGTGGCGCTCTGGCGGTCAGGTCAGCCAGCCCGGGGTCGGGGGGGAAGACGATCACTACCCTGAGGGCGGGGCCGGCCAGTTCGAGGTCGAGCGGGGTGAGGGTATTCAATACCTGAAAACGCATCCCGGCCGCGTAGGCCAGATCGTAGACGGTCTTCTGGTAAAGGGCCGATTCCTCTTGCGGCAGGTCAGCCGGGATAACCAGAATGGTCAGCGGGCTGAGCGGTGTGCTGGTGGGGATGGGAGCAGGCGTTGAACGGGCAGTGGCTGTGGCAATCGGCGTGGGCGGCTGTCTGTGCGGCAGAGCACAGGAGACAAGCACCAGCGCCAATACAAGGGAAATCAGGCGTGAGCGCACAGGATGATTCTCCGGAATGGGATGTTCTGTATTTTACCCGAAAAATCGAGATGCTCCCTGCGCGGGAGCACCTCGATTGTCAAAGAAAGGAGAGAGAGGTTATCTGGCTGTCACGCGAATCGTCTTTGTGCGCGCCACCTCGCTTTTGGGCAGACGTAACGTCAGGACACCAGCCTCGAGGCGGGCTTCTGCCTTTTCGGCATCCACCGGCGCCGGCAGATGCAGGGTGCGACGAAAATCACCCACCGGCAATTCCCGCAGCAGATATTCGCCCTCGGTCTCCGGGAAATGTCCTTCGATGGTGATTATATCATCTGCCATTTGAATCTGAATATCTTCGGGCCGCAGGGAGGGGGTCAACGCCTGAATGACAAAGGCCTCGTCCTCCTCCCGCACGTTGAGCGCCAGAGGCCACTCGTTCCCGGCAGGACAGGCCGCCATGTGCATCCAGCGGCGCATCATACGATGAGGGTAAGAGGGAATATAGAAAGTCATGGGATGCTCCTTTCTGCAATCTTGCAGGAAGGATAACCTCCCAAGGTAAGAAAGACGCAAAGGATGTATCAGCGTTATGTCAGAAATGACGATCCCGCCTGACCGGAAGTTACCGGCACGACGATTTGGTTCCGTGGCGCCTAGCCGGGCGCGGTCAGCGATGGCTCGCGGGTCGCCAGACCCGCGCCAGAGTCTTCGCCCTGGGAGATGCTTTTCTCTGGCGCGTTTTTGGCATGCCGTATCAGATTGAGCAGGTGGGCCACAAGCACGCCGCTTGGCACAGGTTTGACGAGGTAATCGTCGGCGCCGGCGTCGAGGGCGCTGGCTACCTGGCCTGGGTGATCCAGCGCAGAAAGGATCAGGATGGGTACCTGGCTGAAAGCGCGCACTGCCCGGCAGACCTGCCAGCCATCCATATCTGGCATCATCAGGTCGAGAATGACGACATCGGGCTGTTGCTGGCGGATAAGTTCCACGCCGCGCCGGCCATTGTTGCTCGTCAGCACCTCAAAGCCATGCGTGCCGAGCAACAGGCCCAACAATTCTGTGGTTGCCGGGTCATCGTCAATTGCCAGAACTCTGTAAGACATACTCCAATTATCGTGCAAGTCTGGCTTTTTGGAGTTTTCAACCTGCTTACAATCTTGACTTTACTGCAGAAGTGGTTGTTGCCGCAGAGGTCAATCTTCTGCCGGGCTGTCTACTGCAACTTCGAGAAGCGCGGTCAGGCCCCTGACAGAGTCGCCGCCGACGGTGATTTCGAACATTCCCGGTTCGACGACGCGTTCCATGTTCTCGTTCAGGAACGACAATTCGGCTGCCGTCAGGGTAAAGCGCACTGTTTGCGTTTCGCCGGGTTGGAGCGTGATGCGACGGAATCCTTTGAGTTCTTTGACCGGGCGTGTGACCATCTCGGAGAGTACGTCGTGAACGTAGAGTTGTACGACTTCATCTCCGGTGCGCTGGCCAGTATTGGTGACTTCCACGCTAACCGTGGTCGAATCGTTCGGACCGATTTTCGCGGGCGTCAGGCGCAGGTTGGCGTAGCGGAATGTCGTATAACTCAAGCCGTAGCCAAAGGGAAAGAGCGGCGTGGAATCGCTGAAGAGATAACTGCGCTGGCGGGAAGGTTTGTGGTTATAGTAGGCGGGCAATTGTCCGACCGCGCGCGGAAAGGTGATGGGCAGTTTACCGCCGGGACTGATGTCACCGAAGAGGACATCGGCGAAAGCCGCGCCGCCTTCCTGCCCCAGGTACCAGCCTTCGAAGAGAGCGTTTGCACGCTTGGCCAGATCGTTGACCGTGAGCGGACGACCGTTCAAAAGAAGCACAACGGTTGGCACGCCCGTCTCGATAACCGCGCGCGCCAGTTCGTTCTGGCGACCGGGCAGGTCCAGAGTATCACGGTCGCCCAAATGTTTCTCGCTCCAGGCCTCGCGGCAGACGGATTCATTCTCGCCCAGGACCAGCAAAGCGACCTCAGCCTGACGCGCGATGGCTACTGCTTCGGCGATGCGCTGTTCGTCCTGATCGGCTGTGGGCAGTGTAGCCGCATCTTCGTGCCAGCCACGCCAACCCTGGCCATCAAAGTCTTCCTGCGTGATCTTGCATCCTTCCGCGTAAAGAATCTGAATGCGCCCCTGGGCTTTCTGGCGGAGGCCATCCAGGATGCTCAGGCCGTGGCCGGGATTGGCGCTGTAACCGCCCAGATGCAGGCCGGCCGCGTTGGGGCCGATGACCGCCAGCGTTCGCAGGCGGGTGATGTCGAGCGGCAGGAGGCCATCGTTTTTGAGCAGGATCAGGCTCTGTGCAGCAGCGCGATAGGCCAGACGGCGGTGGTCGGCGCAGTTGGTGATCTGTTCAGCGACGTCGGGGTCAACGTAGGGATTCTCGAAAAGGCCGAGCAGGAATTTGGCGCGCAGGATGCGACGCACGGCGCGGTCAATCCAGGCGAGAGGCACCTGGCCCTGTTGTACCTGCTCGATCAGGGTGTGGAAGCAACTATCCAGTTCGAAGTCAATGCCGGCGGCGAGCGCCTTGCGCGCGGCCTCCGCCTGGGAGGCGGCGATGTGATGCACGCTTTCCAGTTGCGAGATGCCATTGCCATCGGAAGTGAGGAGACCCTGAAAGCCCCATTCCTGACGCAGTACCTGTTCCAGCAACCAGCGATTGGCGTGGACCGGGATACCGTTGATTTCGTTGTAGGAGGCCATCACCGCGCCGACGCCAGCCTCTTTCACTGCCGACTGAAAGGCGGCGAGGAAAGATTCGCGGATCTCGCGTTCGGCGTAATTGGCCGGCGCGGCATTGCGCCCGCCTTCCGGTTGTCCGTGGGCGGCGAAGTGCTTGGCAGTGGCCAGGACGTGTTGGCGATCGATTGGCTGTGAACCATCGGCCAGGCTGACCCCTTGCAAGCCACGGATGGCCGCCACGCCCATGCGGGAGCAGAGGTAGGGATCCTCGCCGTAGGTTTCTTCGGTGCGGCCCCAACGTGGTTCCCGCGCCAGGTCCAGCACGGGGGTCAGCGCCCAGTTACCGCCGCGCGCCCGCATCTCACGCGCCGCGGCGGCGAAGACTTCTTCCACCAGCGCGGGGTTCCAGGTGCTGGCCAGGGCAATGGCCTGGGGAAAAGAGGTGCTGCCCTGCGCCATCAAGCCGTGCAGGGCTTCGTCAATGAAGAAGGCGGGAATGCCCAGGCGAGTATGTTCGCGCAGGTAATGCTGGATGGCATTCGTCCACAGTGCGGTAGCGCGCGGCGAGGAATACAGGCCAGGACGTCCCAACGCCCCTACGCCATTGGCCAGTCTGGCGCGCACGGTTTCATCCAGTTCAATTTTTTCGTCAGGCAGGTTGTTGGTGCGCATCTGGAAGATAGACATTTGAGCGATTTTTTCTTCCAGTGTCATGCGCTCCAACAAATCGTCCAAACGTTGTTCGATGGGCAACGATGGATCACGGTAAGGAGAGGTAGCGTTCATGGATTTATTGTACTAGAAAAAACAGTATGACAGGCTCACATATCTGTAAGAAAAAGGGAGGCGCGTGATCATCAGGCAGGAAGAAGGTCTGTCGGCAGGAAACACGAAATCAAGCGATGGTTCACTGCAAATTTCTTAAGCAGGAACGGGGAAGCATGGAAGACCTGATCACCCATGGCGCGGGTTATTGCAACCATATAGAAAAACCGGGGTTTAAGCCTTTCAGAGAGAGCCACGCTTCCGGTAATACCACTTTGAAGGAGAAATCTTGTTATGAGATCTCGTCTGATGCTATTCCTGGGTGCCTGGGGCAGCGCCATTTTCTTTGGCGCGCTGGGTTACGCGTTGGGGGCATTAACGGGTCGTCTTACTGGTAGTGAGATGGCTGACCTGGCGCTGGGTATGGCCGGTATGACTTTGGGGATATTGTTGGGCAACGGATTGGGCGCAACCTGGATGGCGAAACGCCAGGGCTTCAAACGCAAAGCCTGGCTCTTTTGGGCAATTGGCGCGCTGGCGGTAATCCTCGTCCTGTTGTTGGCCGAACCCTTGCGTCTGAACCAGAACACGGCGATCATGCTGATCGTCTTGTTGACACTACCGCCGGCAGTCGAAGCCCTGATCGCCTGAACGGTGCAAATCAGGCCATCCCTGTTCGATTTCATCTGGATTTGCCCCATCCGTTCCCTGACGACCGGTGTTCTCAGACGCATCAAACAGCAAGAACTCTTTCAACCAGGCGCAACTCTCCGGAACGAGAACTGAATCCCGGCCAGGCTCATATTTTCTTCATCCACAGATCGGTCTCGAAACGCTGGAATGAGAATCTGTCTGGAAAGGAGCAACGAACTGCCGCGTCACATCAGCAATTCGGTTTTGCGAAGAGGAGGAAGGAGCAGGGCAATGCGGATGTGACACAAATTTTCGGGGGAAAACGAATCAACGAAGGCGGGCGGCAGACTGCAGACCGACCGTAGCACAGGCTTTCCAGCCCGTCAGGAGCAGACCGTCAACGAGTGGAAAAACGAATCGACGAATGCGGCGCGGACGCCCGTAGCACAGGCTTTCCAGCCTGTCGGGGAAGACCGTCAACGAACAGGAAACGAATCAACGAATATGCGGCGCGGACGTCCGTAATACAGGCTTTCCAGCCCGTCGGGGAAGGCCATCAACGACTGGGGAAACGAATAAACGAGTGCGGCGCGGACGTCCGTAGCACAGGCTTTCCAGCCTGTCGGGAGCAGACCGTCCAAGAACAGGAAATGAATCAACGAATGCGGCGCGGGTATTCGTGGTCCGATTCGTTGACGATTCGCCCTCCAATACAATCACGGCAGGTAATTACGGGAAGGGTTGATTTTATGGGAGTGTAGCATGGGGCCTGGTACCGTCGCGGATGGCAGAGACTGCATCAGACCCTCCAACACCGAATTTTTCAGGCTCGAATTTCGTATACAATAGTGCAGATGTCATAAGTGCCAATGATTGCAAGGCCGTAGAGGAGAATAGTGGCTTGTAAACTTTTATTTTGTATGTTGGCCCTTGCACGGTCAACCCAAATATATGGCTAATTGCGATATAAAGAAGCTCATATATGCCATATATGGCAGTATTTTGGCTACGAGTGCCGCGGCCTGAATTCACAAAAACAAAGTTGACGCGCCAATAGTATGCCTGTGATCGAAATTACTCACATTTCCAAATCTTTCGGCGCGGTCAAAGCCGTGGACGATGTCTCCTTCTCGGTCGAGAAGGGTGAACTCTTCGGCCTGCTGGGGCCGAACGGGGCCGGCAAGACCACCAGCATCCGCTGTATGCTCGACATCTTCAAGCCCGACTCCGGCTCGGTGTCCATCCTGGGCGGCCCGATGAGCGAGGCCAAGAAAGACCGCATCGGTTACATGCCCGAAGAGCGCGGCCTCTACCAGGACATCTCGCTCGAACGTTGCCTGGTTTACCTCGGCTCGCTCAAGGGACTGAGCGAATCCGAAGTGAAGCGCCGCGCCGCTACGTACCTGGAGCGCTTTGACCTGGCCGCGCACAGGCACAAGAAGGTCAAGGAACTCAGCAAGGGCATGCAACAGAAGGCGCAGGTCATCGCCACGCTCCTGCACCAGCCCGAACTGCTCATCGTGGACGAACCCTTTGCCGGCCTCGACCCGATCAATACGCAGATGATCAAAGACCTGCTGCGCGAACAGCGCCAGGCCGGCGTGACCATCGTCCTGTGCTCGCACCAGATGCACCTGGTGGAGGAACTCTGCGACCGCATCGTGCTGATTGACCACGGCCACGTCATGCTCTACGGCAGTCTGGAGGAGGTGCGCCGTCAGTTTGCCGGCAACGCCGTGCTGGTCAAGGGCGGGGATGGCCTGCCGGCCCTCGAGGGTGTCGAGCGCGTCGAGCCGGTGGACGGGGCGGTCAAACTGCACCTGCGCCCCGGCGTCCGCCCGCAGGAGATTCTGCGCGAACTCGTCCGCCGCGACGTGCCGGTCGAACATTTCGAAATTGCCCTGCC
>DAOTVX010000011.1:0-42142 GCA_034436275.1 Anaerolineales bacterium | reverse complement strand
GCAGTTTCCCCGTTTCCTGTGAATTTGGTACAATTAGGACATGACTCTCCCTGACCCGTTTCTCCGCGAACTGCAATCCTCTTTGCCGGCTTCCTCCTTCAGCCTCGAGGCGGGGGTGCTCGAAGGCTACGCCCGCGACGAATCATCCCAGCCTGCGCGGCGACCCCTGGCCGTTGTCTGGCCGGAGACGACCGAGCAGGTAGCCACGGTGGTGGCCCTGTGCAACCGCTATCGGGTGCCCGTGACCGCGCGCGGCGGCGGCTCCAGCCTGGAGGGCAATTCGATTCCCTCCCCGAACGGAATCGTCCTCTCGCTGGAACGCATGAACAAAGTCCTGGAAATTCTGCCGCAGGATTTTCAAGCGCGCGTGCAGCCGGGCGTCATCTATGATGACCTCAACCGTCAACTGGCGCCGTACAGTCTGTTCTTCGCCCCGGCCCCCTCATCCGGCAATGTCGCGACGATTGGCGGCATGATCGGCAACAATGCAGGCGGCGTGAATGCCCTGCGCTACGGCGTCACCCGCCACCACGTGTTACGCCTGCAGGTGGTCCTGGCCGATGGCTCCATCCTCTGGTTGGGAACGCGCGCCATGAAGACCTCTTCCGGCTACGATCTGGTGCAACTCCTCATCGGCTCTGAGGGCATGCTGGGCATCGTGACCGAGATCGTCTTGCGCCTGTACGCCCTGCCAGAACGACGTTTTGCCATGGCCCTGTTCCCCAGCCTGGAACTGGCGGCGCGCGCGGCCTACGAAGTCCTCAACAGCGGAATCATCCCCGGCGCGATGGAAATGATGGACGCGCGCAGCGCCACCCACGTCAACCGCTACAAAGGCTGGGCTTTACCCGAAAAACCCGCCCTCTTCTTTGAGTTCCACGGCACCCCAGCCGGCGTTCAAGAAGAAGTCGAAGTAGCCAGACATATCTGCAAAAGCACCGGGGCACTGCGTTACCAGTGCGCGGATACCCCCGAACTGCGGGAACAGTTCCAGCGGGGGCGGAAAGAGGTCACCAACGCCGAGAAAGCCCTGTATCCCGATCACATCGTAATTAAAGGGGACGTGGCCGTGCCTCTTTCGCAGTTTGTCCCAACGGTACGCTACGCCGAGGGGCTGGGTGAAAAGTATGGCCTGCTGACCAGCCTGTTCGGCCACGCCGGCGATGGCAACGTTCACTGGCACACCCTCGTCCCGCCGAACGACGCCCAGGCGCTGGAAAAAGGCGAGAAAGCCGCCGAAGAACTGATCCGCTTTGCCCTCTCCGTCGGCGGGACCGCCTCCGCCGAACACGGTATCGGCCTGGCCAAGCGTCGCTTCCTGCTCGAAGAGCACGGCCCGGCAGTCGAAATCATGAAACGCATCAAGCAAACCCTCGACCCGAACAACATCCTGAACCCGGATAAGATGTTCCTGTGAACGAGAGCGCGCCGTGAGCGCCTCGTTCGCCACCCTGGCGACTCCCACAGCCAGACATTCCGAGGAGTCCCGTTATGCCCAACGATAAATTTGCCCTTGCACCCAGTGACAAAATCGGCCTGATCCAGGAACTGGTACTGCGCATCAAGTTAATTCTGCGCCTGATGGCCGACCGCCGCGTGAACGTTTTTCTGAAGTTGCTGCCTGTTGCCGCACTGGTTTACCTGCTCTCGCCGGTTGACCTGGCGCCCGGCCTGACCCTGCCGGTCATCGGCGCGCTGGACGACGCCGCCGTGCTCTGGATGGGCGCCTCCCTGTTCGTTGCCCTTTGCCCCGAGGAAGTCGTGCAGGAGCATCTGGCGAAACTACAAAAAGGATTCTCCGTCGCGCGGCCAAAAGAAGAGCAGGAAACCCAAATCATCACCATCACACCCAAGACAGGCGAGGAGCACCCGGAACAAACGGATTGATGAAGACACGACGAACCCAAGAAAGCAGGTGTTATGGAAGCGCCGAAGGCGACCATTTTGATCGTGGATGACGTCCCGGAAAACGTGATGCTGTTGAATCGCGTGTTGCAAAGTGAAGGTTATGCCGTGCAGACCGCCGAAAATGGTAGCCAGGCGCTGGCAATCACGCAGCGCACCCCTCCTGACCTGATTCTGCTCGACATCAACCTGCCCGACGCCGACGGCTTCGACGTTTGCGCCCGCCTCAAATCCAACGAGCAAACCAGCCAGATTCCCGTCATGTTCATCAGCGCCCTCGATGACGCGGAGGGCAAGGTGCGCGCCTTTCAGTTAGGGGGGGTGGACTATATCACCAAACCTTTCAACTTCGAGGAAGTCCTGGCGCGTGTCGAGACCCACCTGTCCATTCAAGCCCTGCGCCGCTCCCTGGAAGAAGCCAACCAGAAACTGGCGCGCCACGTTGAAGAATTGACCCGCTCCCAGCAACGCCTGCGTCAGGAGCAAAGCAAATTGAACGCCTTTATCAGTGCCCTGCCCAATTTGCCCTTCATTTGCGATGCCGAAGGCCGTTTCCTGGAAATTCTGACGCGTCACGAAGAACTCCTGCCCTGCAAAGCCGAAGAGATGAAAAACCGCCTCGTCAGCGAAATCTTCCCCGAAAAAGAGGCCGAGGTCATCCTGGGCGCCATCCGCCGCGCGGTTGAATCGGAACAGCCCCAGGTAATTGAATACAAGGTGCCGGTGCTGGCCGGCGACGAACGCTGGTTCGAAGGCCGGGTGGCCCTCATGGAGAAAGAGGAAAACGACTCCAGCAAGGTCGTCTTCGTCGCCACCGAAATCACCGAGCGCGTTTTGCTCTATCAGGAAGTGCAACGGCTGGCCAACCACGACGTCCTGACCGGTTGTTACAACCGCCGTCACTTCATGAATCTGGCACAGCAAGAGTTCCAGCGCGCAACGCGTTACCAGCACGCCCTGGCCTTTATCATGTTCGACATTGATCACTTCAAACATTTCAACGACCGCTACGGTCACCCGGCCGGCGATCAATTACTCTGCGCGCTGGTCAATCTCTGCCAGGCCTCCCTGCGCGCGGTGGATATTCTGGGACGCTACGGGGGAGAGGAGTTCACCATCTTGATGCCAGAGACCACGCGCGAGGCGGCCATGCACGCCGCCGAACGTCTGCGGAGCAACGTCGCCGGGATGCCGCTTGACTTCCTGCCAGAAGAGACCCACGTCACCATCAGTCTGGGAGTGGCCGGTTACGATCCGGCCAGCAACACGCCCACCTCGCTGGAATTGCTCATCAAGCAGGCGGACGATGCGCTCTACGCCGCCAAAGCCGCGGGGCGCAATTGCGTCCGCGCTGCCTAGGAGGCGGCCCCTACCCCCGCCGCCTGCCGCGCGGCCGCGCCTCACTCCAGCCGTCAGAGACTTGTTCACAGGGGGATAGCCCGCACCCGGCAACGAGCAGTCTGAACCCAGGCGCGGATAAGCCCTGACCGCGCCCCTTTGTCCCAGAAAGAACGCTCGGCTGTGCTATAATTCCCGCCGAAAGGGTAACTGTTTCGCCCTGTCTCAAAACCGTTGTGGATGTCATGGCGAGGAGCGTTCTTTGCGACGAAGCAATCCCCAGGCGATCCATTTCGCCTGAGAAAGGGGAGATTGCTTCGCCCAAAAACGGCTCGCAATGACATGGCCGAGTAGTTACCCGAAAGGTTGGTCTATGTTACGCCGCTTCGTCACCCTTTTCGGAGGCAAACCCCATCAAAAAGAACTGGAGAAATTACTCCAGATTGTGGCGCGCATCAACGCCTGCGAGCAAGAATACGAGGCGCTTTCCGACGACGCCCTGCGCGCCAGAAGCGATGACTTCCGCCGCCATCTGGCACGCGCCGTCGCAGGGATCCAGAATGAAGCCGAACGTCGTCAGGCGGAGCGCGTTGCGCTGGAGGAGATTCTACCGCAGGCCTTTGCCGCCGTGCGCGAGGCCTCCAAGCGCACCATCGGGCTGCGGCATTATGACGTACAACTCATCGGCGGCATCGTTCTGCATCAGGGCAAGATTGCCGAAATGCGCACCGGCGAGGGCAAGACGCTGGTCGCCACCCTTCCCCTGTACCTGAACGCCCTCCCCCTCAACCCGGCCTGGGTCGAACGCGCGCGCCAGACGTGGGGCGATGATCCCGCCCGCTGGGAGTTCCGTCCGCTGGAGACGCTGCCGGTCGGGCGCGGCGTCCATCTGGTCACTGTCAACGATTACCTCGCCCGCCGCGACGCGCGCTGGATGGGCCCCATCTACCAGGCCCTGGGCATGACGGTCGGCATCCTGCAAATGGCCGCCGTCACCGAAAACGGTCAAAAGGCCTTCCTTTACGACCCCAGCCGCCAGCACGCGCGCGAAGACCAGCACCAGATGCGCCTGGTGGACCGCCGCGAAGCCTACGCCGCCGACATCACCTACGGCACCAACTCCGAATTCGGCTTCGACTACCTGCGCGACAATATGGCCATGCGCCTGGAAAATCGCGTCCAGCGTGGACATCACTACGCCATCGTGGACGAAGTGGACAACGTCCTGATTGACGAAGCGCGCACCCCACTGATTATCTCCGGGCCGGCTTCGGAAGATGTCGGCTGGTACGTCAAAATGGCGCAAATCGTCCGCCAGTTGCGCCCCGAAGATTACGAGGTCAACGAACGCGACCGCACCGTGACGCTGACGGAAGTCGGCACGGCGCACGTCGAACAATTGCTCGGCCAGCCCCTGCGCGACCCCGACCGCCCGGAAGACGTGACCCCCGAACAAGCGCGCCTGCTCGGCTACCTCGAACAGGCGCTGCGCGCCCAGCACCTCTTCCACCGCAACCGCGACTATCTCGTCCAGGGCGGCAAGGTCATCATCGTGGACGAGTTCACCGGGCGTCTGATGCCCGGCCGCCGCTGGTCCGATGGCCTGCATCAGGCCGTTGAGGCCAAAGAAGGCGTCAGGGTGGAGCCGGAAAACGTCACCTACGCCACCATCACCCTGCAAAACTACTTCCGCATGTACGAGAAACTGGCCGGCATGAGCGGCACCGCGCTGACCGAAGCGGAAGAGTTCTCCAAAATCTACAACCTGGAAGTCATGCCCATTCCCACCAATCTGGAATACCAGACCATCGGCCCCAACGCCCCGCTGGTGGAGGTCAGGGCAAAAGACGAAGAGGGCTTCGAGTACACCTACTTTGCCCGGCGTGACGATCCTGAAAAACGGGTCGTCTTCTGGCGGCGCAAAGATTATCCCGATGTGATTTACCGCACGCTGGAGGCGAAACTGCGCGCCATCACCCGCGAAATCGTGCGCGAACACGTGCGCGGCCGCCCGGTGCTGGTCGGTACGAGCTCGGTGGAAAACTCTGAACGGCTGTCGAGCCGCCTGCGCGCCGAACCCATCCGCCGTTTAATGCAGGTCTTGCTGCTTCGCCACGCCTGGCTGGAAGCGCATGCCCTGAAGGAAGATGGTCGCGCCATCCCGGCGCTGCAGCCGCTCAATCGCCCCCTTGACCAGTTGCGCCCCGAAGATTTGCGTCCCTTCGCCCGCGAACTCGGTCTTTCCCTCAACCCGGAAGAACCGGCCAACCTGACCCGCTTGCTGACGATTCTGCGCCTTTCGGATCAGGATACCGAGCGTCTGAAAGCCGTCTTGCAGGGCGGCGTGCCCCATCAGGTGCTGAACGCCCGCAAACACGCCGAGGAGAGTCAGATTATCGCCGGCGCCGGCGCCTTCGGCGCGGTGACCATCGCCACCAACATGGCCGGGCGCGGCGTGGACATCAAACTCGGCGGCGAACTGGCCGAAGAGATTCTGACCGCCGTCAACCGCGTGCTACGGCGCGCCGGTTACCATGACCCCTACGATATGTCGCTGCCCGAACGTTACGCCGCCCTGCAAACGATGGACGCCGCGCTCTACGGCATCTACGAGACCGAAGTGAAATTCTTCCTGCGCTACTACGAAGACATGCTGCGCGTCCGCGAACTGGGTGGGCTACACATCATCGGCTCCGAACGCCACGAAGCGCGGCGCATTGATAACCAGTTGCGCGGCCGCGCCGCCCGCCAGGGCGACCCCGGTTCCTCGCGCTTCTACCTCTCCCTCGAGGATGACCTGATGCGCCTCTTCGGCGGCGAACAGGTCAAAGCCTTCATGGAACGCTTCAACATTGACGACGATTACCCCCTTCAGGCGCGGCTGGTCAGCAATGCCATCGAACAAGCCCAGCATCGCGTCGAGGGCGCCAACTTCGACATCCGCAAACACCTGCTCGAATACGACGACGTCCTCAACAAACAGCGCAACCTCATTTACTCCCAGCGCAATCGCGTCTTCGAGAAAGAAGACCTGACCGAGGACGTGAACGAATTGCTACGTCAGGAAGTCCAGCGACGCGTCCAGAGCAGCGACGCCGCCGGCGAACGCTGGCGGTTGCTCGCCTGGCTGGAACAGATTCAGCCTCCCTCCATCACCCCCCAGGGCATCTTCCCATCGTTCACCTACAAAATCCTGCTCGATGAACTCAACGCCGCGTCGCACAACCTCTCCGAGGCCCTGCTCGATCTGGCCGCGCGCGCCCTGGACGCCGAAAACGCCCACCTGCACCAGGGGATTCAGACGCTGCTTGACCGCGCCGGCGAAGACCTGGAAAGTCAGCGTGAGGAGCGTCTGGAAACCCTGCAAAACTTCCTCGATTCGCTGGCAGAAAACGCGGCTCAGGAAACCCGCCGCCCGAGCGCCATTCTGGAAGAACTCAATCAACTGCTCCGCCTGCCCTTGCGCCTCTCCCCTGACCAGTTACGCCTGTTGCTGGACGATCCCCCGGCGCTGCAGGAAACGCTCGCCGCCCAGACAGAAACCCTGTTGACCACGCTCATCGCTGGCCGGCTGCTGGCAACGCTCGAACTCCGCCTGGGCGAATCGCTGGGCCTGAACGCCGGCGATCTCCCCGCCTTGACCTGGGAGGAACTGCGCGCCACGCTGGAGGAACGCTGCGCTCAGGTTCTGGCCGCGCGTCGCGAGCGACTGCTGGGCGCCGAAGGGCAGATTCGCCGCGACCTGGCCGCCGCCCTCGAACGGCTGGAGGAGGATAACGATCAGTCTCGTCTGCACCTGCTCGGCCTGATGTCGCAGGGAACACGGCTGATCTTCGACGCCCGCACCCACCAGCAAAAGCGGCTGGTATTCACGCGCCTCCACTATACCTACCTGGCCGCCGACCTGCTGGCGGAAATTTCCACGGAAGACCTCGCGGCGCAGATTCTAGAGCACCTGACAGCGGCGCAAGAAGCGCAACGCCGCGCCTTTGGTGAAACGGAGTACCAGCGCCTGCGCCAGAGCGGGCAATTGCCTCCCGTCCTCACCCCCGAAGCGATCGGTCGCCGCATCCAGACTCAAATTTACCGTCAGGTACTGCTGGGAGCGATGACTGAACTCTGGGTAGATTACCTGACGCGCGTGGAGGCGCTGCGCGTCTCCATCGGGCTGGAAGCCTATGCCCAGCGCGACCCGCTGGTGCAATACAAGAGCCAGGCCTCGGAAATGTTCCAGAACCTTCTGGCAGATATTCGCGCCGCCGTCATCGGGCGCATCTTTCTCTATCAGCCTCAAGTAGCCGTGACCCCCGCCGTCGCCGCCAGCAGCGTTGCGGCGACGCAGGCCGCCCCCGCCGCAACGCCAACCAGCAGCGGCAACAAACGGAAACGTCACCGGCGCTGATCCCTGGGAAGCCTCGTGACTGCCGATCGCGCTTTCTATCGCTCCCTGCCCAAAGTGGACCTCCATCGCCATCTGGAAGGTTCGCTGCGGCTGAGCACCTTGCTGGAGATCGGGCGCGCCTACGGTCTGACGACGCCGCGCAGCCCGCGACAGTTACGATCGCTGGTGCAGGTTCAAAAGAAGGACCCGCTCAACTACCAGAATTTTCTCGCCAAGTTTGCCACGCTGCGCCTCTTCTACCGCTCGCCAGAAATCCTCCAGCGCATTACCCGCGAGGCCATTGAAGACGCCGCCCGCGATAACGTCCGCCATCTGGAATTGCGCTTTACACCGGTGGCGCTCGGTCGCGCCGAGGGCTTTCCGTTGGGCGAGGTGATGGACTGGGTCTGCGCCAGCGCCCGCCAGGCCGCCGCCGATTGTGGCATTTCGGTCAGTCTCCTTGCCAGCGTCAATCGCCACGAGCCGCCCCAACTGGCCGAAGAGGTGGTTACTCTGGCCATAGAGCGGCGCGCCCAGGGGCTGGCCGGGGTGGACCTAGCCGGCAACGAGGCCGATTTTCCGGCGGAACCGTTCATCGCCATCCTGCACGCGGCGCGCCAGGCCGGCTTGCGCCTCACCGTCCACGCCGGCGAATGGGGCGGCGCCGCCAATGTCCGTCAGGCCATCGAACTCTTCGCCGCCGACCGGATCGGGCATGGTGTGCGCGTGCTGGAAGACCCGAACGTGGTCGCTCTGGCGCGTGAACGCCAGACCGTCTTTGAAGTCTGTCTGACGAGCAACTACCAGAGTGGCGTGATCGCGCCCGGCCGCGTTCATCCCATCGTGGCTATGCTGGAGGCCGGGTTAAACGTCACCCTCGCCAGCGACGATCCGGCCATCTCGCAGATTACGTTGAGTGATGAGTATCGCCTGGCCTGCGATACCCTGCGGCTGCCGCTGGTTACCCTGTGCGAACGGATTCTGGCCGCCGTGCGGGCGTCGTTTCTGCCCCCAACGGCGCAGGAGCACTTATACCGTTGCGTCAAAACCGAACTGGAACAGATTATTGAATCACGAAAAAACCGCTACAATTAACCTATGACCCATGCTCTAAACATCATCATTCCCATGGCCGGCTGGGCCACGCGCCTGCGCCCACAAACCTGGTCAAAACCCAAGCCACTGGTCAGCGTAGCCGGTAAGGCCTCTATCGAGTACCTGCTGGAATCGCTGCGCACCATCCCCAACATTCAGGCGGCAGAATATACGTTCATTGTGGCCCCCTTTCTGGGCGAACGCCAGATGCGCGCCTATATGGCCGAACACCACCTCGACCTGAAAGTCAACTATGTCGTTCAGGACGAGATGCGTGGACAATCGCACGCGCTCTATCTGGCGCGTCAGGCCCTGCACGGCCCAACGCTGGTTATCTTTGCCGATACGCTCATTGAGAGCGACTTTTCGTTTCTCGCTCAGGAAACACACGATATCGTCGGCTGGGTGAAGGCGGTGCCGGACCCGCGACGCTTCGGCGTGGCCGAGGTCGGCGCCGATGGTCTGGTAAAACGCCTGGTCGAGAAGCCGCAGAGCATGGAAAATAACCTTGCGGTCGTTGGTTGCTACTATTTTCGCCAGGGGCGGCAGTTGCTGCGCGCCATCCAGGAACAGATGCGTCGGGGAATCATGCTCAAAGGCGAATATTTTCTGGCCGACGCCATCAACCTCATGCTGGCGCGTGGCGCCAGAATGCGCACCGAACGCGTCGCAGTCTGGCTGGATACCGGCACGGTACCGGCGCTGCTGGAAACAAATCGTTACCTGCTGGCGCGCGCCGGCGGCAATGGCCGCCAGGCGGAGTACCCCGGCGTGGAAATTCGGGAACCGGTCTTTATTCACGCCAGCGCCGAGGTGCGCGATTCGGTCATCGGCCCGCATGTCTCCATCGGGCCTCACTGTCGCGTGACTCAGGCGCGCATCGCCGAATCCATCCTGGAAGCCGGCGTGACGGTGGAGCGGGCGGCCCTGAAAGGCTCGCTCATCGGTTGTCAGTCACAGGTACGCGGCCGCTCCGCCGATGATCCGCCTCTGGAACTGAATATTGGCGACAACAGCAGTGTGGTCCTGTGAACGAAAGCGTGGAATGTCATTCGGGCTACAAATACGGTGAACGTCCCCTGGCCCTGACCTGGGAAGGCCAGCGGCTGGAAGTGCACACGGTGCTTGCCGCCTGGCGCACCCCGCAAGGCCCCTGTTTTCGCGTCCGCAGCAGGGATGGGCGCACCTTCGAACTGGCCTATCAGGAAGCCCTTGATCAATGGGAAATCCGTCTGCTCTGAGGAAACACCATGTCCAATCACGCGCATAGCCGTTATCTTTCGCAACGGGTACAGACGCTCAAACCCTCCGGCATCCGCAAATTCTTCGACATTGCCGCCAACATGAAGGATGTGATTTCGCTGGGCGTCGGCGAACCGGACTTCGTCACCCCGAAGCCCATCCTGGAAGCCGGTATTCGTTCGCTGCGCGCCGGTCAGACGCATTACACCTCCAACGCCGGCAAGCCGGAACTGCGTCAGGCCATTGCTGAGCATCTGGAACGGCGGTATGGAGTGCGCTACGATCCACAAGAGGAAATCATCGTCACCGTCGGCGTTTCGGAAGGGCTCTACCTGGCCATGACCGCCATCCTCGACCCCGGCGATGAGGTGTTAATCCCCACTCCCTGCTTTGTCTCCTATCAGGCCGAGGTGATCCTGGCCGGCGGTGTGCCGGTAGAAATTCCCAGCCGTCTGGAAGACAACTTCCAGCTCGACCCCCAACGTCTGCGCGCGGCCATCACCCCGCGCACCAAGGCCATCCTGATCGGCTACCCCAACAACCCGACCGGCGCCGTGGCCGAACGCGAGGTCTTGGTGGAAGTGGCACGCCTGGCCGAGGAGCATGATCTGGTTATCGTTTCGGACGAAATTTACGATCAACTGGTCTACGGCTTTCGCCATGTGTGCGTGCCGTCCCTGGGTGAGGCCGTCTGGCAACGCACGATTCTGTTGGGCGGCTTCTCGAAGGATTACGCCATGACGGGCTGGCGCATTGGCTACGCGGCCGCGCCGGCGGCTCTGTTGAGCGGACTGAAGCGCATTCACCAGTTCACGATTATGTCGGCGCCGACGACCGCCCAGGACGCGGCCCTGGTCGCGCTGAAGCACGGCGAAAAAGAGGTCCAGAAGATGGTCGCCGAATATGACCGACGGCGGCAACTCATCGTCAACGGCCTCAACCGCCTGGGGTTGATCACGTTCGAACCGCGCGGAGCGTTCTACGCCTTTCCCAAAATCACCGTGACCGGCATGGACGACGAGACCTTTGCCCAAACGTTGCTGGAAGAAGAACGGGTAGCCGTGGTGCCGGGCAGCGCCTTCGGTCCCGGCGGCGAAGGGTTCATCCGTTGTTGCTACGCCACCGCCTACGAACAAATTGAGGAAGCACTGCATCGCATAGAGCGCTTCATGCAGCGTCATGGCTGAACCACAAAACGCAACCGACCAGCGTACCCTTATTCTCAGTGCAGGAGGACAACCATGCGACAGTTATGTGTGATTGGCGTCGGCTATGTTGGGCTGGTGACCGGCGCCTGCTTTGCCGATCTGGGCAACCGCGTCATCGCTCTGGACGTGGACGAGGAGCGCATCGCCAATCTCCAGAAAGGTATTCTGCCCATTTACGAGCCGGGGCTGGAGGAACTGGTGCGGCGCAACGTGCGCGCCGGGCGGCTCTCCTTCACCACCTCCTACGCCGAGGCGCTCCAGGGCACGGAATTCGCCTTCATTGCCGTCGGCACCCCCTCGGCGCCCAACGGCGAAGCCGACCTGCAGTACGTGGCCGCCGCCGCCCGATCCATTGGCGAGAACATGAGCGCCCCGCTCATCGTCATCAACAAGTCCACCGTGCCCATCGGCACCGGCGATCTGGTGGCCGATATGATTCGGCGCGCCCAACCCAAACCGATCCCCTTCTCGGTCGTCTCCTGCCCCGAATTCCTGCGCGAAGGTTCGGCCATTGCTGACTTCATGAACCCCTACCGCACTGTCATCGGATCGCTGGATCACGAAGCCGCCGAGAAAGTTGCGCAGCTGCACGTGCCGCTGCGCGCGCCGATCATCGTGACCGATTTGCGCACGGCGGAGATGATCAAGTACGCTTCCAATGCCATGCTCGCCACCCGTATCTCGTTCATGAATGAACTGGCCGACCTGTGCGAGGCGGTTGGGGCCGACATCAAAGAAGTGGCCGCCGGCATGGGTTACGATAAACGCATCGGCCCGGCCATGCTCGACGCCGGCCTGGGCTGGGGCGGTTCCTGCTTCCCCAAGGATGTGCGCGCACTGGCGCACATGGCGCGCGCCAATGGCCTCACCCCCCGCCTGCTCGACGCCGTGCTGGAAATCAACCACGCCCGCCGCCATCGGGCCGTCGAAAAGGTCAGCCAGGCGCTCGGCGGCTTACAGGGCAAGATCATTGGCCTGCTCGGCCTGGCGTTCAAACCCAACACCGACGATATGCGCGAGGCTCCTTCCCTCGATCTGGCGCAGGCCTTTCTCCTCGGCGGCGCCACGGTGCGCGGCTATGACCCGGTCGCCATGGAAAACGCCCGCCGTCTGCTGCCGGCAGTCACCTTTTGCCCCGATCCCTACTCGCTGGCCGAAAACTGCGACGCCCTAGTCGTGGTCACCGACTGGAATGAATTCAAACACCTCGATCTGGAGCGCGTTCACGCCGCCATGCGCCAGCCGGTGATTCTGGACGGACGTAACATCTACAACCCCGCTGAAATGCGCGCCCTGGGCTTTACCTACATTGGCATGGGGCGCGGCTATACGGTATGACCACCCCCCCCATCTGCAACTACGAAGGCTCCGACTACCAGACCTCCTTCTGGGAACGCGGCGGACGGGAGTACGAGGATCGCTGCGAGGCCATCGCCTTGCGCCGTCTTTTGCCGCCACACGGGCGCCTGCTGCTCGAACTGGGCGCCGGCGCCGGGCGGAACACACCACGCTATGCCGGCTTCGAGCGCGTCGTCCTGCTCGACTACGCGCGCACGCAATTGCTTCAGGCGCAGGAACGCCTGGGACGCGCGTCGCGCTACGTGTACGTGGCGGCAGATATTTACCGCCTGCCGTTCGTGGACGGCCTGTTCGACGCCGCCACGATGATTCGCGTCCTGCATCATCTGGCCGAGCCGGTCGCGGCGCTGCACCAGATTCAACGCGTGTTGCAGCCGAAGGCCGTTTTCATCCTGGAGTTTGCCAACAAGTGTAACCTGAAGGCTATCCTGCGCTATGGGCTGCGCCGTCAGCACTGGAGTCCTTTCAGCCTGGAGCCAGTCGAGTTCGCGCCGCTGAACTTTGATTTTCACCCGCGCGCCGTCCGCCGCTGGTTGCACGAGGCCGGCTTTCAGGTCGAGCGCACCCTGACCGTCTCCCATTTCCGTCTCGGCCTGTTCAAACGCCTGTTTCCTGCCCGTTTCCTGGCCGCGCTGGATGCGCTCTTCCAATGGACAGGCGCGCTGTGGCAACTCTCGCCCAGCGTCTTCGTGCGCGCGCGCCGCGCGGCGGAGATAGCCGCTACGACCGCCGTCGTCCCCCAGGACGTTTCCCTTTTCTTCCGTTGCCCCGTCTGCGCGCATACTCCTTTACAAGAACAGGCCGGCAACCTGCGCTGTCCGGCTTGTGGAACATTCTGGCCCCAGCAGGACGGCATCTACGACTTCCGCGCTGAACCATCCCCTTCTTGATCGCCAATCTCTCAACGCTCAGGAGATTAAACGTCATGCCTCCCCTGCATCCTATGCTGACCAACATCCTGGCCCTGGCCAACCCGGCAGAATGGCAGAAGAGCCTGCGTCTGGCCCAAGAAGGGCTGGCAGGCTGGAAGAAACGTCGCTTCCGCCGCGTCTATCTCGTCGGTCACGGCTCGTCGCTGTACGATAGCATGGTCGGCGCCGCCATCATCGAGCACATCGCCGGCGTGGACGCCAGAGCCTGGCCAGCCTTTGCCTTCGCCGCCTATGCGGAAGAAAGGCTGCTGGACGCCCGGACGCTGGTCGTGGGCATCTCCATGACCGGCACGACGCGCTCGGCCTGCGCGGCGCTGGAACGGGCGCGCGCCCAGGGCGCCGCGACCCTGGCCATCACCGCCTGCGGCGATTCGGCTATCGCCCGCGTTGCCGAACAGGTTGTCCTGACCGGCGGCGAGGACGACGTGCCGCTGGTCAAGACCAAATCGTACGTCCAGGCGCTCATCCCGCTTTACTGGCTGGCAGTACAGTTAAACGGCGCCGCCGCCATCCGCCAGTACTGGCAGGGACAGATTCAACGCGCGGCGGAAAACGCGGCCTCCTTCCTCAACCAGCAACGCACCGAAATCGAGGCGCTGGCCCAACAGTTCGCCCCCCAGGCGCCAATGGTCTTCGTCCTCGGCAGCGGTCCCAACTGGGGCACCGCCGAAGAGGCCTCGCTGAAGATTATCGAAATGGCCAAAATGCCTTCGGAATGTCAGGAACTGGAGGACTATTTCCATGGCCGCTTACGCGAGGTGGAACCGACCATGCCTTTCTTTTTCCTCGTGCCGCAGGGTCGCGCCAGCCAACGCCTGCTCGATTTTCTGACCGTCTGTGCACGGATTCCCGTGCCCTCCGTCGTGCTGACCGATGTCGTGACGCCCGCCATCCGTCAACTCGCACGCTACGTCATCCAGCTGCCCGGCGGGCTGGACGAATACGCCACGCCGCTGCTCTACGCCATCCCCATGCACCTGTTCAGTTACCATCTGGCCGTATTGCGCGGCCACGACCCGGAAGCGTTGCGCTACGGCATTGACGCGCCCAACGTCAGCTACGCCGGCGCAGCGTGACCCCGCCTGGCGCCGGGCAACCCTGCCCGCTCGCCAGGCCCTGACGACAAAGCCAGGGCGAAGAAATGATCCGCCGCACCATGTCACGCAGATCCACGGACGCAAAAACCAGCCAGGCCCACGAATGCTCGTCTCATGCGCTCCTCGTGCCTTCGTGAAATCCCTGCCCTGAGTGGGAGCGAAAGGTTCATGAACGGTTCCCCTGCCAGACGCGACGATGGCAGGGAATTGCATCACGGTAACTAGGTAACCCTGTCTCAAAACCGTTGTGGATGTCATGGCGAGGGCGTTCTCTGCCCGAAGCAATCCCCTGATAAAGGGGAGATTGCTTCGCCAAAAAACGGCTCGCCATGACATGGCTGAGTAGTTACGCATCACGAAACTGTAACGGTTGCGGGGGGCGTTTCATCAGTATAATGGGAAAACAAGTGCGATGATGAAACGCCATCTTCTCTCGTCTCTCCGGGAATCGTTCCTGTCGCCTCGCCGTCTCTTTGCCGCCAGCGCCATCCTGTCGTTATTGTTGGTCTCATTCCACCTGGCGGTACTGGGACTGACGGCGGAGGAGAGGGCACGCGGGGACATCAATGACATCCTGGCCGCGCTGAGCAGTCTGGCGGCCACGTTGGGGCTGGCTTACGGCGCTTTCTGGTCGCGGCGCCTCGACCGCCGTCTGGGTTTGGCCTGGGGGTGTTTTGCCGCCGGCATGCTCGGCTGGGCCATCGGCGACCTGCTGTGGTTGCACGCGACGTTAAGTCAAAGAGAGATTCCCGCTGCCTCGCTGGCAGACGCCTTCTACCTCTCCACGTACCCCCTCTTCCTGCTCGGCCTCTATCTCCTCCCGCGTGCGAAAGCAGAAACCTCGCCGTGGACCTGGGTGGATATTGCCATTGTAGTCTTCGCCGCCGTAGGAATCTACTGGAACTTCGTGCTTGCCCCCTGGCTGACTCAGCTGGCACCGGCCAACCGCCTGGCCATCTGGATTACGATCGCCTATCCCCTGGGAGATATCCTGCTCATCGGGGGCATTACCGCCGCGCTCCTTCTACCCGGTTTTTCCATCTGGCTACCCTCCCTGTCCTTCCTGTTGATCGGACAGGGGTTGGCTGCCATTGCCGACAGTCTGTTCTCTTACTACACCCTGCGCGGGGACTTTTCTCGCGCTGATTCCTTCAACATTTTGTTCTCGATGGCCCCGCTGGTGCTGATGCTGGGCGGCGTGGCGCAAGCCCGTCTGGTCAGCCGCCGACTGTCAGGCGAGACCATCCCCCTCCCGCCAGAGCAGCCGTTGACGATTCTGCGGCTGGTCACTCCCTTCGTCTGGCTGGTTTTTGCCTACCTGTTGCTTCTTTTTGGCCCCCGGCTTGTGCCGGGGTTGCCCTGTCACCAGAACTGGCTGTGGCTCTCCGCCCTGCTGGGAACGGTTGCCGTGCGTCAGGTGGCTGCCGCCCTGCAAAACCGCCGCCTGGAACGCGCTTTGCGCGATTGGGCCGAAACGCTGGAAAAACGCGTTGCCGAACGCTCCGCTGAACTGTTGCGCGTGAACGAAGCCTTGCGCCAGCAAATGGAAGAACAACGCCGCATCCAGGCGCTGTTGCGCGAACGCGAGGAACGCCTGGCCTATTCCGCCACGCACGATTCCCTGACCGGCCTGCCTAACCGTACCTTGCTGGTGGATCGGTTGACGCAAACCATGCGCCGCTACCGTCGTCATCCTGACCAAAGGTATGCCCTGCTCTTTCTCGATCTGGACAACTTCAAAACCGTCAACGACAGTTTAGGCCATCTGGCCGGCGATGAACTGTTGATTCAGGTTGGGAAACGGCTGCGCGACCTCGTCCGCGCCGAGGATACCGTTGCCCGCATCAGCGGCGATGAGTTCATCCTGCTGCTGGAACAATGTCAAAACAGGGAACAGGCGCTGTGTGTGGCGCAGCGCGTGCTGGAAGGACTGAAACCCCCCTTCGAGGTGGACGGCCATGTGCTCTACATCAACGCCAGCATCGGCATCGTGCTGGCCGAAGCCGAACACAATGACCCGATGGAACTGTTGCGCGATGCCGATTTAGCCATGTACGAGGCCAAAGCGGGCGGGAAGGGTCGTTTCGTGCTCTTTTCCTCGCCGCTGCGCGAACGCGCCATGCACCGCCTGACGCTCGATACTGACCTGCGTCAGGCTTTCCAGTCCGATGCCTTCGTCCTGTACTATCAACCCATCGTCGCCCTGCAAAGCGGAAAAATCGTTGGCTTCGAGGCCCTGCTCCGCTGGCAGCACCCGACGCGCGGGCTGATCGGGCCGGCAGAATTCATCCCCATTGCCGAGGCCAACGGCTTCATTCACACCATCACCGAATGGACGCTGCAGGAGGCCTGCCGTCAGATACAGGCCTGGAACGCCTTGCAACCGGACACGCCTTTGTTCGTCAGCGTTAATCTCTCGCCTGTCTCGCTCCACCGCCCTGAACTGCTCCAATGGGTAGATAACAGCCTGCGTTCGACGTCGCTCCTCCCCAACTGTTTGCGCCTTGAAATTGTCGAAACCGCGCTGCTACAAGACCGTCGCGCCGAACAGGCGCTGGAACAAATGCGTCAGCGAGGCATCGAAATCGGCCTGGATGATTTTGGCACCGGCTATTCCTCGCTGAGCTCCATCCATAGATATCCGATTGACCTCTTGAAGATAGACCGTTCCTTCGTCTCCCGCCTGACGCAGAACGCCAAGCTGGATTCCATCGTGCGCGCGATTGTTCACCTGGCGCAGGAACTGGGCCTGCAGGCTATCGCCGAAGGGATTGAGACGCGTCCCCAGTACGACTTCGTGAAGAGCATCGGTTGCCCACTGGGACAGGGCTTTTTCCTCTCGCCTCCGCTGGAGGCCCGGCAAGCCCAGGATTTGCTCGCACGCGGCGGGGTAATTCCGATACCCTCTGACTGAAGGGGTTACATGTGCGCCAGGCTGATCTCCAAACGCCGCACAACTGGCAGGATATACTGGTCAATCAGGCCGTCCAGATCGGCCTGGGGATCATCAAACATGGCGGCAATCGTATGGGACAGCGCGGTCACCAGGCGGTCTTCCACCATACCCCAGAGCGCAATCGCTGGCGTTGTACGCCCGATCAGCAAAGCCTGCTTCACCAGAGTATAGTAGGCCGGATCGGGGAGAGGGAAAGCCTCCAGCGCATCCAGTCGCGCGGGCAGCAAGGGGCTGATGTCCGCAAAGGCTCGCTGAAACTCGCGTCCGCTCAGGTGAGCAACCAGCGCCGCCGCCTCAGCGGGGTAGTTGCTTCCTTTCCATACCACCAACACCGAACCGCCAAGATAGGGGCAGCCCAGCGGAATAGCCAGGCCTAGATTTTCGCCCACGGCTGACTGGCGACAGCCACGAATCACCCAGGGGCCGCCAATGACCACGGCCGCCTCGCCCTCGATAAATTTCCTGTCCGCCTCAGCATCTGTCATCCCCCGTAGCGAGGCGGGGATGAAACGGAACAACCGCAGGAAGGCGCGCAGCGCGGCGCGCGCTGGCGGTTGGCCGAGCAATACCGTGCTGCCTGGCACATCCACAAAGTTCGTCCCGGCCGCCCATAGCCACATCGCCAGCGAATGAATCAGGATATAGGAACGACTCATCGGCGCGACAAATGGCAGCGCAATGCCAGCCTCCTTCAACTGCTGGAGCGTTTGCTCAAAACGCTCGGCTGTGGCAAAGGCTCCCTCCTCTTCAATCCCCGCCCTGGCAAACCAATCTCGCCGATAGCAAACCAGACTCAAATCTACCAGCCAGGGGATAGCCCAGACATCGCCCCCCCATTTGCTGATACGCCAGAGAACGGCATTGAAAGCCTCCTCGCCGCCCATACGTTTGATTTCTTCCAGGCGAAAGGGCCGCAGAACATTCATCGCGGCAAAATCAGGGAGCCAGGTGCTGCCCTGTTCCGTCAGGTCCGGTTGCCCGCCGTAAATGGCAACCCGCATGAACTCCTGCCAGGCTGTGATGGCGTCAAAATGTTGTGCCGTTATCTCAATCCCATTGTCTTTCCCGTAGAGCGCCAGGTCGGCCTGCAGGCGAGTCTTGAAATCCGAACTCTGCTCATGCATCGAGAAAAAACGCAACGACTTCATGACGCCTCCACACAAATTGTATCACAATCGGGTCCAAAGCACTGCCTGCGCTCCCGGCACGGTTCAGCGAATCGGCGGGGCCTGGGTCATGATCTGACGCGCGGCGCGCCGGCCAATTTCCACCGCAAAATTCGTTCCTCGATCCCAGGGGTACACCTGGCTCATCGAGGCCAGATACAGGCCCGGCACAGGCGTTGCAATCGGCGGAATGTTCGCCGAATGATTCACCAGCGGGACAGGCTGGGCATAGGCCGTGCGGAACAACCAGACTTTCCTGATCCAACTGCGCTCGAAAGCCGGGTTGATTTTCGTCAGCGACGGCAGGAAGCGCTCCAGTAATTCGTCTTGAGAGAGACGGAAGTACTCATGCTCCGGCTCCAGGTAATCTCCCAGATAGACGATGTGATCACCGCCAAAATGGCGCGGGGATACGAAGTTCGTATGTTCCACCAGAGCCAGGAACGGAAAGCCAGCCGCTTTGGGCAGGTTATACCAGTAATACCCTTCGCGGGAAAGGCGCTGGCGCAGCGACAGCACCATCACCACCGCGCCCATGGACTTCAGCCGCCGCAACCCGCTCCCATACTGTTCCGGTAACGACGGGACCAGTTGCGTCAACGCCTGCGGCGAAAGCGTGACCAGCACACGGTCGTACTCCTCTTCAACCTCGCTTCGCACGCGCAACGATCCCGTCTCCGCCTGTGGCTCAATGCGCATGACCGGCGTTTGCAGGCGAATCTCTACCCCCAGCGTGCGTAAGTGTTGAGAAAACAGGTCAGCAAAACGCTGGAAGCCGCCCTCGAACGTCCCCAAACGGGTGGTGCGTGCCTTCAGACGCGCCCACATCCAGGCCATGTTGACCTGTGACGCATAACGCTCGCCAAACTTGCCGATCACCAGCGGCTCCCACATCATCTCATACACCCTGTCGCCGGCCCAACGGCGCATCCACGCATCCACGGTCACCTTTTCCAGTGGCCGCCAGTTGTTTGTCAGACGCAGGTATAACCCCACCAGCCCAAAGCGCACCTTGTGGACTCCCCACCCCAGGCCAGGAAACAGGATCGCCCTGCCGATGGAATCGAAGGGGTAAAAACGCCCGGCGTGATAGACGACAGTATAGGGCCGGGGAAAGAGCACTTTATCCTGCCAGCCAAGTTCCCGTATCAGACCAAGAATGTGCCTGTCGCCGGCAAACCAGTGATGGTAGAACTTTTCCACCGACCACTCCCAGTGCGGCTCCTGAAAACCACCTGCCAGACCACCCACGGAGTCGGTCGCTTCATAGATAATCACCCTATGCCCGGCGCGCACCAGATCGTACGCCGCCGAGAGGCCGGCAAAACCGGCGCCAACGATAGCAATATTCATCTTCGCACCTTCTCCAACAGAGATACGACCTGCAACAAAGGTGACGCCAGACCGTCACAGGCCAGGCGGTAAACCACGCGCCGCGCTACTCGAATTATACTATTCGTCCGTCTCGCCCCCAATCGTTCTTGTGGTAAAATAATGCCAGATCGGGATAAACCGCGCCAGCGCCTCGAAGGTTCAATTTTCCAACAGCCTATCCCGAACTCACGTTAAAATGTAACTACTCAGCCATGTCATTGCGAGCCGTTTTCTGGCGAAGCAATCTCCCATTTATCAGGCTAAATTGACTCGCCTGGAGATTGCTTCGTCGCAAAGAACGCTCCTCGCCATGACATACACAACAGCTTTGATGCAGAGCTGAATAGTTACGTTAAAATCATTTTTCTCGCCCCTGTAGCTCAGTGGACAGAGCGTTGGCCTCCGGAGCCAAAGAGGGCAGTTCGAGTCTGCCCAGGGGTACCTTCAGGGATTCCGATTTCCCGGCGTATCTGTTGGGTAGCCCCAGGGGGAAGTGTGTTACAATGTAAAAAACGGACGGACAGGCGTGAAGGTCTCCTGCAAAAAGAGGCGCTGGAGCGCCGGGCACCCAGAGACAAAGTTATTTGCGAGCGCCCCTCGCCGCCGTCAAAATCCGCCTGCCGTACCTCCTGAAACATCGAAACTTGCGTAACTACCTGCCCCCTCGCCTCATTGCGAGCCGCCGAAGGCGACGAAGCAATCTCAAGTTCCATATAAGAACATTCGTGGACTCGCGAGGAAAGATTGCAGCGGCACCTCGGGCGAGCCTCGGCGTGGCCCGGATGCCACCTCGCCATGACAGCAGGCAGATAATGACAAATTTTCTTACGAGAGGAGAATGCTCATGGAAACAACCTCCCCCCCTCCTGCACCGGCCAGGAACCGAAGCGGCTTGATCATCGGCATTATCATCGCCCTGCTGGGCTGCATGTGTCTGCTGGCCCTTCTGATTGCCGGGGCCGTGACCTTGCTCCGCTCGGACTCCATTTCGCTATCCAAATGGCAGTCCTACACCAACCAGAAGATAGGGTTCAGCGTGTCCTATCCGTCTGACTGGGTTTACGAGGAAAACGAGAATGGCGTTACCCTCGCTTCTTCGCAGGCTGTGCTCGATGAAGGTCCCGATTCGGGAGGCGCCGGGCTGGCGGTGATGTATTTTCCCAGCCAGTATCTCCCCAGCACGCCGGTGGAATTTATTAACTACCTCGCCGGCAGCGGGGAATGGGGCAATACGCAAATCACAGGCCCGATAAACGAGTTAAAGGTAAACGACTACCCGGCAGCCTCGGCAGAGTTAACCTCCTTTGACGAGATGGAAGGCCTCACCTATCACATGCAGGTGACCGTTATCCTTGTGCCAGAAGCGTACTATGTTCTGGTCGGCGTTTCCCTGCAAGATGAGTGGTCCACACACGAGGCAACGCTCCGGCGCATCGCAAAGTCATTGAAGATCAGCCAGCCCTGATAGCCATTCTCCTGCAAGGTAGCGGTTTTTTATAAGGTGTAATGCGCTTTCGACAGGACAATCTGGCTCTTCGTGCTGTTTTTCGTAGATTCTGCGGCGTGGGCCTTTGGCTGCTGCTGGCGGCCTGCGCGGCTACTCAACCCGCGTCGCCGAGGCCGGCCTCTCCCGCCACGCCCGAAGCGCAAATAACCCTCTTCCCAACCCCGACGCCATCCCCCACAGTCAGCCTGCCGCCGCCCACGCCTACCCCTATTCCTGCTCATACTACCACTACCATCAACGTGCGCGCCGGGCCGGGAGTTAACTACCCCTCGCTGGGTCTGCTGGCGGCTAATCAAACCGTGCAGATTATTGGACAAGACGAGGGCGGCGAGTGGTATCTCATTCTCTACCCGACCGCCGAGGCAGGACACGGTTGGGTGGCGGCTCCCTATGTTCAGAGGCAGGCAACAGTCTCCCCGCCGGTCATTGCCCCGTCATCGCCGACAGCCTCTGGCCCACTCGGACGCACCTCGCAACGCATCAACGTGCGCAGCGGGCCAGGACTGTCCTTTGAGTCGCTGGGCGTTATCGAGGCCGAAACTACGGTCAACCTCACCGGGCGAAATCGCAACAGCACCTGGTTGCAGATTCAATACCCCCCGGGTCCGGGCGGGCACGGCTGGATCTCCGCCGCCTACGTTCAGGTGGAAGATGTTCTCAGTCTGCCTGTTCTGGACGAGTTCGGGAGTCCGGTCCCTGTGCTTACGGCCGGCCCGACTTCAAGGCCCATGACGCCAACCCCCACGCTGGGGCCAGCGCGCGCAGATGGCGATTCGGCCCAGAATCCGGCGGTACGGGTATTCTTCTCCCCTGCCGGCAGCAGAACGTTTCTCTACAGCAGCGATGTTTCCCTGCCCGAAGGCGACGCGGCGGATTGGGTAGAGTTTACCCCGTATGCCGCCTCAGGCGGGATTACGTCTGTCACCCTGCGCCTGACCTGTGAGGGCAATGGGGAAATTCAGGTAGAGGTATGGCAGGATGGGGAAACACCGCAAGCGTGGGAAAAACCTGCCTGTAACGGCGAGCCCGTTTCTGTGACCTTGAAAGCCGGCGTTCCCTACCTTGTGCGCTTGAGTCCAGAGCCGTCTGCTTCTCTCACCCTCATCCGCTACACACTCGCGGTGAGCAATGATTCCTGACGTACTATGACTCCTGAGCGACCATGAAAGAATGGATTTACTCCCGTAATGCGGTTTATGAAACGCTGCGCGCCGGACGGCGACGCTTCTACCGCTTGCTGATTGCGGAAGGGGCGCAGGAGAAAGGGCGTCTGGGCGACATTCTTCAACTGGCCGAAGAACGCAATGTTCCGCTGGCGCGCCGGCCGCGCGGCGAACTGGATGCGCTTCACCCTGCTCATCAAGGGGTAGCCCTGGAGGCCAGCGAATACCCTTACGTCAACGTGGCCGATATGGTGGATCTGGCCGCCCAACGCCAACAACCGTTGCTGGTGTTGCTGCTGGACGCATTGCATGACCCGCAGAATTTCGGCACCCTGCTGCGCACCGCGGAAGCCGTCGGCGTCCACGGCGTGGTGCTGCCGCTGGCGCGAAGCGTGACCGTCACGCCGGCAGTGGTCAATGCCTCTTCGGGCGCCAGTGAGCATTTGCTCATTGCCCGTCACAACCTGGCTCAGGCAATCAATGATCTGAAAGACGCCGGAGCCTGGATTGTCGGTCTGGATGAAAGCGCCGCGAACCAGAGCCCGTTTTCTATCCCCTCCCGTGAACCTTTGGGACTCGTGGTCGGCAGTGAAGGGGAAGGCTTGCGCTCTCTGATCAAAACAAAGTGCGATTTTCTCCTCCGTCTGCCAATGCAGGGTCGAGTCGCCTCCCTTAATGCGTCCGTAGCCGGTTCGGTGGCGCTTTACCTAATATATCTGGCTCGATCTGAGTCTTCCATATCTGGGGGGTAGAAATCGGTTTCTTCTCTTCCACCCTGTGGATAAATGCCAAAAATCTGTGGAAAAAGCGGTTTTTCTGTGGAAAAGTCAGGCAGACGCCTCTCAAAGCACCCCCCAGATATGGGGGGTGTCTTTCTCGCGCCGCCAGCGATAGAAGACCCTTTCAGAGGCGATGGGAATTTTCTTCTGGCTATTTTCCTCACTTTTCCACAGCCATTCCCGACGTGAGCACCCATATCTGGCTACCGTCAAAGTCTTTAACACCAGGTATGGTGGTTGAGAATTCTTTTCCACTTTTCCACAAGCCCTGCTAAGACTGCGATATCTTACAAAACTCTAAACATAAGAACTATCTACCCATTACCCACCCCTGTCATCGCGAGCCACCGTAAGCGGCGCAGATATCCCCTTACTTGCCGGGAGATTGTTGCGCTACGCTCGCCATGACAAGATGCGGAGGGCTCTTCATTATGGTCGGGGAGTTCATCCCCCTTGCTTTGCTGTCTTCCTTTCTCGCCGCTGGTATAATTGACTTGTGATTGAATGCGATATTCCCGCCCGCGGTCATTTGCAATTACTTCACCTTGTCCTGGACGTCAACGGTACGCTGGCGTTGGATGGACGTCTGTTGGAGGGGGCGGCGGAGCGTCTGGCGGCGCTGAAGGAAAAACTTACGGTACACCTGATTACGGCGGATACCCATGGCCGTCAGGCGGAAATAGACCGTCTCCTGGGCCTGCAAGCCGTACGTCTTCAAGGTGGCCAGGAAGCAGAGCAGAAGGCGGCCTACGTACGCGCCCTGGGCGCGGCGAATGTGGTTGCCATCGGTCAGGGCGTCAACGATAAAGGCATGTTGGAAGCGGCGGCGTTAGGAATCTGTGTTCTCTCGCCGGAAGGAACGGCAGTGGCCGCCTTGCTTGCCGCTGACCTGCTTGTTCCCACCATTCTGGATGCTCTTGACCTGCTCGAACACCCGCTGCGTCTCCGGGCCACTTTACGGGAGTGAGCCTGCATGGAACCCTTTGTTCCTAAAGAACCTTTACCGGCGGATTTTCGGCCTCTGCCGACGGAGGAGCCGTCGGCTGCCTCCTCGGTACAGGCAGGGGACGAGGCGGCCTCCTCATTGACCGCGCGCACGGAGCATACTGCCGCCCGCCTGTCGGCCTCGGCGCGGCGTCGCCGGGCGCGTCGCTCTGCCCTTTTCCCCGGCGAGGATGGGCGAGCGCAGTTGCTCAACCGTCTGGCGCGGCGCGCTTTCCCCACGCTGGATTTCTTCCTTTTCTCTTTCTTGTGTGGTGCCATTCTGGGGGCAGGGTATCTTCTCGATTCCCAGAGTTTGCTGTTGCTGGGCATCCTGTTGGTGCCGTTACTCATGCCCTGGCTGGGGGTCACACTGGCCGGCGCCACCGGCGCCTGGCGTTTCTTCTTCCAGTCGCTGGCGGCCCTGCTGGTCGGTGCAGGGCTGGTGTTCATTCCCAGCGTTGTGGCCGGTTTTGCGGCGCGGCTGTGGCTACCTTTGCCGCTGGTCCAGGCGAACCTGCATGCCCGTCTGTGGTGGCCAGACCTGTTCGTGCTGGCCCTGGGCGCCGTACTGCTGGTATTGTCCTTTGTGCGTTCTGAGGAAAAGCCCTTCCTGCCTGGCATCATGCTTGTTTATGAACTCTACCTGCCGCTTTCTGCCGGCGCTTTCGGCCTGGGGGCCGGGCTGGCTTCGCTCTGGCCGGCGGGAGTGCTGGTTTCCTGTGCTCATCTGGCGCTGGCGATCCTGCTTGGCAGTCTGACCTTCTTTCTGGTCAGATTCCACCCGATTCGAGCAACGGGATACCTGCTTGGCGCGCTGGTGTGGCTGGCTGCGCTGGTGGTGGCTGTCGGGATCATGAGCGGTCGAGCGGTCGTTTCCCTTCCTGCGACGTCTCGACCAACCCCGACTGCCGCGCCGCCAACCCCGCTGCCCACGTTCACTCCTCCGCCGACGTTGCCGGCTACGGCCACAAGCACGCCGACGCCTCGACCTTCTCCCACCTCGTCGCCTACCCCTACCTTTACTCCCACCCCGCTTTATGCGCGCGTGTATGTCGTTCCTGGCGATGGTGCTTTATTACGTTCCGAACCGGGGAGCAAAGGGGTCGTGATCACTTCGCTCCTCAATGGCTATCTGGTGCAAATCCTGCCAGAGAGCGTTACGGTGGACAACGTTGTCTGGGTGCGCGTCTATGTTCCGGATCTGGATGTCAGCGGCTGGATGCAACGGAATGCGCTGGCTACGGCGACCCCCTCCCCGCCGTGAGAAAACCTTTTGTTTAAAGGTCAAGCCCGCGCCTCGTGGCGCGGGCTTGACCAGACCAACTCGGAGGGAGGAGAGATGTCACCTGCGGACAGGGAAAGGAGGAGGAACCTTATCCGCTGGCGAAGGCGTATTCTATGCAAGGTTATCAGGCGCGGCAAGTGACAAGCGTCATCATTCGAGGTGACGAGTCGCGCAATCCCTTTTCCGCAAGGAGGAGGTCATGAATCTACTACAGAATAAAACGGCCCTGGTGTTTGGTCTGGCCAACGAGCGTTCGATCGCCTGGGGTATCATCCAGGCCATGCAGCGCGCTGGGGCGCGCCTGGGCGTCAGTTACGCTGGCGCGGCGCTGGAAAAGCACGTTCGCCCTCTGGTGGAAAGCATCGGCTGTGATTTTGTGGAGCCGTGTGACCTGACCCGCGATGAAGAGATCGCCGCGCTGGTTGAAAAAGTTGCCCGACACTTTGGTCAGATTGATATTCTGGTGCACTCCGTGGCTTTTGCCAACCGCGAGGATTTGAGCGGCCCCTATTACCGCACCAGTCGCGCCGGCTTTCATCTGGCGCTGGATGTCAGCGTTTATTCGTTCGTTGCCCTGGCAGGCGCTTTTCAGCCTCTCCTGCGCCCCGGCGGCGCTTTGCTTTGCCTGACTGCCTATGGCGGCGAGAAGGTGCTTCCATCTTACAATGTCATGGGCGTGGCGAAAGCGGCGCTGGAGGCCAGCACGCGCTATCTGGCATGCGATTTCGGCCCGCAGGGGGTGCGCGTGAACGCCATTTCGGCCGGCCCGATTCGCACGCTGGCGGCGGCCGGTATTCGCGGATTTCGCGATCTGTACCGTTACTTTCCCGAAATCGTCCCTCTGCGCGCTCAGGTTACCATTGAAGACATTGGCAACGCGGCCGTCTTTCTCTGTTCCGAGATGGCTGCACATATCACCGGCGAGGTGCTTTACGTGGATTGCGGCTATCATATTCTGGGGGCGCCTATCCTCGTGGGTAACGCTGCCGAAACAGAATAGGCCGCGTGCCGGCTGGGGCTCTCTCTGGCAGGGCGAACCGGCTACAAAAGTTTCACGCATAGCGCCGTCATTCTCCTGAACAAGACGGTCGTCCCTGCCTGCCGCTTGCCCGCTTTTCGATGGACGAGGATCCGTCTGGCAGAGCGAGGGTCAGGTCTGGGCCGGTGAAAGCAGGTTTGCGCTGGAAGAAGGCGTTATGGTATGATTGAGGCGGTTCAGGGAAAACGTTCGTTCCCCGAGGATGAATATCTCCCTCTCGCCTGATGCTGTGGGAGGGATTCTAGAGGCAAGGTTGGTGAACAGGTAGCAGAGCGTATGTTCAGGCGCAATGGACAAAATTCTCCGCCGGCGGAGATTCCGGCCATTGAGCGCATTACCTCCGTGCTGGGGGCGGGGGTGATCTGGCAGGGAAGCCTCAGCGGTTCAGGAGGCGTGCGCATCGAGGGGGCTTTTGAAGGACAGATTGCCCTGCGCGGTACGCTGGTCGTTGGCGAGACGGGGCGGGTCAGTTGCGAGAACATCCGTGCCCGACACGTCGTTGTGGCCGGAGCAGTCAAGGGCAATATCACGGCGGAAAAGGTTGAGATTCGCTCGACCGGTCGCGTTTGGGGAGATATCGTCACCATTGCTTTTGCCAGTGAGGAGGGCGCTTTCCTGCGGGGTCAGATTCGCATGGAAGAGACGCTTGAACTGGATTTGGGCGCGGAAGCGCCGGAAGTGACCCAGACGGCTTCAACCACCTCGTGAAGCCCCGCGACGCGGCCCTGACGCTTCACGCTGGAGTGACGATGGGCCAGGCCGCAAATTCCTGGACAGGGAGAGACGTTTATGGATGAATTCCAGCCCCCCCGCCAGACGGGAACGATGATGTTGACCATGCTGCTGCTCCTTTGTTTGGGGTTGCTGGTGGTGGCCGGCTGGCAGATGAGTCAGGCCGCCCCTGGGCAGGGTGTGGCCGTTTTTCTGGCATTGGCGCTGTTGGGCTTCCTGCCGATGCCCTGGCTGGCATACCACCTCTACGCTCTGCAGAGTGCGGTATATCGCCTGGATCGCAATCAGCTCGTGCTACGTTGGGGGTTGCGTTTTGAACAAATCCCGATTACGGACGTGGAATGGGTCAGGCCGGCCGATCTTTCGTCCGGCGCGCTCCGACCGCCGCTGCACCTGCCTGGCCTGATTGTCGGTCGGCGTCGTCATCCGCAATGGGGGGAGGTGGAGTTTCTGGCTTCTGATGCCCAAAAAATACTCTTCGTCGGCAGCCGGCACGGCGTGTATGCCATTTCGCCGGTCGAGACGCGCGCTTTTCTGGCTGCCGTTCAGCGCGTGCTGGAGAGCGGCAGTCTGGTCAGCGTGCCGCCTCAGTCTGTTCGCCCATCGTTCGTTGTGATTCAGGCCTGGCATAGTCCGTGGGCGCGCTTTTGCTGGGTGAGTGCATTCCTGCTGAATCTGGGGCTGCTGCTCTGGACAGGCTGGCTCATCCCTTCCCTGGGACAGGTCTCGTTGGGCTTTCTGCCCAATCGTCAGCCGGCCGAGGCGGTGCCGGGGGAATACTTGTTGCTTGTTCCCATCGTCAGCCTGTTATTGTCTCTGATCGGCTGGCTGGCCGGTTTGTTTCTCTACCGCCGTGCGGAACAACGTCCGCTGGCGCACCTGCTCTGGTTTGGCAACCTGATCAGCAATTCCTGTTTCCTGGTAGCACTGTACTTTATCCTGACGATCCCATGACGCATCTGGTTGTGTCCCTGCTTGTTGCGGCGCTGGTGGCTGGAGGCATTGCCTGGCTGGCCTGGCGGGCCGCGGCGCTCAGTCCTTCGGGGGGATGGGCGGCCTGGGGGGTTGGTACGGTTATCTTCGGGCTGGGGGGTTGGCGCTGGGCGTTATTGTTGCTGGCCTTTTTCTTGTCCTCCAGTGCACTGACGCGCCTTTTCCAGCGCCGTAAGCAGACTCTGGAGGAGAAATTCGAGAAAGGGGGGCGGCGCGACGCCGCGCAGGTGCTGGCCAATGGGGGGCTGGCGGCGCTCCTGGCTGTTTTATACGCTTTCTGGCCTCAGGCGGCGTGGATCTGGGCCGCCGGCGCGGCCTCGCTGGCGGCTGTCAACGCTGATACCTGGGCCACCGAACTGGGGGTGCTCAATCCCTCGCCGCCGCGCCTCATTACCAACGGCAGGGTGGTCGAGCGCGGCACGTCAGGGGGCGTCTCATTCTATGGTTTGCTGGCGGCCTCCGCGGGCGCCAGCGGGATAGGTCTGCTGGCTGCCGCCCTGTCACCCCAGCCGCTGCTGCCGGGGGAGGTAGCCCCTTATGCCCTGCGCATCAGTCTGGCTGGCTTTGTGGGTGCGCTGGTCGATTCACTGTTTGGTGCCACGCTGCAGGCCGTGTATCACTGTCCACGCTGCGCAAAGGAGACCGAGAAGCACCCTCTTCACACCTGCGGCGCGCCGACGGTGCTCCAACGTGGCTGGCGCTGGTTGAATAACGATGTCGTCAACTTCCTTTGTGCCCTGAGCGGCGCGATCACGATTCTTTTCCTGCGGTAACGGGAGGTCGCGGTGTACCTGGCGATTGAAGGTGTTATCGGTGTGGGCAAGACTACGCTGGCGCGTTTGCTACAGCCGGCCTTTGGCGCCGAGTTACTCCTGGAAGTCTTTGAGGAAAACCCCTTCCTGCCCAAATTCTACGCCGACCGTGAGCGCTATGCCTTTCAAACCCAAATCTTCTTCCTGCTTAGCCGCTACCATCAGCAACGGCACAACGTGCCGCAGATTCTGGCCAGCGGCAAGACACTCATCTCGGACTATACCTTCGCCAAAGATGCTCTCTTTGCCCGCATTAACCTGCAGGGGGATGAACTGGAGATGTATAATCGCGTTCATGCCGCTTTAGCGGAAAAGATTCCCCGACCGGACCTGCTGGTGTACCTGCGCGCCAGTCCCGACGTGCTCTTGCAGCGCATCGCGTTGCGCGACCGCGCCTATGAACGCAATATAGACCGTCACTACATTGAGACCCTCTATCAGGCTTACGAAGAGTTCTTCTCTCGCCCTTATGACGACACGCCGGTTCTGACGATTGACACCGATCCGCTGGATTTCGTCCACAATGCCGCCCACCTGGACCTGATCCTCAACCGCATTCGTTCCGCCCTCGGCCTGACCCATCAACTGCCGTTGTTGTGAGATGGCGCCGGGGGAGGGAATGGCCGCGCGGGCAGAGATTTTTGGTAACTATTTAGCCCTGTCTCAAAACCGTTGTGGATGTCATGGCGAGGAGCGTTCTTTGCGACGAAGCAATCCGCTGGCGGTCCATTTAGCCTGATATGGGAGATTGCTTTGCCCAAAAACGGCTCGCAATGACATGGCTGAGTAGTTACGTTTGTAGAACAAAAGTTCTATAATTCCTGTCGCTGGAAAAGCCAGCCGGCCGCGCCGAGCGCCATAACCAGCATGGTCAGGCTGACGCCCAGCGCTGGCCAGGCTGTCAGCGAATCCCCCAACACCAGCGCGCTGCCCCAGGCGAACAAACGGGAAGGGGCGTACTGTTCCAGGCCGGGGAGTGCACTGACCAACCCAATGATCAGCAAAGCGGCAAAGGCAAGAGCGGCGGCTGCTCCCTGGCTGCGGGCGAGGGTGCTGCAAAGCAGGGCGACGGCGATATAAACCAGGAACACCACCAGCATCAATCCATTCAACGCCAGGAATGCTCGCCAGGGCAATGGGGCGAACAACAACAGGGTGTAGTACCAACCGCCCAAGGCGGCCAGCAGCAGGTTAGCCGCGAACAAAATGGCCAGGGCGGTGAATTTTGCCAGCAAGAACGAGAGGCGTGAAGGGGAATGGGAAAGTAACAGCGCTGCAGTGCCGCGTTCCTTCTCCTGGGCTATGCTTCCCATACTCATCAGCAATGCCAGCAGAATCCCGAACTGGCTCAGGTTTTTGACATACTGCGTCACGGCGTCGGCCAGGGTAGGCTCGGGAATTATCTCTGCCAGCCCGGGTGGCATATTGGGAATGGTTCTCAGCAGTTGCGGCGTCAACCTGGCCAGCAACGGCGACGCCAGGCCGAATCCGATAAAGACTGCACCGACAATCAGCCAGCGGTGCGTGCGCCATTGTTCCGTCAATTCCTTGTACAAAGCCAGCAGGAAATTCATGGTTTGATTTCTCCGTTGACGAGGCGAACGAAGACTTCCTCCAGCGAAGGCTGGACTTCTTCGAAGCGTCGCAAGGGCACCTGTTGAGCGACGGCGGAAGCCAACAGTTTATGTCGCGCTTGCGCGGCGTCCTCAACGACGACGCGCAGAACGTCATCTTGAAGGTGGATTTCCCTGACCCAACCCTGCGTTGCCAGCGACTCTGCCCAACGATGGAGGGCCTCCTCTTCGCTGACCATCTCGAAGAGCGGCTGGGCGTAACGCTCCAGCAGTATTGCGCGCGGCGACTGAAGCAGCAGGCGTCCCTGCACAATGATGCCAATCGTATCGCAAATGCGTTCCACATCGGCCAGAATGTGGGTGGACATCAGGACGGTGCACTCACCGCGCAGGTTGCCAATCAATTCGAGGATTTCTTTTCGTCCGAGTGGGTCGAGTGCGCTGACTGGTTCATCGAGCAGCAAAACTTCCGGGCGGTGCAACAGGGCGGCGGCCAGGCCGAGACGCTGGCGCATACCGCGCGAGAAACCGCCGATGCGCCGCCGGGCAACTTTGTGCAGACCGACCTGTTCGAGCGTCTCGCGGATTCGTCTGGCGCGCGTGGGCGCTGGCAGGCGGTGCAGTCGGCCCAGGTAATCCAGAAACTCCTGCGGCGTCCACCAGGGGTAGAAGGCCGGTTCTTCCGGCAGGTATCCCACGAGGCGCGTCAGCGCCTGGCGCTGGCGGCTTGCGTCCAGGCCAGCGATGGAGGCGCGTCCGCGCGTTGGATGCACCAGGCCGGTCAGGATGCGCAGGGTGGTGGTCTTACCGGCGCCGTTGGGGCCGAGGAAGCCGAAGACCTGGCCTGCCTCCACATGCAGGTTCAGGCCATCCAGGGCGCGTACTGCGCCATAATGCTTATGGAGGTCTTCAATCTGAATCATCTTCCGTTTCCAGACGACCTGCCAGCAGGTAGATGGCCGGCCCGAGGGTGTTGAGGCCGAGAATGACGAGCAGCCACAACCACTTTGGCCCGCGTGTACGTTTGCGGCGCGCCCAATCCACCAGTGCGGCAATGGTCAGTCCCAATTGTAAAACCAAGAGGGGAGCGAAAAAAGGCAGGTAATGTTGAAACTCAACGGTATCCATGCTGTCTCCAGAATGTCAGGGTATGGAACACCACAAGGTGCATGGCGCAAGTGAGCGACAGCGGGCAAGAGTGAGCCAGAGATTGCCACGGGATATTCCCGGCAGGCTCGTTCTGTCGCGGTTTTCTTCCTGGCTCCGCCGTCAGCGGCAGGTTATTTTTAACCGGAGCCTTTTCAGTGGCCTGTTTGTACGTTTCACGCAACTATTCCGCTCTGCATCACAGCTGTTGTGGATGTCACGGCGAGGAGCGTTCTCTGCGACGAAGCAATCTCCAGGCGGTCCATGTAGCCTGAGAGGGGAGATTGCTTGGCCCAAAAACGGCTCGCCATAACATGGCTGAGTAGTTACCGTTTCACGTGAAACAGCAGCGGCTGTCTGTCGCAGCCGCGCCGCAGCGTTTCACGTGAAACAATCTATCGCGCCTGGCGGTTGCGCGCCCGCAGGTTGGGGGAGTCGAAATACAGGCCTTCTACCCGATCGCCATCTACTTTGAATACAACGGTTACCATGACGTCTTCTTGCTCAAAGCGACAGCGCAATCGGTAGACGGCGTAGTCGCCGCGGTTGAAGAGCGAGGGTGCGGCGCAGGAGATAAAATTGCCGCTGGTTTCCTGTAGCATGGTGCGCAGGGCGGTGAATTGGGCTTCTTCCATGAACAGGGCGCGCATGTCGTCGCTGAAATCGCGCACGAAGTCTTCCTGCCTGCCGGCGCTCAACGCGGTCAGCAGGTCGGTGGTCACCTGCGTCACGGCTTCGTCCGAGAGCGCGGCAGGCTGGGCGCGACAGGCGCTCAAGAGCAGCACCATGCCCACCAGCAGGGTAAGGGGAAAGGGTCGAGCGTTCATTCCGGGCCTCCACGGCAGAATGGCTTCGTTGTTACTTTTCGTCTGCGTTTTGCTGGGCGAGAGCAGCCAGGCCGCTCCATCCACCCAGATTCATCGTTTCAACGGCTGAAGAAGGCACAATGATCAAGTCGCCTTTTTCCTTCAGCCTTTCCGAGAGTATGTTCATCGCCCGCAGAGGAAGGGCGGTGGGATGATCGGCGCGAGCGGCCTCCAGTTCCTCAGGAATAGGCTCATTTCAGGAACTCTTCCATGACCTGACGGATCTCGGCTTCGGAGGCGCCGAGGGCGCGCGCCCGGGTGACGAAATGTTCTGCCAGTGAGCGCAGAAATTCCTGCCTGACGGAAGCCTCGCCCGCTGGAGAGCCCTCGCAGACGAAAGTGCCGCGCCCGCGTTGCGTCGAGATCAACCCGCTCTCGTCCAGAATGCGATAAGCGCGGGCAACTGTGTTGAAGTGAATGCGCAGTTCGGTCGCCAGCGCGCGCACGGTGGGTAATTGCTGACCGGGGTGCAGCACTCGATTGACGATCAGGGCACGCAGTTGAGCGACAATTTGCAGGTAAAGCGGCACCTCTGAACGAAAGTCCAGCTGAAGCGTGCTTGCCAGGGAAGAGAGCGTAGATTGTATCATTGTATTTTTGTATAATTGTATATGATAAAAGGGCGGTTGTCAAGAGGACGATTGGCGGAGGGTGTGGCTCAAATTTTCGGGGAAAACGAATCAACGAATGCGGATGGCAGACGACCGTAGAACGGGCTTTCGTAGCACGGGCTTTCCAGCCCGTTGGGAGCAGACCGTCCACGAATGGGAAAACGAATCAACGAATGCGGCGCGGGCAAGCGTATGTCGGGATGGGCCTGGAAAGCCTGCCCAAAAGGAAAACGGCCTTCCCCGCCCGTTGGCACAGGCTGGCAAGGCCGTCTTGTGGGAACACCAGCGGGATTTCGCGGCGCCTTAATGCTCTCCCTGTTGCTCCGGCGTGGTGGTATGAGCGCGGCTCTGCGCGGCTTTTTTCTGGCGCAAGTGAGCGCGCAGACCGTGCAGGCGTTCCGTGCCGGCGCGCAGGCGTTGCAGATTGGGGCGTAAGGCGATCAGCAACAGGCCCTCCGCCAGAACGCCGTAAAGGATGTATTGCCAGGGAGAAAGCCCCAGGCTGGCGCGGACGATGAAGATGACAGTGGCGATAAAGGCCACGCTCAGGGTCGTGACGGAAGCATAGCCGACGAAGTACCACAGGATGAACCCCAGCGGCAGGATGATGAGCAGGGACGGCCACCATAGCCCCAGGGCGCCGCCAACGGTTGACGCGCCGCCCGCGCCGCCGCGTAGTCGCCAGCGCCCGGCCGCGTCGCGTTCGGCGAGGAAGATGGAATAGTTATGTCCCAAAATGACGGCAATGGGCGTCAGGGTGTGAATCCAGACGTTGCCCGTCACCGCGCGCGCGACCCAAACTCCGGCGGCCCCTTTGAGGATATCCAGGATAGCGGTCAGCACGCCGGCGCCGAAGCCGGCGGCGCGCATGGCGTTGGTGCCGCCGGTCCGTCCACTTTCAATCTGTCGGATGTCTTTGCCGCTGATGAGTTTAACGATCAGTAGCCCAAATGGAATCGAGCCGAAAATGTACCCCGCAAGCAGTACTCCTGCGTCGAGCAATCCTTGCATACGTCCTCCACCAGGCAGTAATGTTGTGACAGAGATAGTAACCCACAAGCCTTTTCCCCGTTGCGTTTAATGAAACCAGATCGCCAGGCCCCAGAAGACTCCCAGGAGAATCATGGGCGCGACCAGCGCGCGCCGGAGACTCTCTCCTTCCGTCAGCGCGGCGACGAAGTCGGTCAAGGCATAGGCCGGACTCAGCAGTGCCAGCCCAAACTGGACCGGCGTGAGCGGCCAGTAATGAAACGCCGCCCCGATCTGGACGCAGATCAGCGCCACGACAAAGGCCTGCGCCCATGACCAGACCCCCAGACGCAGGTGGAACACGCGCAGCGCGGTCAGGCCGCTGCCCAGAAACAGGGCGGGCACCAGCAGGAACAAGCGCGCGTTGGCGGCCCGCAGGGCCACGTTCAATATGAAATAAAAGACGAAGGTCAGCGCTGTCAATAACACGCTGGCAACCGGATAGCGGGCATCGTTCTTGTCGGTCACAATATACTCTGCCAGCAACACCAGCACCATCAGGAGCGCGCCAACGCCAAAGCCAAGCCACCAGAGCCAGGGACGGGCCAGCGTGCCCAGCGCCAGACCGGTAATCAACGCAGTCAGAGCTGGCAGAAACAGGTGTTCCAGGGCTTCGACTGCTCTGTTTTTCCCCCAGGCAGGATGACTCTGCAACATCCAGTTCATCCCGGCGGCCACCAGTCCCGCGGCCAGGAAGGAAAGAATGGCCCCAAAGCGTAGTTCAAAAGCCAGGCGAATGCCCAGAAAAGACAGGGCGACTTGATGAACAGGCAGGTTCAACAAGCGCGTCAAAGCGTATGCCAGCAGCACGACCGCGGTCAGGATGCTTAAGCGTTCCTTCTCAGGCCAGTGATTGGAAGTAGAGACCATGCGTTCATTGTACCTTCGAGTGGCAGGAATGCCAAGATTCGGCGTTGACTCTGTTCCCTGTCCACGATTGGCTCTGCCCTCTCTCCAGGGTCGCAGCCGTCTCGCGCGAGGCTTTCGTCAGCCAGGGGCAAGCGGTTTGACGTCTTTCAGGGTAAAATGAATCCGGTAGTTTCGCATCAGGCTCTGGGGATGCGCGCTGCCTGTCAGCGATTGTCCCTGGAAGCAATGCTCGTAACTACTCAGCCCTGTCATTGCGAGCCGTTTTTTGGCGAAGCAATCTCCCATATCAGGCTAAATTGACTCGCCTGGAGATTGCTTCGTCGCAAAGAACGCTCCTCGCCATGGCATCCACAACGGTTTTGAGACAGGGCGAGATCGTTACCAAGGCTCAACTTGCGGTTAAGATCCACGAGACTCTTTTCTCCTGGAGGCGTCCGTACCATGTGCGATACCACAATCGTTCCTGTTCCTCCTGCCGCCTGGCGACGCCGCTTTGATGAGGCCCCCTTACGCGCCTGGCGCGCCCGGAAACTATCGCTGCGCGAGTTCGTGAACATGCTGCCGCTCATCGTGCGCGTGTTGCGCCACGTCAACCGCGAACGCGCTGCAGGCCGTCCGCCGGTGATGGAAACGGTTGCCGGCCTTAAAATCACGCCTGATATGGGCGTCCCGCTTGGCGGACTGGGCGGGGGGACGGTGACGCGCGGCTTCCGCGGCGATTTCATCCGCTGGCAAATGCAGGCCGGCATGGTGCACTATGGCGCGGTTGCCGCCGACCAGTTCTCGCTCTGGGCACAACGCCCCGCTCAACCGCCGCAGGCCATGGTCTTGAACCCGCGCCCGGCGCCAGCCGCGGCGCTGACTGCCTGGGGTTGGGGCCTGCCGGCAGCAAAAGGCACCTACTATGCACTTTTCCCGCGCGCCTGGACGGTTTACGAAGCGCCGCTGCCCGGCCTGCGCCTGACCTGCCGCCAGATTTCGCCTGTCATCCCGCATAATTACCGCGAGAGCAGTTTCCCGGTTGGTGTTTTTGTCTGGACAATTGAGAATACCGCCGACACCGAGGCCGACGTGGCCTTGATGTTCACCTTCCAGAACGGAACGGGGCGGAAAAACGACCTGGCCGGTGGACACCGGAATCGAGCCTTGCGCGAGAAAGACGCTTTGGGCGTGGAACTGCGGCACGTTCATCGCCAGCCGCGCCCGGGGCAGAAATCCGCTTTCTTTGAGGATCCCTTGACCTTTGCCATCGCGGCCCAGGCGGACGACGCCATTCACCTGACGACCTGTACCCGCTTTGTGACCAGTGACGCTGGCGCGGCGCTCTGGAATGATTTCGCGACGGACGGCGCGCTGGAAGATAATGACGATGAATCACCCTCCGCGCCGGGCGAGAGCATTGGCGCAGCGGTGGCGGCGCGGGTCCACCTCCTGCCCGGTCAAACGGCTACGCTCCCCTTTGTCCTGGCCTGGGATATGCCCATTGCCCGTTTCGGCTGGGGGTCAGGCTGGTATCGCCGTTATACCCGTTTCTACGGACGGGAAGGGAATGCGGCCACCCGCATCGCGCGCGACGCGTTGCAGCACTACCGCGCCTGGGAAGCGCAAATTGAGGCCTGGCAACAACCGCTGCTGGATAACCCTGACCTGCCCGACTGGTACAAATCCCTGCTTTTGAATGAGACCTACTATCTGGTGGATGGCGGTACAATCTGGACCGATGGCCGTTTGGATGACCCGCCGCCGTTTTACCCGCCGCTGCCCGAACCCGAAATCGGTCACTTCGGCTACCTGGAAAGTTACGAATACCGCATGTACAACACCTACGACGTGCACTTTTACGCCTCGTTTGCCCTGGCCATGCTCTGGCCGGAACTGGAACTCAGCCTGCAGCGGGATTTTGTCCATGCAATTGGCGTCGCGCATCCGGAAACGGTGATTACCTGGTTTGCCGGGACGAAAGCCGCGCGCAAGGTGCGCGGGGCAGTGCCGCATGATTTGGGCAGTCCGGTCGCCGCGCCCTGGGAGCAGGTTAACGCCTATGTCATGCAAGATGTCAGCCGCTGGAAAGACCTGAACCCCAAGTTCGTCCTGCAAATCTACCGCGATTACGCCCTGACGGGCAACCGCGAGTTCCTGCTCGAAGCCTGGCCGGCAGTGCGCGACGCGGTGGCCTATATGCAACGCTTCGACCGCGATGGCGATGGCCTCATCGAAAACGACAATTTCCCCGATCAGACTTATGATACCTGGACGGCCAGCGGGCCAAGCGCTTACACCGGCGGTCTCTGGCTGGCCTGTCTGCAAGCCGCCGCCTCGCTGGCCACTGCCGTTGGCGAACGCGACCTGGCCGCCGCCTACCGTCAACAGTTTGCCAGAGCACGTCAGGCTTACGAATCCCGCCTGTGGAACGGGGAATACTACAACTACGACGCCAGCAACAGCCGCTATCACGATAGCATTATGGCCGATCAACTGGCCGGACAGTGGTACGCGCGCGCTTGTGGGCTGGAGGGCATTGTTCCCTCTGATCACGCACGCGCCGCCCTGCGCAAGATTTTTGCCTTCAACGTCCAGAAATTCCACCGCGGCGAGGCCGGCGCGCTGAACGGGATGCGTCCTGACGGTACGTATGATGACTCCAACCTGCAGGCCCTGGAAACCTGGATTGGCGTGACCTTTGCCCTGGCCGCTTGCATGTTGCAGGAAGGCCTGCCTGAGGAAGCCCTGGCTACGGCCAGGGGCGTGTACTGGAGCATTTACCGCGACCTGGGCCTCTTTTTCCAGACCCCGGAGGCGCTGGACGTGAACGATGTCTACCGGGCGGTGGGTTACATGCGCCCGCTGGCAGTCTGGGCCATGCAGTGGGCGCTCGAAGGCTATCCTGACCGGCTCGCGGAAAGAGCCAGAGCGGAGGAAGGTCGCGCGTAACGCGACCCGCGATTGGGTGTATAGCATACAGGGCTGTCAGAGGCCGCGCTCTTGAATTCCCTGAATAAGGAGGTTGGGGATGAGACTGGAACAAGCCTATCAGGATAAAGTGGTGCTGATCACCGGTGGGTCCAGCGGCATCGGCAAGGCGCTGGCGTTGCAACTGGATGCGCTCGGGGCGCGCTTGTGGTTGCTGGCCAGGCGTCCGCAGGCTCTGGCCGAGACTCAGGCGCAAATGCGCGGTGACTGCCATGTCCTGGCGGTGGATGTTTCGGATTGGGCGCAGGTGCAGGCGGCCCTGGAACAAGTCCAGCGTCTCAGCGGGGCGCCCGAGGTCATCATCAATTCAGCCGGCATGACCCGCCCCGGTTACGTACAGGACCTGCCGGTGGAAGTCTTCCGCCAGATGATGGAGGTCAACTATCTGGGCACCGTGCATGTGGTCAAAGCCGCCTTGCCGGCGATGATTGCGCGCGGCAGTGGTCACATCATCAACATCTCCTCCGTGGCGGGCTTCCTGGGCGTTTTTGGTTATACCGCCTATGGCGCTTCCAAATATGCGGTGCGCGGCTTTTCGGATACCCTGCGCGCGGAACTGAAACCGTTGGGAATCCGCGTTTCGATTGTCTTTCCACCTGATACCGATACGCCACAACTGGCCTACGAGGCCCCGCTCAAACCGCCGGAGACGAAGGCGCTGGCCGGCAATGCCGGCCTCCTTTCGCCTGAGACGGTAGCGCGCACGATCCTGCGCGCAGCGGCGCGCGGTCGCTACATCATCCTGCCAGGCCTGGAGACGAAAGTCCTCTATCATCTGAATAATCTACTGGGCAATGGCGTCTATCCGCTCATGGACTGGCTGATTGCTCGGGCGCGTCGCCAGAGAAATTCCCCAACAAAATGAGGAGAGAGACGATGGACATTTTCGAAAAATGTTTTGGCTATACGGCGGCGAAGGAAGCCATGGCCGCCGGCCTCTACCCCTATTTCATCCCCCTGACTGAAAATGAAGGGACGGTGGCTTCGTTTCGCGGCCATCGCCTGATCATGTGTGGGTCGAACAACTATCTTGGTTTGACGACTGATCCGCGCGTCCGCCAGGCGGCCCTGGAGGCTATTCAGCGCTTCGGCACCAGTTGCACCGGCTCGCGTTTTTTGAATGGGACGCTTGAACTGCATGAACAACTGGAACACGAACTGGCGGAGTGGGTAGGAAAGGAAGCGGCGCTGGTCTTTTCCACCGGTATGCAGACCAACCTGGGCACTATCAGCGCTCTGGTTGGGCGCAATGATGTGGTGATTCTGGACAAGGATGACCATGCCAGTATCGTGGACGGCGCCCGCCTGGGGTGGGGCGAGATTAGACGCTTCCGTCATAACGATATGCAAGATCTGGAGCGCGTGCTGGCGAGTATCCCCGACGATCGTGGCCGTCTCATCGTGGTAGACGGCCTCTACAGCATGGGGGGCGATCTGGCGCCGTTGCCGGAAATTACGGCCCTGTGTCGCCAATACGGGGCGCGTTTGATGGTGGATGATGCGCACGCGATCGGTGTCCTCGGCGGTGGACGTGGCACAGCGGCGCACTTTGGCCTGACCGACAAGGTGGACCTCATCATGTCCACCTTCAGCAAGTCCTTTGCCTCCCTGGGAGGCTTCGTCGCTGGCGAGGAAGCGGTCATTCACTATATCAAACATCAGGCCCGCGCCCTGATCTTCAGCGCCAGTATCCCGCCGGCCAACGCCGCGGCGGCGCTCGCCGCGCTCAAAATCATGCGCGAGGAACCGGAACGTATCCAGCGCCTGAACGCCATCGGCGAACGCATGCGGCGCGGCCTGCGTGATCTGGGTTTCAACATTGGCAACTCCGTCTCGCCCATTATCCCCATCATCATTGGCGATGATACTCGCACCTTGCTGGCCTGGAAATCGCTGTTCGAGGCTGGTGTCTTCGTCAACCCGGTGCTATCGCCGGCGGTGCCGCAGGGACAGCAACTCCTGCGCACCAGTTACATGGCCACGCATACCGACGAGCAACTGGACTATGTGTTGGAAGCCTACGCCCGCGTTGGCAAACAGGTAGGCTTGATTGCATAGCGCGCCTCCGCCTCTGTCCAGCGGATAAGAACAGGCTCCGCCTTTTGTCGTCGCGGAGCCTGTTGGTTTCTGGAAGGACACTTCCCTGCCGGCGGGGATGAATCATGGCTGGCTGATGACGTACAGCGTGGCCGACCATGGCGGCAGGGTCAGCGTACTTTCGCTGGCGAGGGGTTGGCTGCCGATGTTTTCAGCGTTGTGCCCGGCATCCAACCGCCAGACCTCTGCCTGGGTCGGCGTAGCGCCGTCAATGCGCAGTGGGACTTCCCGTGCATCATCGTTGAGGTTGACTACCATCAGGGTCAGTGTGCCGTCGGCGCGTTGGGCCGCATAAATGTTCACGTCGGGAATACCGGAAGCGGCGTAGAGGCGTTCGTTGCCGAAGCGCCGGTACAGGTAGAAGGTGTACAATGTCGGGCGGATGGTATTCCCCTGGAACAACCCCAGGCCGGTGGTCCGCTGCGAAATGACCCACTGATTGACCATGAACACGCCTTGCCGTCCCAGACGCCCCAGCACGTCGGCATACCAGATGGCGTTGTAGAGTGTATCCGGGGTAGCCTTGCCAAGCATCACGCTCCGCGGGTCGGAGTTGACCTCGGTAAAAGCGATGGGCAGGTCGCGCGCGGTCAGTTCGTGAATCAGGCGACGCAGGTAAATCACCAGATTGTCCCATTCCTGTGTGTTGGCACGCAGTTCCGCCGGGGTCACCTGCTGCGCCGCAGGTTTCCAGAGAGGGTAACGGTGCACGGTGACCACGTCCACCAGATCGCCGTTGGCGCGCAAAAACTCAATCATCCAATCGCGCCCGGAAGAATCTTTCGGGGTGCTGGCCAGGTCAATGCCCCACTGGTGCAATTCGGGCCCCATTAATTTGATGGTGGGGTCAACGGCTTTCATGGCCTCAGCAATGGCGCGCCATTCGCGGTTGAAACGCACAGTATCGTAGGTTTCTCCCAGGTCGCCTTCATAGAGGGTAGGCTCGTTGCCGATGCTCCAGTAGGTGACTCCGTAGCGCTTCTCGATATTCGTATATCGCACCAGTTCGGCGGCGACTTCTGGCTTGCCGTTTTTGAGGCGAACGCTGATGGTGGGCAGGGCGCCAAACTGTTTGCAAAAGTCCATGAACTGGTCAATCTGGAAGGGATTCAGGTCGGTTTCGTCACCCCAGGCGCCGCCTGGAAAGCGAAAAGCCGTGAACCCTGCCTCCAGCGCATACGGCATCATCTCCGCGGTGATGGCGTGCATGGGACCGTAGTTCGTGCCGTAGAGATAGGGGCTGATGGGGCCCAACGGAAGCGCGGCATTGACGTATAGCACGCCCGGCACAGGAGTCGGTATCGCGGTGGGGGTTGCCGTACCTGCCGGGGTAGGGGTTGGGGTTGGTGAAGAGGGCAGATTGCCGCAAGCGGTTAGCACGACAGGAATTATCCAGAAAATCAGGGTTTTGCGCATCATCATGGCCTGCTCCTGAATGTAGAGCGGAGGAATTTCTCATTCTGGTGTAACTATCTCGACGATGTTATATTTCGGCATCGTTGTCATTGCGAGGGCGTTCTCTGCCCGAAGCAATCCCCTGGTAATTGGGAGACTGCTTACCTTGAGACTCGCAAGGAGATTGCTTCGGCGGCGCCTCGGGCGAGCCTCGGCGTGGCCCTATCGCCGCCTCGC
>DAOTVX010000010.1:0-33990 GCA_034436275.1 Anaerolineales bacterium | reverse complement strand
CACCCGGCGCAAAAGGTACAGGTAATTCCCCTCGTTGAAGAAAATCTTTGATGGCAAAACAGGCCACAGGCGCTGAAGCGGAGGCGGTATTCGCTGCCGGCGGGTTTCCCTCAGGTACAGAAGGCGCCAGAGATTAAAATTCCCACGGGCGCAGGAACAGGAAAAAGAAGTGTGACAGGATAGCCAGACTGCTCAGGATAAAGGCAATGGTCACGCGCTGCCGTTCGGCGGGGCCTTCCCCTGGGTCCAGTTGACGCAGCGCGCTCCAACCGGTGAGCAGGCTGAACAGGCCAAAGAGCAGACCGCTGAAGCACCCCCATACTGAGAAACTGCCGAGAAAATTCATCGGCGACTCCAGGGAGATAAGAAAGGCGAAAATTTCCTCCGAAGGAGTTGAAAGCAGGATGTTGTATGTTGTCCAGATTAACCAGCATAGGTAGGGTAGCACAGCCAGAATTGCCAGAATCAGGCTGGCCCACGAAAGCCGGCGCGCGCGTTGCAGGTAAGGGTCAAAAATCGTTGAAGACATAATCCTGGTTACCGCCTGGAGAAGATTCCTGCCTATTATAACGTGAGTTCGGGATGGGCTGTTGAAACGTCCCGAAGGTTTTTATGGTGACCGTTATTAATACATTTTTTGGCAATCGGCAGTAAAATAACCATATTCCAGAAAATGAACGGAGTCAGTCTATGTCGGATATGGTGGAGGTTGTGGTTGATAGCGTGCGGGTCAGTTTGATGTCTTCGCAGCGGGTCATTGTCTTGCGGCAGACGGATCGCGAACGCTACCTGCCGATCTGGGTTGGTCCCTATGAGGCAGAGGCGATAACGGTAGCCTTACAGGAAATCGAGATGATTCGCCCGTTGACGCACGATTTACTCAAGAATACTTTTGCGCTGTTCAATGCCCGTGTCTTGCGCATTGAGATTGTAGATTTACGTGATGATATTTTCTACGGGCGCATTGTAGTGGAAGACGATGGACGCATCCTGGCGCTGGACTCGCGTCCGTCCGATGCGATTGCCCTGGCCGTGCGCGTCCACGTGCCCATTCTGGTCAGCGAGGCGGTGATGGAAGCCGCCGCCATCGTGCCGGAGCAAGACATTGAAGAGACCGCGCCCACCTCTCCTGCTGCCACGGAAGAACCGCCGCAGGCTTCCGAGGATCGCCTCGACGTGTTCGAAGATTTCCTTAAGAAACTTGACCAGGACAAGGGCGACGAAGAAACGCCCGCCAACTGACGCTCCACATTCGCTGACCATGAGCGCTGTTCTTCCTCCTGACGATATACCGCCCGAGGCGATGACGCCGCCATCTCCAGCGGCTTCCGCGACCGTTCCGCACAACCGCGAGGCCGAGGAGGCCGTCATTGGTGCGGTGCTCATCAACCCGGAAGTGTACTACGATCTGGCCCAGTTCCTGCAAGCGGATGATTTCTACATCCATCGCAACCGTTGGATTTGGGAGGCCTTTACCCGCCTGCACGAACAGCGCACGCCGATTGACTTGCTGACCGTGGCCGAGGAACTGGAGCGCGCCGGTCATCTGGCAGAAGTCGGCGGGCCGGCTTACCTGACGGCGCTGCTCAACCAGGTGCCAACCTCGCTCCATGCGGAAGCCTATGGTCGCATGGTAGAGGCCGCGGCCCTCCGTCGCCGCATGTTGACCGCCGCCAATCAGATTGCTACCCTTGCCTACAACCAGCAGGAAGCCATTGAAAATGTCCTTACGGAGGCCGAGAAGTCGGTCTTCAACGTCAGCGAACGCCGGCTCCGCCGCGATGTGCAACCCATCTCGCAGGCGCTGAGCGAGTACTACGATCGGATTGACGAACTGGCCCGGCGACCAGAAGAAATCTTCGGCGTGCCCACCGGCTTCATTGACCTGGACCGCTTGCTGACCGGCATGCAACCTTCGGATTTGTTGATCATTGCTGGCCGCCCCGGTCAGGGAAAATCCGGCTTCTTGCTGTCGGTGGCGCGCAATGCGGCCCTGTTGCACAAAAAGCATGTCGCCATCTTCTCGCTCGAAATGTCCAACGAACAGGTCGTGCAGCGTCTGCTGGCGCAAGAAACCGGCATCGACTCGCAACGCCTGCGCAATGGCAAACTCACTGAAGAAGAATGGCCGCTGCTGACCCACGCTATCGAAGTCCTGGGCGATACGCATATTTATCTGGATGACACACCGGCCATTACCCCGTTGGCGCTGCGCACCAAATGCCGCCGCCTGCACATGGAATATGGCCTCGACCTCGTCCTCCTTGACTATTTGCAATTGATGGGTGGGGAAGGGCGCGCTGAAAATCGCGTTCAGGAAGTTTCCTACATTTCCCGTAGCCTGAAAGCGCTGGCGCGTGAACTTAACGTGCCTGTTCTGGCTGCCGCGCAGCTCAGCCGCGCTGTGGAACAGCGCACCGATAAGCGGCCTGTGCTCTCCGATTTGCGCGAGTCAGGTTGTCTGACAGGTGACACACGGATTGCCCTGGAAAGTGGCAGTCATGTTCCAATTCAGGAGCTGGAAGGCAAATCTGGTTTCCATGTTTGGGCGCTCAATCCAGACACGCTCCAACTGGAAGCCATGCCTGTCAGCCGCGCGTTTTGCACAGGGACAAAACCTGTGTTCAAACTGAGAACGCGGCTGGGTAGAGAAATCCGCGCCACCGGCAATCACCAGTTCCTGACCATTCAGGGTTGGAGAAGGCTCGATGAATTGGTTGTAGGCGATAATCTTGCTTTGCCTCGTGCCCTTCCTTCTAGATCACACAGCCTGACCCGGCTTGCCGGAAGCGACGTGTACTGGGACAGAATCGTTTCCCTTGAACCTGACGGTGAAGAGCGAGTGTACGATTTGACTGTTCCAGGCCATCACAACTTTGTCGCCAATAACATCATCGTCCACAACAGCCTCGAACAGGATGCCGATGTGGTCATGTTCATTTACCGTCCTGACCAGTACGAAAAGGATACAGTCAAACAGAACGTGGCGGAAATCATCATCGCCAAACACCGCAATGGGCCAACCGGCAGCGTCGAACTCGTCTTTCTGAGCCATCTGGCCAAATTTGTGGACGCGGCCACCCGCCATATTGACCTGAGGCAGGTTTAAAACATGTTTGCCGGCTTCGGCGATCAGGAATCCTGGACCCCTCTCCCCGATTCGTTCTTCCGTCTGCTGAACGAGATGGACGATTTGGAGGAACTCAAGGTCGCCCTTTATGCCCTCTGGCGGATGGCAAAGATGGAGGGCGGCGTTCACTTCCTGCGCCAGGCCGATTTTCGGGAAGTGGTTGCCCATCCTGAAGCGGCACTGGAAAAGGCGGTGCGGCGGGGCATTCTGCTTATGGCCCAACGCGACGCCCGCACGCTCTACTTCCTCAACTCCCCGCGCGGACGCGCCGCAGCCCAGGCGTTCGTTCAGGGCCTGTGGCAACCCGGCGCGCCGCCGCCTCCGCCTCCTCCGCCCCGGCCCAACGTCTTTCGATTGTACGAGGAGAACATCGGCCCGCTGACTCCACTCCTGGCCGACGCGCTCAAGGATGCTGAACAGACTTACCCCGTCGAGTGGATCGCCGAGGCCATTGAAATCGCCGTCAAGAAAAACAAGCGCAACTGGAAGTATGTGGAAGCCATCCTGAAACGCTGGAAGGTAGAAGGCCATGCCAAAAAGCAAGATCGACTCGACCTTAAGGAAACTGGCCGCCGGTATTCCGACAGCGAGTTCGCCGAATACCTCCATCATGGCGAAAACTAGCCTGGGAAAACCCGATTGTCCCCACTGTCACGGCGTCGGCTACGTGCGCTATGAGGTGCCGCCCGAAGACCCGCGTTTCGGACGGCTGGAGCCGTGCGTTTGTCGCAGCGCGGTGATTGTCCAGAGCGCCCAACAGCGCCTTTTCGAATTAAGTCACCTCCATCAACTTGCCGACCGCACTTTCGAGAACTTTCGGGAGGAAGGGCACAAAAAGGCTCACCTGACAGAACAGGACAAGCGCAGCCTGCAGGAAGCCAAAAAAAAGGCCGAGGAGTTTGCCCGCCATCCGCAAGGGTGGTTGTTGCTGGAAGGCGGCTATGGCTGTGGAAAGACCCACCTGGCCGCGGCCATTGCGAACGCCGCTGTGTCCCAGGGCATCCCCACCCTCTTCATCACTGTTCCCGATTTGCTCGACTTCTTGCGTTTTGCCTTTAACGACCCGGAAACGACTTTCGAGGAACGCTTTGAGGAGGTGCGCAACGTCGGCCTGCTGGTGCTCGATGACTTTGGGACGCAAAACGCCACGCCCTGGGCGCAAGAAAAACTGTTTCAAATCATCAATTACCGTTACATCAATAAACTGCCGACGGTCATTACCACGAACCTGTTGCTCGATCAGATTGAGAGCCGCATCCGTTCGCGCTTGCAGGATGAAACGTTCGTCCAACGTGTGCGCATTACCGCTCCCGATTATCGCCGCCCAACCGAAACGAGCAACCCCGATATTTCCATTCTGACCTGGCCAGAGCTCCGCGCCATGACCTTCGAGACCTTCGAAAGCCGCGAGGATGAAATCGGCAAAGAAATTGCCATCGTCTCTACGGTTGAGCAGCAAGATGCGCGTGGCAATAAGTTCAAGGAGAGAACGATTACGCGCGTTACCGTCACCGAGAACGACGTGAAGACCCTGCACGAGGCCGTCAGGGCGGCGGTTACCTTTGCCGAAAAACCCCAGGGATGGCTGACGCTGCTTGGCGACTCGTATTGTGGCAAAACCCATCTGGCGGCTGCCATCGGCAATTTCCGCATCGCTGAAGGCGGCCAGGCGTTAATGGTGTCTGTGGCTGACTTACTGGACTATCTGCGGCAGACGTTCAGTCCCAACTCCGATGTGTCCTTTGACCGACGCTTCCACGAAATCCGCTCTACCCCTTTGTTGATTTTGGACGATTTGAAAGAGCGGGGCACCAGTTCTATTTGGGCTGAGGAGAAACTACACCAGTTGCTTAACTATCGCTACTACGCCGAATTGCCGACAGTCATCACCTCCACTTTACACCCGGACGAATTTGCCCTCAACTACCCTGCGCTCTGGAACAAATTGCTGGATGCAACGAAAAGCCAGGTTTACCTGATTGAGATGCCTCCCTATCGGCGCATTACCCGAGGGAGAGGCGCCTATGGGCGAAAATGGCCTGCGGTTAAGCGGTGATTTGCCTGTCTGCTAAGTGGCGGCAAGAACAGGGGGCGGCGCGGCCGGATTCCTGACCATGACTCCTCTGGCTTTCCTGCTGGTGACCCTCTCCGCCTGTGCTCATGCCCTGTGGAATTTTCTGGGCAAACGCCATAACCCCTCGGCGGCTCTCTTTTTAGCCGCTTCCCTGGCGGCGATACTTCCGTTCTCGCCGACCCTGTTCGTTCTACGGCGCGGTCTGGCAGTCATGCCGGCGCCGGCCTGGGGACTGTTGCTCGCGACGGGGGTGACTCAGGCGTTGTACTATTGCGCTCTGGCCGGCGCGTACCGCCTGGGCGATCTCTCCTGGACGTACCCGCTGGCGCGCGCCTTGCCGGTGGTGCTCATCGCGCTGGTCAGCCTGGCGCTGGGCCGCGCTTCCCAAATCGGCGTCCTGGCTCTGGTCGGTTTTGTCTGCGTCACCGTCGGCTGCCTGATGCTGCCCTTGCCGCGTTTTGCTGACCTGCGCTGGCCGGCGTACCGTCAGCCGGCGGTTCGCAGGGCAATTCTGGCAGCCGCTGGCATCACGGCCTATATGTTGATAGATGATTATGCCTTGCGCTTGCTGCGTGCCTTGCCGGATACCTCCCTGTCGAATCTGGAATGGGCTTTGCTCTGGGTCGAATTGGAAACCATCAGCCTGAGTCTGTTTCTGTTCCTGCTGGTTATGGGGAAGGCGAGGGAACGGATGAGTTTACAACAGATTCTGCGCCGCCAGTGGTTATTCGCCTCGGCGTTAGGCGGCGTCATTACGCTGGCTTATGGTCTGGTTTTGTGGGCCATGGCCTATGTGCGCGATGTGAGTTATCTCGCGGCTTTCCGTCAGTTGAGCATCCCCATTGGAGCCGCGTTGGGCATACTCTGGCGCAAAGAACCGGCCTATCCGCCCAAACTGACCGGCCTGGCTCTGGTCGTCATCGGTCTGCTGCTGGCGGCTATATCGTGATGGGATTGCCTTTTTGATACCCTGGCTGTAACTACTCAGCCATGTCATTGCGAGCCGTTTTTCGGCGAAGCAATCTCCCAATTTATCAGGCTAAATTGATTCGCCTGGAGATTGCTTCGTCGCAAAGAATGCTCCTCGCCTGCGCCCGCCGTGATAGGAGCAGGAAATACAGGTTCAGGCCTAAAGCGAACAGGCCGGGAAGAAAATCCTCCACCTGTGCGACGGGCGGTAAAATGCCATCCTTGATGAGGAGACCGAAGATCAGCCCCAGGAATGAAGCCAGCGGCAAGAGAAACAGCCAGAGATACCAGGCCTGCGCCGGCCAGCGCGGATGACCGCGCAGCATGAGCAACGGCGGGATCAGCAACATCAGCATATGCACGTGAGCATGCCAGGTAAGCGCGCCGGTCGCCGCCAGTGTGCCCAACAGGGTGAGGGGATAGCGGGGAGAGGCGGGCGGTGTGGGAATGCGCCACAGGCGAATAGCCATGAACAGAGTCAAAACCATACCTGTAATGCCGACGCTCCACCCCAGCCAGGGAGTTGCCAGAGCGCTCAACCTTGTTATCACCATGCGCCAGTTCATCATGTTCTGCGGCGAATTGCTGGCTATCCCCCCCGTATAGCCCACCCACAGGGCAACCATTCTGCCCAGGCCTTCTAAACCGGCCATTCCAAACGAGAGCAGAAGCAGGGTCATCGCGCCGGCGGTGAAACCGGCCAGAATTTTCCACGAGCGTTGTAGGAACAAAGCCGGCAAAATCAGGATCAGGAATTGAGGTTTCGCCAGTAATCCTGCTAACCATAATCCAGCCCGCGCTGACCGCTGATGGGCTACTGCGCGCAGAAACTCGCCGATACAAATGGTCAGAAAGACGTTGATCTGCCCTTCAACGAAGTTCGCAAAGACGGGAAAAGCAAGCATTACCATCCACACGGTGCGCGACCGCTGTGACTCGGGCGACATACTCCGCATGAAAAACGTCAGGTATCCAGCCAGGACCAGGGCGTTAACGAGCGTCCAGATGACAAAACCAACTCTGGCCTCCAGGAGAGCCAGAAGCTGAAAGGGCAGGATGAACACTGACAGAAAAGGGACAGGGATGGTCACGAACACCAGCGACGGATCGGCCACCTGCGGCGCTGCCTTCTCCTGAATGCTTTTCAGAATGGCCAAATCATATACACGCCCGTAGCCGTATTCGTTCGCAGCGACGCCCGCGCTCCAGAATGCCAGATAATCGCCGCCGATGCGGAAAAAGAACCCCCTGCTCACCAGAGCCACAGTAACGTACAGCCCATAGTAAATGGCGATGGCAGCCAGGCCCAGGTTCTGCCAGCCTTGAGCGCCCAGATCGCGGAAAGGTAATCGTCGCCTGCTCAAGTGCGCCTCCGTCGCTTTCCCAAAGGAGGACAGGCTTTCCAGCCTGTCCCCAGGAATTGACTTTCCGGCCTGCCCTGACGAACGCAGGTAGGGGGAGAGTAGAGCCGACCTGTTACTGGTCGCCGTGGTCACTCAGTCGCTGACTTTGGCCAGTTCCGCAATCGTGTTCTCCATCAGGTCCACGGCCTGCTGCAGAATGGCTGTGTCGAAAGCAAAGCGCGTCTCCGCCGCGGCAAAAAGGTCAGGCAGGGGGACTGTGCCGCCCAGTGAAAGCGCACGGCGATAGGCTGCGACAGCGCGGCGCGGATCCTGGAGCGCATTGCCAAAGATTTGCACTGCGCCCAGTTGTGCCAATCCGTATTCCACGTAATAGAAGGGAATCTGGTGAATATGCAGCTTGCGATGCCAGCCGGTGGCCTTGACGTCTTCCAGACCGCTCCAGTCCACGGCCGGGATGAACCGATCCCAAAGTTCGCTCCAGCGGCGATCGCAGGCCGCCGGATCGGCGCCCTCCTGCGGATTCTCGTACACCCAATGCTGGAATAAATCCACGACTGCCATGAAAGGCCAGAAGAGCAACATACCTTCCAGGTGTTCGATGCGAGCGCGTGCCGCCTCGGCCGGACTGTAGAACTCGGTCAGATATGGCGAGGCAAGCAACTCCATGCCCATCGAAGCCACCTCCGCGAATTCCATGGGCACGGTTAACTGGTGAATATACGGAAGATGAGCCGTTTCGAAGACATGGAAGGCGTGTCCAGATTCGTGCAGCGTGGTCATCACATCCTCGTGCGTGCCGACGGCGTTGACGAAAACAAAAGGTTTGCGCAGCGAGGCCAGCGAGGCGCAGAAGGCGCCGGGCGCTTTGTTTTTGCGGTTCTCCAGGTCGGTCAGGCCTTCGGCGAGCATGGTGTCGAAGTAACCGCCCAGCACCGGGTCTACCTGATGGAACACCGCCGAGGCGCGCCGGGTAAGTTCCTCGATCGAGCGGAATGGTTTGAGCGGGGGCAAATCGGGAGGGGGCGGCGGATTCCCAAACCAGCCATCGGTCAGGTCCCACGGGCGCAGCCGGTCCAGACCAAGCGCCTCGCGGCGGCGTTCGTAGACCCGGCGCGCCGCCGGTACAACGACCCGCTCGATGGCCTCGGCAAAGGCCTGGCAATCCTGAGGCGTGTAATCAAACCGCAGACGTTGCTGCCAGGCGTAAGCGCGATAGTCGGGCTTGCCGGCGTTCCTCGCAATTTGGGCGCGGACTGCCATGAACTTGCGCCACAAATCGTTAATGGCTTGACGGTCGGCCAGCTGGCGTTCGGCCTTGAGGCGCCAGGCCCGTTCGCGTCGCGCACGATCGGGGTGACGGAAGTTGAGCGCCAGGCGGGTCAGGGTGATTTCCTCGCCCTCCCATTGCACCGTCTGCGCGCCGAAAATCTTGTCATATTCCAGCGCCAGTTTCTGCTGCTCGGACAGTAACGGCAGGTTGGCCTCGCGGAAGAGCTCGGCCTCGGCGCGCATGTTGCGTAAAGGAATCTCGAAGCCGGCGGGTTCGAGGCCGCTGGCCAGCAATTTCTCCTTGAGGCGCTGATCGGCGGCCATGATATTGGGGAAAATGGTATCCAGAAACGCTTTCAGGCGCGCTTCGGCCTCCTGATCGGCGGTGTTGACGGACGTCGCAATCGAAAGGCGGGTATACATTTCCTCCAGTTTCTCGGTCAGGCGTGTCCAGTCCACCAGCCACTCATGCACATTCCCGGCGTTCAGCGGGTACGTCTCCAGAGCACGACAATGCGGTTCGATGTCCGGCCATTGCCAGGCTAGCAGTTCCTGCGGTGTGGAAGGAAGGCTTTTCAGCATGGGATTATCTCCAAATTGAGTGTCAGGCGTGGCAGGATGTTACCGTCCGCCTTTCTTCGGCGGTTCCCCAAAAACAACCACTACCAGATGTTGATTGAGGAACAGCGGTGTATCCTCAGCGCGCGGGACAATTTGACCCAGCGTATACCCGCCGATCACCGGCACCTCGTCACCCAAAATCTGTTGCAGGGCCGCGATCTCCGCGCCGGGTTCGGCTTCGAAGAGCATTTGCCAGGCGATGTCGGCCAGCACCAGAGCCAGCGCCGGCCTGCCTCCGTGCAAAGCGGCCAGGGCTTGTTGGGCGGCATTGCGCGCCGCCTCTCGGCAGGCCATCAGACTGCCTACCAGCAGGTAGGCTTCCGCGCCATCGCGCAGGGCTGTGTTCAGACGCAGGCTGCCATCGGCCTCAACGCGCAGGGGAGAGCGTACCAGCAGGGATGAATCCGGCTGCGCTATCCCCAGCGGGTACAGGCGCACCAGATGGGTGAGCGGGGGAAAGGCCCAATCGCGCGCCGGGTAACCGAACAAACGCGCGTAGGCCTCCGAAGCCGGACGCCCGTCCAGCGTGCGCAACCAGAAACCACGCGCGCGCGTGACGCGGAAGTGGGTCCCGACCGGCTGCCAGCCATGACCATAACCCAGGCCAACCTGTAACTGCCCTTCCAGCTGGACAACAGCCAGGCCGCCTGCGCTGGCCTGATTGCCGCCGATCTGGTAGGCGCTCCCACTATGCAGGTCGCCGCCGGAAAGCCCGCCGATGGCGTTGACCCCGGACGGCAAATTCGCGCAGAGTTGTTCCGCATCGGCATTGAAGCCATCGGCAAAGAAGAGCGCCGCTTGAGCGGGATTCTGAGCCAGTAATTGCGCCAGTTGGGCAGTAACCTCGCGGGTCGCCTGGGTATAACCGGGCAGCCAGCGCACCTGAATACGGGTATCGCCAGCGCTGAGCAATGCCACCACAACCGAGTGGGAATGGATGCCCTGAGAGGTCAGGCCCGCTGGCGAACTGAAGCCAATGATCGGCACGTTGCCGAGCAAACTGCTGACGCCACTCACTACCTGCTGGGCATCGTATTGGTATGAGGAAACAAGAATCGCCAGATTCGGTGCGGCACTGCCGAGATGATTCAGGGCCTGATGTGTGGCCTGAAGCGCGGCTTCGCGCCCGTCCAGTGCTCGCGCCTGCCCGATTGCTGCGGAAATGGCCATCCCTTACGCCTCTTCTGCCACCGGCACGGTGAAATGAAACGTCGTTCCTTTGCGGTATTCGCTTTCGAACCAGATACGCCCGCCCTGCATTTCCACCAGGCTCTTGGTGATGTTCAGCCCCAGGCCGGTGCCGGGCGCCTCGCGCGCCCGGGCGTCGTCAGAGCGGAAGAACTTCTGGAAAATCTTCTTCTGGTCTTCTTGACTGATGCCAATCCCATCATCCTGCACCCAGATATGCACCACCTCAGCCACGCCCTGCGGGTCCCAGCGGTTGGGCGAGCGTTCCGCCGCTACCAGAATATGACCGCCCTCCGGCGTGTACTTGTGGGCGTTACTGACCAGATTGACCAGCACTTGCACCAACCGCGTGCGATCCGCCCAGACCTTGGGCAGGTTATCGGCCAGTTTTACGGTCAACGTTTGTTTCTTGTCCTCCACCTGCCTGGTCATCGAACGGACCACTTCATCTACCACTTCTGGCAGGTCCACCGCCTTGAACTCCAACCGCAGGCGACCTACCTCAATCTTGGAATTGTCGTTCAAATCCGAGACAAGGGTGGCCATGCGCTCGACATTGGAGCGAATGGTGTTGAGGAAGTTGGCCTGATTCTCGTTGATTGGCCCGACCGCGCCTGCCGCCAGCAATTCGGTGTACCCTTTGATGGAAGTCATCGGGTTCTTGAGTTCATGGGCGACGAAGGAAATGAAATCGCTCTTGGCGATATTGGCGGCCTGCACTTCGGCGTAGAGTTGGGCGTTGGCGATAGCAATCGCCGCATGATCGCTCAAACGGGTCAGGAAATTAATCGCCTGTTCTGGCAAATTTTCTGCGGTCAGGCTTTCCAGCACGATGAGACCGATGACGTTGGTCTCGCGGCGGATGGGCACGGCCAGTTGACGGCGCGCGTCGCGCAGCCAGCCGCCCTGTTCCCCGTCCAATACAACTTGCTGCGGCTGACCGCTTTCCAGGGCGGCGCGCACTGCCGGCTGATCCAGCGGCAGGAGCGAATCCTGATACTGTTCCTGCAAGGCATCGTAGCCCGTTTGCGCCATCAGGCGCAGGCCGCTATCCTGCACGATACCGATCAGTCCGGCCTCGGCTGCCGATTGACGCAAGGCCCAGTCGAGCGTGATGCGCATGGCGCGACGGACATCCAGACTGGCGTTCAATTCACGGTCAATGCGCTGCATGACCGAGAGTTCCTCCACGCGCGCCGAAAGTTCCTGGTCGGTCAGGGTGTACAGCCGGGCGTTCTCGATGGCAACAGCCGCCTGGCTGGCAAAAGCCATCAGGAGATTTTTGTCGTCTTCCCCAAAGGGCAGGCCGTCTTTGCGGTTGATGACCTCCAGAACGCCAATGACGCGATCCTTGACGATAAGGGGAACGGCCATGAGCGCCCTGGAGACGAAACCGGTTTGTTGATCCACGGCGGCGAAATGTTGCGATGAATGCTGAACATCGTTCTCGATAATGACGCTGCGAGTTTGTGCGGCTTTGCCGGCAAGACCGCTGCCGGGCGGCAAACGCTTGCCGGTCAGTTCATGGGCGACCGGGCTGACGACTTCCTGGAAGATCAGTTCGTCCGTTTGTTCGTCGAGCAGGAACAGGGTGCCGGCCTCGCAGTTCAAAATTGAAACGGCGCTCTCCAGAATACGCTGGAGCAGCAGGCCGGGTTCCAGCGTGCCGGTCAACTGGCGCGTGATTTCGTTGAGTGTGGCCAGTTGCCGGGCGCGACGTTCGGTTTCCTGAAGCAAGCGCGCCTTGACAATGGCCCCGGCGGCCTGGTTGGCAATGGACTGCAACAGTTCCACCTGCGCCGGCGTATAGACCACGTTCGGATCGCGGCTGGCAATGGTCAACGCGCCGATGGTCTCGGCGCCCGCGTTCAGCGGCACGCCGGCCCAGGCATAGACGCCGCTGGTACTGGGCGTAATGCCGCGCTCGCGGCATTCACTCGCATAATCGGCTGTGACAATGGCGCGGCGGCTGCGAATCACCTCGCGGCTCAGCCCTACCTGCGCCGGCAAAGGAATGTTTTCTCGCTCGGTCAAGCGGGTATCTTTTTCCAGACAGAAAGCAAAGTAGTAGTAATTCGCCTCCGCGTTATAGAGCGTGATATGCATATCGTCCACCGGCAGCGCCTGATCGGTCTGGGCGTAGATGAGTTCGAGCATGTCATCGAAAGCCACGGTAATGTTCACGCCCTGGGCCAGGCGCGCCAGAATATTCATTTCACGCACGCGTTGCTCCATGTGATGCGTAACCTGAGCGCGCTCTATCGCCACGGCGGCCTGCGAGGCGAGCATATCCAGATAATTGAGTTCCGCGCCGCTATAGATGTCACCAGAGCGTTTTGGCCCCAGCGCCAGCCAGCCGTTCAGCCGTTCGCCCGGCAGCGGGATGAACAACACTGCGCCCAGCAGCGCCAGACGGGCGCGTTCGCTCTGCAACGAGTCGGGTATCCGCGCCAGGTCAAGGAAGAGCGGGACGCGTTCGCGACTCAGCGTCCGCGCCAGTGGACTGGCAGCATGAAAGCGCACATCACTGGTCGGGCGACCATCCTCCCCCGCCGCGGCGACATACTGGTCGTTCAGCGCATCATACAGGAAAATGTGACAATGTTGGGGAAACAGGCTTTCTTCCGCTTGACGGCGCACCGCCTGCACAATCGCAGGCAGATCCATCAATCGGGTCAGTTCGTGGGTAAACTCCTGAATGCGTTGCTGGTAGGCCGTAGCGGTGCGGAAGAAAACCACGTCAATCCAGCGTTGCAGGCGATCGCGCAACGGGTTGAGGACAATCGCTACCAGGAAGACGAGCGCCCCCAGCAGGTAAGGACTGTACACGCGGAATAAGTCACCAAAAATAAGGCCCAGCCCGGCCGCCAGGAAGGCATACGCGCCCAGTATCAGGACAGACAGCAGGCTGTAGAGCATGGCGCGGCGCATGAGGTAATCGGTGCGCACCAGTCGCTGCCGCAACAAGGTGTAGGCAGTTACCGCCGGGAAGATAACCGTAAAGACGAAAAGCCAGGGCGGGAAGTTTATTGACCGCACTGCAGACCAGAACAGCCAGATCGCCAGGGGGCCAAAGGCGACCATCATGCCCAGCAGCGTGGTGGTGGTCTGGCGGCGCACTACCGGCGAGTGGGAGGCAAAAGCGCGCACCACGAGCGTCGCGCCAAAGTACAGCACCGCCAGCGCGTCGAACAAATAGAGCACGCGCCAGACGGTAATGTAGCGGAGCGGATGTGCCTCATCCCACAGGCACCTGATCGCCCAGAGGATGAGCGGCACAGCCAGCAAGTATCCCAGGAAAGTCAGGAAACGCCGCCCGCTCAACCAGCGCACTTCTTGAGGGAAGACCAGGGCCAGTTCGAGCAACGCCGCGCCGGCCAGCGCCAGCGCAACGGTCCACAGCCATGTGAAGACGTGGGTGGTGTACAGGTCGAGCAAGCCGCCTGCCAGCAAGGCCAGCGAGGTGGCGAAGAGGGCAAAGGCCCGTCCAGCAGCCTCGCTGCGCCGCAGGCCAAACGTCCACAAACTGATGCCAAGATAGGCCAGGCCGACCAGATAGGGGATGTAGAAGTATGTCCAGCGAGCAGAGGAGGGGAAGGACTGCAGCACGACCGTGCGCGTCTCCTGCACGCCGTCGGCGATCCGCCGCACGCCAACGGTCACAGTTTCGCCGACCGTGTGTGTACGCAAGATGGCCTGCAACTGCGCCGAGTTGTGGACCTCTACCTGATCGATGGCCGTCAACTGGTATTTCAACCGCAGCGATTCATCCCGATACAGCCCCCAGGCTTCCGCCGGCTGACGTTGCCCAACCCCATTAAAGACCATCGTCTGCTCGACAAAGGCGCCCAGGAAGGGTAAACGCAACCACCTCGCCGCCAGCGCCCCCAGGATGACAAATGCCACTACCGCGAGAATCTGGTAGGTCAGCACCAGGGCCTGTAAGACACGTTCCAGCGTGAAAGGACGACGCATGGTCAACACCGCGCGGGTCTTCTCCTGCAACGCAACAACACTCCCGCTCCTGCCACAACGAAAAGCGGCGGATAAGGTACGATGGCGGATACCCTTTCTATTCTAACCGAAAATCGCTGGCGCGCCAGTGTCCGTCAAATCTGTAAACTGGCGGGAAGTGTTTTCTGTTCACCCTCCGGCCAGCCGCGCCAGCTGGTAGACCAGCGTTGCCGCGCTGAGCGAGATGATCAACAGCAAGCCGATGCTGACCGCCGGCCAGCGCCATGTGCCGGTTTCCTGGCGAATAGCCGCCACCGTAGCCGCGCAGGGAATAAATGTCATTTGCACGACAAGGAAAGCCAGGCCGGCTGCCGGGGTCAGGCTTTGCGCCACGCGCGCCGCCAGTCCGCCGCCTGCCTGTCCGCCATAGAGTACGCCGAGCGTGGCAATCGTGTTCTCTTTGGCAAAGAAACTGGAGAACAGGGCGGTGATCAGACGCCAGTCGCCCAACCCCATAACGCGCCCAAGCGGTTCGAGAACGCGCCCCAGCCAGGCCAGCACACTGTGTTGCGCCTCGCCATGCGGCAGGTAGGCCAGCAGCCAGACGATCAGGGAAGCAACCACGATGGTAGTCCCCGCCTTGCGCACGAACGCCCAAATGTGTTGCCACAGGTACAGCCCGATCGTGCGGGCGTTTGGCCAGTGGTAGAGTGGCATTTCCATGATAAAAGCCAGCCGTTGACCGCGAAAGACGCCGCGATGGATGACAAGACCAATCAAAAAAAGAAGAAACAGATTGCCGGCGACCAGCCCCCAGGTAACCAGCGAAGCGTTCCTCCCAAAGAACGCCGGCGCGAGGAAGACAATGACGGCCATCCGTCCACTGCAGGGCACCAGCGGCGTCAGAAGAATGGTCAGCAGACGGGCGCGGCGGTCCTCGATGATGCGCGTCCCCATCACCGCCGGCACGTTGCAGCCAAATCCCAGGCTTAAGGGCAGGAACGAACGTCCGTGCAGGCCGATGGCGTGCATGAAGCGGTCCATGACGTAGGCCGAACGCGCCAGATACCCCACGTCCTCCAGCAGTCCAAGCACGGCGAAGAAAATGACCAGCACCGGCAGCAGCGAGAACACCGCCCCTACGCCGCCAAGCAACCCATCGGCCACCAGACTGCTCAGCCAGGGCGCGATGGGCGTGAGGCCCTGACGGATGCCATTTGCGGCCAGCGTGAAGAGACGGTCCAGCGCATTGACCACAGGCGCGGCCAGCGTATAGGTAAGCCAGAAGACCGCGCCCCAGATGCCCAGGAGTACCAGCAGACCCCAGAACGGATGTGCAGCGACACGATCAAGACGGTCGGTAAGGCTGATTGCGCCGGCGCGGGGTTTGACAATCGCCGCGCGCACCATGCGCCCGATCCATTCATAGCGCCCTTGCACAATATCCCGGTAAGCATCCTCATGCTGTCGAAGCAAAGCGTGAATGTCGTCCCAGGCTTGTGGCGCATGTTGCTGTACCTGAGCCGTGATCTCGGCATCGCCCTCGAGGAGTTTGAGCGCCATCCAGTCAACTGGATAGGGAAACGGATGATCATGGAGCAGGTGACCGATGGCGCTCAGGATGTGGCTGTGTTCCGCACTCATCTCTGGCCGGCGTGGCGAGAACGCAGTCTCTTCTTGTGCCAGACTCAATGCGGCATCCAGCAAGGCTTCCAGTCCGCTGCGTCGCGTGGCGATCAGAGGAATAACCGGCACCCCCAGCGCGGCTTGCAAGACGTGCGTCTCAATGCGCATCCCCTCACGTTCGGCCACATCCAGCATGTTCACGCCAATGACCAGGCGCGCCGGCATAGCCAGCAATTCGGCCACCAGATACAGGTTGCGCTCCAGCGTTGCCGCGCTGACGATGACCACCACTACATCCGGTTTCTCGCGCAGAATGAAATCGCGCGCGAGACGCTCTTCCTCGGAATTGGCCGTCAGGCTGTAGGTGCCGGGCAAATCCACCAGCCGAATCTGCCGCCCGCGATGGGTCAGAAAGCCAGTCTTTTGTTCCACTGTCTTGCCGGGCCAGTTGCCCACATGCTGATTCAGACCGGTCAACATGTTGAAGATGGTAGTTTTGCCAACGTTTGGTTGACCGGCCAGGGCAATGGTCACGACCGCCGACGCCGTCGAAGCGCCAGCGGGAGGAGCGGGCGCGCGCGAGGAGGAAGCGGCGACAGGACGGCAGGAGGAAGTCAGCATGGTTTGACCAGAATATGGTTGGCCTCGCCGCGCCCCAGCGCCAGACGCGTCTCGCGCACGGTCAGCAAGAGGGGGCCGCGTCCATAGTTTTGGATCAGCCGGATTTCTGCGCCGACGGTCAGCCCCAGCGCTGCCAGGCGGGTTTGCAAACCGCGTCCGCCCAGCACGCGCGTCACGATGGCGCGCTGACCGGCCCCCAGCCGACCCAAGGGTAACTGGTCGGCGGGCACGTTCGAAGGTTCGGTGTACACGCTGTGCCTGCGCCGATGGATTCTAGACCACATGGCCATGTTCCTCCTCCTGGCGACATGCGGCGCAATACCCATAGAGCGCCAGATTCACTTCTGTCACCTGCCAACCCATCTGTTCGGCCAGTTTCTGCACGCTTCTGGTCATGGCCTGACTTTCGAATTCGATGACGCGATGGCAACGCCGGCAGGTGAAGTGATAATGCGGCGCGGACTGCGTGACCTCAAAGTGACCATGCTCTTCGCCAAGCGAGTGTTCTTGCACCAGACCCAACGCCTTGAACAGGGCTAATGTGCGATAGACGGTTGCCAGGCTGACGCGGGCGTCCTGTTCTCGCACGCGCGCGTGAATATCCTCGGCGTCCAGATGCCCCTGGCTGGCTTCGAGGGTTTGCAGAATCAACAGCCGCTGGCGAGTGAGTCGTTGCCGGCCAGCATGCAAGGCGGAGAGGAGAAGCGTCTGTCGGTCCATTTGATAATAAGAATTATTCTCAATAAGATTATATCACAATCGAATCCCTTGCCGCCGATCCTCCCCCGGGTTACGCCGAGGGCGAGGCGCTCTCCCAGAGAGATGAGCCGCGGATACCGCGTCTGCGGCCCCGATTGCGGAGTCTTCCCTATCTGTTCGCCATCATCAGCCCTGCTGCCTGCGCGCGTCGGCGGTGGACCGCTTCCGCCGCTCATGCAGCCACGCGCCCAACATCAGCGCGCTGACCAGAAGAGCGAGCGCCAGCAGAATGACGAACACGTGTACCTGTCCCTGTCGCCAACCGCTATAACGTGCCAGATACCAGTACAGGAAAAGAAGCAGGAAAAGCCCCTCGGCAATCAGGATACGTTTCATCCAGCGATTACGGCTCTCTCGCCACCACAACCAGCTTTGTGCTGCCAACAGCGCTTGCCAGAGCAGGAGAATGGAGCGGTAGCGCGGGTTATCCCATTGATCGCCGCCAGCGCGATAGGAACACAGGATAATCCACAAGACGATGACCCCCCAGGTCCAGAGCCAGGCCAGACGCTCCTTTTTTGTGGAAACGGCATGTGCCGCCAGTGGGCTGCCCAGCAGGAAAGGAGCCAGCGCATACCACCCCAGGGCGCGAAAAATGCCCAAAACATTCAAGGTCCAGTTCGTCTGTTCCCCCGGGAACAACACTACCGTCAAAATTGCCGGCAAGACCGGCTGCGCCAGACCATACGCCGTCATGAACGGCATGTGCAGAGAAGGAGGCAATTCTTCGAAGATGCGCTGAATCCACCCTGAACTGCGTTCGATCACGTAAATGTCGTATCTGGCAGAAAGGCGGAACCAATCCACGAAAGACTCGATAAACCCGGCGCGGACGGAGGACGAAGTGGACACAACCAGCCGAAAGAGCAAGACGGCTACCAGTAATGCGCCGGTCCAGAGCAGGACTGTCCGCGGGGAAAGACGACCGTCGCGACGATAAGCGCGGAGCCAGCCTGCCGCAATCAGCAGCGCCGCCAGCGCTACGCCGGGCGAGAACAGAAACAGGCCGATCAATCCGGCCAGCAACCAGCCCAGCGCACCGCGACGATGTTCGCGCGTCCAGGCCAGGACGCCCCAAAAGAACAGGGCGGTGAAAGCAATGAGAAACGGCTCGCGCATCTGGCTGCTGCCTGTGAGGAGGCTTTCTGGATACAGCGCCAGAATCCAGGCCACCCAGGCCGCTCCCCGCTCGCCGAGCAGCGCCCTGCCAATCCGCCAGCCGAAGATCACGGCCAGTCCATGCCCGAGGGCCGCCAGCACGATGACCAGCCAGGGGCGGTGCATGTCAGGACTGAGATAGCGATACAGGAACCCTGTAAGAAACAGCAGGCCGCCATACTGATCGGCGCTGTAGGATTTCTGAAATGCCAGCCAGAGAGGTTGCGCGGATGCGGCCAGATTCCACCCCTGGCTATCGCGCAAGAAGGCATCGGGGAAAAGATAGCCGGCCTGTTCGGATGGAGTGCCGTAGCCGGTCAAGGGGAGAAGAAACGTCAGGGCTATGCCTAACCCGAGGCGCAGCAGAATGCTGACTGCCAGTGCCCAGGCCAGGTTCCGCTGGCCCCCACTGTGACGCCAGAGGAGAGTCAGCGTTCCCAGACCGACGCCCAGGAGCAACGCATAGGCGAGCCAGCCAACCCATCGTTGTCCGCCCTCCATGGTCAGCGCCGTGCCCCATTCCAGACCCGCTCCCAACCCCAGGCTGAGCGGCGCAATCCATCTCAAGTCTTTGCTGAACGTTTTGAAACCCATGATAGATATGCCTCTTTGCTCCACCACAACACAAGGAGCAGGATAAAGGTCTGGACTGGAACGGCGAAGCGCGGATTGTCGCCGTGGTCGAGCAGAGTTTGCAAAAGGGACGTCAGCCACACCATGCCTGTCAAGGCGGCGAGGAAAGGATTCAGCCAGCGGGCGCGCACGTGTGGCCAGAGCAAAGCCGCAGAGCCTGCCAGAAAGAGGCAGTTGGCGCAAATCAGGCCCAGATGCGCTTCCTCAATCCAGATTCGCGCCCCCTCCACGCGGGCAGTCGCGACAAAAGCCGCCGGCGACCAGTAAACCGGCGCCTTCCAGAACCAGAACCAGCCCTCGATCACGTTGCGCAAGTATAACATCGGATGTCGCCAGATTAACTGCAACGAGATCTTCGTCAACACATCCGAGAGATCGTAAAAACTCAGCCCGGAGGCCTGCTGCATGGCGGGAATGGCTTCCCAAATTGCGTTATTCGGCTGACCGGTTTCTGCCAGGCGCGCCGCGCGGTATTGCAGATAGGTGTCGCGCAGCGGCGCGTATTCGTCAGGGACATACTCGAAAAATACGCCGGTGTGCTGGATAAGGTGATAGCCGGTCATGGTTGTCAGCCCCCAACGCCCAAACTGCCGATGGATGAAGCCGGTCCACAGGCCGAGCAAAATCAACCCACTGACGCCGGTGATCAGGGCAACCCGCCAGCGCGCCTTCCGCTCGAAGGGGAAGGATACCAGTCCCAGGAAGAGAGCCAGCCAGAACGGGAGGAAGATGAAAAGCGGACGGGTCAAGGCCGCCAGGCCGCTGGTCAGGCCCATCCCCAATGCCAGCAGGGAGTGTTGCCAGCGGGAGGGAACCTCTGCGTACAGAAGGGCGGCCAGGCCGGCAAACGAGGCCGTCAACAGAAAGGTTGTCAGCGATTCGGTGATCAGGCTGGCTTCAAAGAACAATTGCTGGGGGTTGAGAGTGTAGGCGCAGGCGGCCAGTGCCCCTAACCATCCGCGCCGGCTTACCCGCCAGCCAATGTAGAAAAAAAGCAGGGTGGTCAACAGGCCGAATACCAGTTGAAGAGCATAGGCGCGTTCGTCGTTCCCGGCGATGGCCAGGAAGATGGGATAACCGGGCGTGCGCGTCCCATCGTAGGTCTGCCAGCCCTGCCGTATGGCCTCTGCCAGCCGGCGGTAACTGTGCGTATCGCTGTAGGTGACGGGCCGGTAAGCAACATAGAGCCAGAGTCTTTCCAGACCGGCGAGCGCAGCCGTCAGCCAGAACCAGAAGCGGGTTGAACGAGAGGACAGGAAACGCGGCAGGGAGAATTTCATCATCAACCTTGATCATTGGCTCTCGAAAGTAACTGCCTGCCACTTCCAAAGCGGGTATGCGATTTGCTGAGAAAACCGTCCACGAATCAGGAAACGAATAAACGAATGGACGGGTATGCGTTCATTCGTGGTCAGACATTCGTTGACGGTTTGCCCTCGAATACAACCACGGCAGGTAAATTACCTCGAGGAAGGGTATTATATCAAACCTGTATCCGCTCGCGCAGGAGCGCGAAAGTTTTTCCAAACCCTCTCCTCGTACTGACGAGGCGCGGTCTGAATCAGCGGAACCATGCAATGTTAGATTACCTGTCCCTTGTCATTGCGAGGCGGCGATAGGGCCACGCCGACGCTCGCCCGAGGCGCCGCCGAAGCAATCTCCTTGCGAGTCTCAAGGTAAGCAGTCTCCCAATTACCAGGGGATTGCTTCGGGCAGAGAATGCCCTCGCAATGACAACGATGCCGAAATATAACATTGTCGAGGTAGTTACGAAGAATCGGGAGAAAAGATGTTTATTACTCTGGAAGGCCCTGAAGGTTCTGGTAAGACCTCGCATCTGACCCCGCTGGCGGAGTGGCTGACGGCGCGAGGCTACCGCGTGCTGACCAGCCGTGAACCGGGCGGGACGCCGATTGGCGAGCAGATTCGCGCCGTGCTGCACAGTTTGCAGAACCAGGATATGCATCCCCGCGCCGAGACGCTACTGTATCAGGCGGCGCGGGCGCAACTGGTGGAACAGGTAATCCGTCCCAGGCTGGCAGAAGGTTATCTCGTCCTTTGCGATCGCTACGCTGATTCGACGCTGGCCTATCAGGGCTATGGTCACCAGCAAGACCTGGCGCAGGTACGCGCTCTGATTCAGTACGCGACCGGCGGCCTGATCCCTGATCTGACCATCTTGCTGGATGTGGATGTGGAAATGGGGCTGGCGCGCAAACGACAACGTGCGACGGAGTGGAATCGCCTCGACGCTTATGCCATCGCTTTCCATCAACGGGTGCGCGCGGGTTATCTGGAACTGGCGCGCCTGGAGCCGCAACGCTGGGTTGTCCTCGATGCTTCCCGTCCCTGGGAAGAGGTGCAGGCCGCCTTGCGTGAAACGCTGCAGCGGCGCCTGTCTCTGCCGGCGGCGTGAGGCGCGTCTACGTGCCGGCTGGCCAGGCGGCGCGCAGACGGCGGCAGGTCTCCTCTAACGCTTCGGGGAGGACGCGCGTCTCGGCCAGGGTGGACATGAAATTCGTATCGCCGTTCCAACGTGGCACTACGTGCAGATGAAGATGGCCGGCAATGCCGGCGCCAGCCGCCTCGCCGATGTTAAACCCCACGTTGAACCCATCTGGCCGATATACCTGCCGCAACACCTGAACGGCCTGGGTAGCCAGTTCCATCATTTCTGCGCGGGTGGGGGCGTCGAGGAACTCCAGCGAAGGCTGATGAGCACTGGCAACGACCATCAGATGCCCGCTGGTATAAGGGAAACGATTGAGCATGACGAACGCATTTTGCCCGCGCGCCACGATCAGGTTGTCGAGATCGGCCTGCTCGCGCTGCACGCGACAGAACACACACCCCTTCTGAACGACCTGAAAATACTTAACACGCCAGGGTGACCACAAGAGTTTCATGAGCATGATTCTACCGCATCCTTCCTCTGTTCGACAGGATGAACGCCGGCTGGCGGCAAATCCAGACCGCGCGCCTGGCGATTTTTGCGTATAATTTGGGAACTTGTCTGTTCCAGACAGGCATAAGGATTCCCGTATCAGGAGTACAAGATGTCAGCCATTCCGATGCGTCCCCCAGCGGGCGGAGAAAAAATCTTCATGCGCGATGGACAGTTACAGGTGCCGGATTGCCCGATCATCCCCTTTGTCGAAGGCGATGGTACCGGTCGGGATATCTGGCGCGCGGCGGTGCGGGTCTTCGACGCGGCCGTGGCCAAAGCCTACGGCGACCGGCGCAAAATTCACTGGATGGAGGTTTATGCCGGTGAAAAGGCTTTCAAGTTGTGTGGCAACTGGTTGCCTGAGGAGACCGTCGCGGCGTTTACCGAGTATCTGGTGGGGATCAAGGGCCCGTTGACCACGCCCGTTGGAGGGGGGATCCGCTCGCTCAATGTGGCGTTGCGTCAACAACTGGATTTGTACGTCTGTCAGCGACCGGTGCGTTATTTTGCTGGCGTGCCTTCCCCCATGAAGCACCCGGAATACGTGGATATGGTGATTTTTCGTGAGAATACGGAGGATATCTACGCCGGCATCGAATTTCGCGAGGGGACGGAGGAGAACCGTCAATTTCAGGAATGGCTGCGCGCCGCGTTCCCGAAAGAATACGCCCGCATTCGCTTCCCGGAGACTTCTGGCATCGGGATCAAGCCAATTTCGCGGCAAGGTACGGAGCGGCTGGTGCGCGCGGCGATCCGCTGGGCGCTGGCCAACGGGCGGCGCAGTGTCAATCTGGTACACAAAGGCAATATCATGAAGTTCACCGAGGGCGCCTTTCGCGATTGGGGATATGCGCTCGCCAGGCGTGAATTTCGTCAGCAAATCGTCACCGAACGCGAGACCTGGATTTTGAGCAACAAGGAGAAAGAGCCGTCGCTTGGCGTGGAGGACCATGCGCGCCTCATTGAACCGGGCTACGCGATGATGAGCCCGGAACGGCAAGCCGAGGTCCGCGCCGAGGTGGAGGCGGCCCTGGCGCTCTGGCCTACCCATGGCGACGGCAAATGGCGGTCGAAGTTGCTCATCAAAGATTCCATTGCCGACGTAACGCTTCAGTTTGTGCTGATTCGACCAAAGGACTACGATGTGATTGCCACGCCCAACCTGAACGGCGATTATCTTTCCGACGCCCTGGCGGCGCAGGTGGGCGGTATCGGCATCGCACCGGGAGCCAATATTAACTACGAGAGCGGCCATGCCATCTTTGAAGCCACCCATGGCACCGCGCCCAAATATGCCGATCTGGACAAAGTCAACCCCGGCTCGCTCATCCTCTCTGGCGAGATGATGTTCCGGTATCTGGGTTGGCCCGAAGCCGCTGATCTTATCATCAAGGGCATGCAGGGCGCGATCGCGGCCCGCACCGTGACCTATGACTTTGCGCGTCTGATGGAGGGAGCGGTTGAGGTCCGCTGTTCGGAGTTTGGCGAGGCTATCATCCGTCACATGGATGACTGAAGCCAGCTGGCCCGGGCGAGCCGGATGGCGACGATGCCGCTGCGCCGGCTCCATTGGCCGGCGTGTGAATACTCCAAAGACGCGCCTTCTTGCACTTTGAGGAAAAACTGGTATAATCCCTGCCGCTCACAAGCCACCATAGCTCAGCTGGTAGAGCAGGCGTTTCGTAAACGTCAGGTCAAGGGTTCGAATCCCTTTGGTGGCTCTCCCAAGACGAGCGCGACGGCAGGTCGCGACGTGGGAGGAGTCTGGTGAGAACAGGTATGCCTCATTCCTCGACGCGCAAAACTGACTCCTGGCTGCGGCAGACAGGCATCGTGCTGGCCGCGTTGGGCGCCGCCGATGCTTTTTACTTGTGGCTGCTCAAATTCACCCGGAATGAGGCCATGTGTGTTGGTAGCCATGGTTGCCTCACGGTCAACGACAGTCTCTACTCGGAAATTGGCGGCCTGCCGGTCTCGGTGCTGGGTCTGATGGCGTATCTGGCGATACTGGGTATTCTGGTGTTCGAACGCCGTTCTCCCCTGGGCGCGGAGTATGGTCCGCTGGCAGTCTTTGGCTTCAGCCTGATCGGCGTGATCTTTTCCGCCTATTTGACTTATCTGGAATTCTACGTGATCCGTGCCGTTTGTCCTTTCTGTATGGCTTCAGCCGTGATCATGACGCTGCTGCTGGTGCTGTCTGTGGCACGGCTGAGGCAACAAAATTCCTGTAGCGACTAGGAGGTCGTATGCCCCGCGTGCGTTGTCGTTATCTGGATTGCATCTTCCTCGACGAGGGGTATTGTTCCGCCGCCGCCATTGAGATCGATCCCGATTCCGGTTGCGCCACCTACGCGCCCAACGAAGAATTGGACGAAGAGGGCGACGTTTGGGAAGACGAGGAACTGGAAGAGTGGGAAGACGAGGAACTGGAAGAGGAAGAAGAGGAAACCTGGGATGACGAGGAGGAATTCTAGAGCGAAAGGCCTGCGCTTCGCCTCTCTCGCTCTGTGAGTGGGCCTGGGAATAACCGGGCATGCAAGACAGGAGCACCGTGGTCGCTCCTGTTTTTGTTACAAGGCCTCCATCATCTGGTATAGCAAGATTCCTGCCGCCACAGCCAGATTGAGCGAACTGGCCCGGCCGCGCATCGGGATAGCCACAATGAGGTCACACGCTTGTTTTTGTTCCGGAGTAAGGCCTTTCTGCTCATTGCCTAACACGAGAATCAGCGGCCTTTCACCGTGGCGCAAGGCGCGGTAATCCGTCTCGGCGTGCGCGGAAGAGCCGATCAAACGGTAGCCTTGTTGACGCGCCCAGGCCACGAAGGCTTGAAAGGGGGCGGAGACCAGCCTTTTCCAGAACAGCGCGCCCATGCTGGCGCGCACTGCCGAGGGGTGATAGGCATCTACTCCGCCATCGAGCAGGAACAGGCCATCGGCGCCGACCGCGTCGAGCGTGCGCAATATGCTGCCAACGTTGCCAGGATCCTGTGGCGCGACCAGCGCCACTCCCCAACGCAACGTGAGCGGGGATAATTCCTCCAGACGACAGGGGCGCTGGTGGACGACGGCGAGAATACCCTGGGGATTTTCTTTGTCGGTCAGCGAGGCAAATGTCTCGGCCTGAAAGGCGACGCAGCGCACCCCGCATTGTCGCTGGCTCTCCACTAACTGCCAGCCGAACTCACTGGTCAGCAACTGCGGCGCATAGGCCAGCGTGGCGATCTGCCAGCCGGCCGCAATGGCCTCTCCAACCGGATGAAGCCCTTCCACGAGGAACAGGCCACTTTCATCGCGCGCCTTGCGCTGACGCAGGCGGCGAATCTGTTGTGCCAGGGGGTTGCTCCGCGCCGAAACGAGCGGCATGGCTGAGGCGTCATGTCGCTCAGGTGAAGGCGGTCGCGACAAGCTGGAAGAGACGGTAGAGGTCTTCCTGGTGGCCATGGCGCTCATTCGTGGAATTCTTCTACCTGGTACACAAACACATCCAGATGTTTATGCCGCCACGTGTCAGGGGCAGCACCCATCTTGTAACATAAGTTGTCGAGAAACTCGGCCTTATCGGGAATCTTTTCCCACACCTGCGGCAGGAACGTGGCACGCCGCCAGCCATCGCGCAAAATAACCCCGTCCACGCCGGGGCGGAGTCGGGCAAGTAAATCCTGGGCGTCGGTGTAGGAAAGGGGTACCGGCTGGGTCAGGCGTGAGATTTCGATTTTGATTCGTGGCAGTTCCTCCTCGCGGACCGGGGGAAAGCGGTAGTCTTCCAGCGCGGCGGCAATGGCGTGTTCGCGCACATCTTCGGCCAGCGGTTGGTAAGGTTCTAAAGCCCCCACGCAGCCGCGCAGTTCACCATCGATAGTCAGGGTAACGAACGAAGCGCCGTTTTCCCGCAACGTTGGCGTCAGCGCGGCAGGGTCAAGCGGCGGCAGGGGCTGACTACGCACGCCCCGTTCCAGCGCCTGACGCGCCAGTCGCAGCAGCAATTGTTTCTCTTCTTCGGTCAGTTTTTCCATATCTCCTCGCTTGCTTTCATGATACAATCTCAACAGGAAAACGTCAACCAGTTCCCCGGTTTGCTATGGCAGATTCCCCCTCTTCTCCCTCGGTAAGCAACGGACGCATTTTGCAGACCTTTTTCAGCCTTGCCGTCTTGCTGGCAACGCTGTTCACTGCTTTTTCGCCCAATATTTTTTCTCTCGATTTGCGCGCCCGTTTACGTGTGTTGACTACACCCGGCGCGCCCGCCACACCGCCGGAGGCCGTTACCGCGCGGCCCAACGTTGTCATCGGGCTGGTTTCCGGCCATTGGGGGCACGATTCGGGAGCAGTATGCTCGAATGGCACCACCGAGGCGCAGGTCAACCTGGCAATTGCCACCCTGGTGCAGCAGAAACTGAACGCGCAGGGTTACACGGTTGAATTGCTCCAGGAGTTTGACCCCCGTCTGCAAGGCTATAAAGCGGCGATGTTGTTGTCTATCCACAATGATTCTTGCGATTACTATAACGACGAGGCGACCGGTTACAAAGTGGCGGCCGCGCTCGGCGCCCACGACCCGAACCTCGCCGCGCGCCTGGTTGCCTGTCTGACTGACCGTTACGGGAGTGTCACCGGCCTGCCATTCCATGCCGGCAGTATCACGCGCGATATGACCGAATACCACGCCTTCGATGAGGTGGATCCTTCCACTCCGGCGGCCATCATCGAGACCGGATTTCTTTATCTGGACTATGACTTCCTGACCCGTCATACCGACCGTGTCGCCGATGGGGTGGTGGCCGGGATTTTGTGTTTTCTGCATAACGAACCTGTGGCTCCGTTGACGACCATGACGCCATGAAGGCTGATTTTTCCGCGGCTCAACAGGCCTTGCGGCAGGCACAGGAGGCTTTGCAACGCGGCGACCGTCAGGCGGCGCGTCGCTGGGCCGAGGGCGCGGCGGCGCTGGCGCCACAATGGGATGAACCCTGGCTGGTGTTGGCCGCGCTCTCGGCGCCGCGCGCCAGCGTGGCCTATCTGGAACGGGCATTACAAATCAATCCCCAGAATGTGCGCGCGCGACAGGGCCTGGCCTGGGCACAGGCGCGCCTGAGGCAGGAAACCGCCCCGTCCGCGGCGCGGGAAGATACCGCTCCGCTCCGGCCCAGGAATCGCCCGGCGCCGCCATCTGTCTCCCGGCCTGTCGCCGCGGAGCCGACGCCCACGCAGCCGCGCACCGCGCCTGCATCAAAACCTCGCCGCAGAGGCCTGATGACCTGTCTCGGGTCATTGCTGCTCCTGTTGATCGGCCTGACTGGTGGCCTGGCGGCGTTCTGGTCTGGCGGGGCTGTGCCGGCGCGGGCCTGGCCCGGCGCCGCGGCTGTCTCGCCCACGCAGGTTCTGTTTTACGGGGCGCCGGCGCGCTTGCTCAAACCAACCTATACGCCGACCGTTACTCCTACGTTTACCCCAACGGCCACCTTCACACCGACCTTTACGCCCACGGCCACCTTTACCGCCACGTTTACGCCGCCGCCCACCAGTACCTTCTGGCCTACCGACACGGCCCTGCCTTATGCTACGCTCATCCCACCGGTCGCGGCCGGGGAACGCTGGATTGACGTGGACCTGAGCGCGCAACGCCTGTACGCCTATCAGGACAACACCCTGATTGCCGCCTTCATCGTCTCGACCGGCACGGCACAGCACCCCACCGTTACCGGACGCTATCGCATTTACCTGAAGTTGCTATATACCGATATGGCCGGGCCGGGCTATTACCTGCCCGATGTGCCCTACACCATGTACTTTTACAAAGGCTATGCCATTCATGGCACGTACTGGCATAATAACTTTGGCGTGCCGATGAGTCATGGCTGCGTCAATATGCGCATTGACGATGCGGCCTGGCTGTATTCCTGGGCACCGCTCGGCACGCTGGTCAATGTCCATTATTAGCTTCGTGCTTTGACAAGGAGAAAAACCATGCACACAGCGTTTACTTATCCCACATACCTGCTCAAACGTCAGGTTTTGGCGTTGACGGGCAAATTGCGCTTCTACGATCCCTACGGCAATCTGGTGATGTTCGTGGAGCAAAAGATGTTTCGCCTGCGCGAGGATATTCGCGTGTATCGCGACGAGACCAAAACGCAGGAACTTCTGCTCATTCAAGCGCGCCAGATCGTTGATTGGGCTGCCGCCTATGACGTCGTGGACGCCGTGGACGGCGCCAAAGTCGGCGTGCTGCGGCGCAAGGGCTGGAAGTCGGTGCTGCGCGACGAGTGGCAGATTCTGGACGCTGCCGATCAACCGCTGGGGACGTTGCTGGAGGATAGCGCGGCGTATGCTCTCCTGCGCCGTTTCGTCCTGGGCATCTGGCTGCCGCAGAATTATGACATCTTTATTGGCAATCAGCGAGTGGCCGATTTGCGTCAGAAGTTCAACCTCTTTACCTACGAAATGAGCGTGGACTTTACCCCCGACGTCAACGGCCTGCTGGACCGGCGGCTGGGTATTGCGGCGGCGATTTTGCTGGCCATCGTTGAGGGGAAACAAAGCGAGTGATATGACACGCCAACCATTGTTTGCCGGTCTGGTTGTGGATGAAGATAATCGCCCGGTTGAGATTGCCTGTGTGGGCGAGGAACCCTGTTACGTGGTGGATGACAACGGATTCCGTCGCCATATCCCTTCCGAGCAGGTGGATCGGCAGGTGCTGCAGATGATGCGCGCGCAGATTGCCGGCCACGAAGACTTGCTCACGGAGCAGGCGGCCAGCATGCTGGGCGTGGAGGACATTTTCTCGAAGGCGCTCCTGGAACAGCAGTTCAAAAATATTGATCGTCAATTCGATAAACTGCTGGAAACCGGCATCCCGGAAGAAGGACGCGCCTACCTCGGCATGATGGGCTTTCGCGTGATCATCAACGTCCACGGCGAGGTTGTGCGTTTGGAACAGCCGGCTGTTACAGAGGAAGGGGACGAATAATCATTCACAACGCGCGGGGAGGAAGCTGGAAGTCCGCTGCCAAAGCTCACCACGGAGTTGCTGCCCATTCGCCAGAGCAGGAGACGCCCGTGATGGCAGCCATGGCGCAAAGCGCTCCCCGCCAGGAAAGCAGTTGCTATGCCACTGCAAAACGCCTGTATCGCGACGACCTGCATCCCAACCCTGTTACGCTGCTCATGAACATCCCCTTGCTCAACGTCGCCACTGCCCAGCAGGGCTACGCCGATTGGCGCTTGCGTGGCCGCATCGAACACGGGTATCGCTTTGACCAGGAACAAGGTCTGGATGTGGAAGATGTGCGCGTTCGCACCCTGGAGCGGATGCGCCGTATCTTTGCGTTGGTGCTGGCAGCCGCACAGTTCGTCTTTTTTATCGCCAGGCACTGGCCAGAGGAAGCGGTACTCTGGCTGCGAAAACTGGGCGGTAAGTTGGGACTGAAGAGCGATCGGGATGGACCTGACATCCTGCTTCGGGGTTTGAGTGCTGTTTTGCAAAGTGTAGCCACCCTCTCCTGGCTGGCCATCCAGCCTTTTCCCCACCATCTCTTCGGGAGATACCTGAGATGTGGGCAATCACCAGTTTTTACTGCCTCCCCGCCAATTGCAGTATAATTCATCACACCTGCCGACCGCGCTGCGATGGACTCCCATGGCGAATCAGCGTCTTATCTCTCCTGTCAGCCTGTTAAATAAATCCGCCGCTGGACGGGCTTTCGTCCAACGGATAGGCTTTTCCCTGTTGACTCTGGTGGCCGTGGTTACTGTCGTGCCCATCGTGGCCGTTGTGATTTACATCGCCATCCAGGGCCTGCCGGCCATGTCCTGGGAATTCCTGACGGCCATGCCCCGCGAGGGGATGCGCGCTGGCGGAATCCTGCCGGCCATTGTGGGCACCTTTTACCTGACTATCGGCACCGCGATCTTTTCAGTGCCGTTGGGTATTGCTGCCGCCATCTACCTCTCCGAATACGCCCGCGATACCTGGTGGACACGCCTCATCCGACTGGCCATCATCAACCTGGCAGGCATTCCCTCCGTAGTTTATGGTCTGTTTGGCCTGGGCCTGTTTGTCCTGTTTTTGCAATTTGGCACCAGCATTCTCTCCGCCTCCTTGACGCTCGCCATCATGACCCTGCCGGTCATCATCAGCGCCGCCGAGGAGGCCCTGCGCGCCGTGCCTCAGTCCTTCCGCACAGTCAGCATCTCCCTGGGAGCAACGCAATGGCAGACAATTCGGCGCATCGTCCTGCCTCAGGCATTGCCGGGGATCATTACCGGTATCATTCTTGGCCTGGAGCGAGCGGCAGGGGAAACGGCCCCCATCCTGTTCACCGGCGCAACGTTCTTCCTGCCACGTCTGCCGCATTCCATCCGCGACGCGACCATGGCCTTGCCCTATCACCTCTTCGTTATCTCTACGCAGGTACCAGGAATGCCGGTTCGTATTCAATACGGCACCGCTCTGGTATTGCTGGCCTTTGTATTGGTGATGAACATCACTGCCACCGTCATTCGCGCCCGGGCGCGTGCCAGGCGCCAGTGGTAAGCCTTGATCTCCTATGGACGAATACAAAATTATCATCCGCGATCTTTCCCTGCAATATGCCGATGGAAACGAGTCGCTCCACAACATCAACCTGAACATCCCAGCCTATGCCATCACTGTCCTCTTTGGGCCGGCAGGAGGAGGAAAATCCTCCCTGCTACGCTGTCTCAACCGCCTGAACGATCTGACAGACATCAAGACCATCAGTGGACAGATTCTGCTGGACGGCGAAAACATCCTCGCTCCCCACACCGACGTCATTGCGCTGCGGCGACGGGTAGGGATGGTCTTCGCCCGGCCGGTGGTCTTGCCCATGTCCATCCGCCAGAACCTCACCTACGGCCTGGAACTGGCCGGCGAACGCCGCCGCTGGCGACTGGATGAGGCCGTCGAACGCAGTCTCCGCCAGGCCGCTCTTTGGGACGAGGTCAAAGATCGCCTGGATGATCCGGCCATCGCTCTCTCCGGAGGTCAGCAACAACGCCTGTGCCTGGCACGTGTGCTGGCGAACCAGCCCGAAGTTATCCTGCTCGATGAACCCACCTCTGGCCTGGACCCGATTTCCACCGGCAAGGTCGAAGCCGCCCTGCAAGAACTGAAAAAGACCACTACCATCGTCCTGGTCCCCCACTCGGTGCAGCAGGCGGCCCGTATGGCCGATTACGCTGCCTTTTTCCTCCAGGGCGAACTGGTCGAATATGGGCGCGGCAAAGACCTGTTCACCAACCCTCAAGACCAGCGTACGCAGGACTACGTGGAAGGACGCTTCGGCTGAAATCAGTCCCCGCCTCAAATCAGTTCTATTTTGCTGCTCACAATTTCCCCGGCCGACCAGTTCTTTTCCATCCAGTGGCGCACATGCTCCAGCGCCGCCTGAAGGTAGGCCGAATCATTCCCCAACATCGCACAGGAGACCAGCGCTTCCTGCCAGCGATCCTGATAGTCCATCTCTGCCACCGCCACATTGAACTGGCGATGCAAACGGTGCAGCAATGGTTGCAGGTGGGCGCGTTTTTCCTTCAGGGAAGCACAACCAGGCAGAAAGAGATAAACGGTGAGTACACCAATCATGAACGCCAGTGAAGCGGCTTACCAGCAAACGCTTGACTACCTGTATTCTTTCGTAGATTATAGCCTGAAAAAGTCCTCTGAACTGGCCAAGGCCAGTTTCAATCTGGAGCGCATGTACACCCTGCTTGCCGCCCTGGGCCAACCGCAGAATCGCTATCCTGCGATTCACGTCGCGGGGACAAAAGGCAAGGGGTCCGTTTGCGCCCTGTGCGCCTCGGCCCTGCGCGCTGCCGGCCACCGCACCGGGCTTTATATCTCCCCCCACCTGCAAGATTTCGCCGAGCGGATTCAGGTCAACGGTCAACCCATCCCTCACACCACGCTGACAACCCTGGTTGAGGAAATCAAACCAGTGGTAGCAGGCATTGCCAGCCTGACTTTCTTCGAAATTACCACCGCCCTGGCTTTCCTGTACTTTGCGCGGCAGGGTGTGGATGCAGCCGTCATCGAGGTCGGCCTGGGCGGCCGGCTCGATGCCACCAACGTCATCACGCCTCGCGTGAGTGTAATTACTTCCCTCTCCTACGACCACATGGCCGTTTTGGGCAACACTTTGAGCGCGATTGCGGCGGAAAAGGCCGGCATTATCAAGGAAAGGATACCGGTCGTCTCTGCGCCTCAGCCGGACGAAGCACTGACGGTTCTGGAACGTATAGCCGCCGAACGCCATGCTCCATTGACGCTTGTCGGGCGCGACGTGCACTTCCGCGCTCTGGAACACTCGCTGGACGGTCAACGTTTGCAGATCGAGGCGCCGGTTTCCCTGCCCTTGCGCATCCCACTGCTTGGGAGGCATCAGGTAGTCAACGCTGTGACGGCCTGGGCAGCATTACGGGCCAGCGGGCTGAAGGTGCCGTCAGAGGCCATTCAGGCCGGCTTTGCTGACGTCGTCTGGCCCTGCCGCTTCGAAGTAGCGCGTCGCCAGCCGCCGCTGGTGCTGGATTCGGCTCATAACGTGGACTCCTTCGAGAAATTATCCCAAACTCTGGCAGATTATTTCCCCACCTATCCGGTGACGCTCATCTTTGGCTGTTCCGAAGATAAAAATATGGCGGCCATGCTGGCCGCTTTGAAGGGGCAATTGAAACGCGTCCTGGCTACCCGCGCGGCTCATCCCCGCGCCGTGGACCCCCAGGCGATCGTCGTCGTAGCCGGGCAATTGGGCATCCCAGCCGAAGTTGTTACGCCGGTGGAGGCCGCGCTCCGGCACGCGCTCGCTCTGGCCGAGGAGGAACAAACCCTGATTCTCTCCGCCGGCAGCATGTTCGTCACCGCCGAGGTTAAAACGGCCTGGCAAACATTCCAGAACGCCTCCAGCCCGTAATCATTCCTCCTCCAGCCGCAAACGTTCCAAATCAGCCGGTGATTCCAGTCGCTTGCGGAACAACTCGGTGTGCAGACCGCACTCGGTCTTGCCTGTACCTGACCAGCGACCGGCGCGCGGCGGTTCGCCAGGGCGCACCGGGCGCGTACATGGCGCGCAGCCAATGCTGGCATATCCCCAAACGGTCAACGGATGTTCGGGCAAGCGATATTGCTGGCGGTATGCCTCGATATCGGCCTCCGTCCAGTTGAGCAGCGGGTTGACTTTAAGCAATCCATCCGGCTGCGGCTCCAGAATCCGGGCCGCGGCGCGCGCGGCCGTCTGATCACGCCGAATCCCCGTAATCCAGGCTTTCAGTCCACGCAAGGCTTGTTGCATGGGCTGTACTTTGCGCAGGTAACAACATAACGTCGGGTCTTCCTTCGGTAAATCGCGATAGACCTCCAGGAAAGGCCGCCAGCGCTCATCGTAATGCAGGTCAATTACCTTTATCTTAAACTCGTTCTCGATTTGCTGGCGAAAAATGAGCGTTTCCCAGAAATGAAGGCCGGTATCCAGAAAGAAGACGCGCATCTCAGGGTAAATGCGCGTCACCATGTGCAATAAGGGCAACGATTGCGTCTGAAACGAAGAACTCATCGCAATCGCGGGGGCAAAGGTTTTCACCGCCCAGGCGACGATTTCCTGCGGCGTAGCCTGTTCAAACTGGTCCGAGAGACGGGTAATTTCTGCAATATCCATAAT
>DAOTVX010000009.1:0-12597 GCA_034436275.1 Anaerolineales bacterium | reverse complement strand
GTGACGGTTCAAAATCTGGTATTGCTTACAGCCTTCTCCCACGTTGGCAGGCATTGAAACGCCGGAATTGGCTCTTTTATCCCGCCACAAGGCCATTTTAACTGGGCGCGCAAGGTAAACTATCTGCCACCCGCGTCGTTGCGGGCCACCGAAGGCGGCGAAGCCATCTCCAGACCTGCGAGGGGATTGCTTCGGCGGCGCCTCGGGCAGGCCTCGGCGTGCCCCTATCGCCGTCTCGCAATGATAGGGGGCAGGTAATTACCGCGCAAGTCATTTTTCCCCACTGGCGTCTCTCTTTGCCAAATTGTGAAAAATCACCCGCGTTTCTGCCCGTGTCGGCTGATCTTGAGGTATAATTTCTGCAACTGAATATCTGACCTTCGGGGCAGGGTGCAATTCCCGACCGGTGGTATAGCCCACGAGCCAGAGTCAACCCGTTCCTGGGAAGACAAGGCAGGAGCCGGTGCAATTCCGGAGCCGACGGTCAAAGTCCGGATGGGAGAAGGTTCGCCGACCCGCGCTTTCGGGTATGGTGGCATTTGCCCCGGAACTTGTTTCCGGGGTTTTTGTTGAATGCCATTCCTTTCCTTCCTGCCCCGCCGTGAATCAGACGGCGGGTATTTGTTTGGGTGTCGTGATGGACTGGCGCTCGTTTCGTAAATCCTCCTTTTCCTGGTTGTCGCCAGGGTGGCGACAGGCATCTGGTTGGCGCTGGCCGGCGCTGGTTTCGCCGTTCGCGGCGTTGCTGATCTGGGAATTGATCTGCCGCCTCAGCCGGCTGCCAGCGTTCATTCTCCCGACGCCGCTTCAGGTAACCCTGCGCCTGTGGCGGGCTGTGCGCGATGGCAGTCTGGTTTTCCATACGGCGGTTACGCTGGGCGAGGTGCTGAGCGGCCTGCTGCTGGGAGTAGGGTTTGCTTTGCTCAGCGGCTATGGCGTTGCCCGTTCACGGCTGTTAGAACGTTTTCTGGCGCCATATCTGGTAGCCACACAGGCAATTCCGGTGGTCGCGATTGCGCCGCTGCTGGTGATCTGGTTTGGGCCAGGGATGTTCTCGAAGGTATTGATTTGCGCGCTGACAGTCTTTTTTCCGGTGTTGGTCAATACTGTGGTCGGCATACGGGCGGTACCGAAACCGCTTTACGAGTGGATGGCCTCGCTACGCGCGACTCGCTGGCAGGTGCTGCGTTACCTGGAGATTCCGGCGGCCCTTCCCGTTTTGTTGGGCGGTTTACGCGTTGGGGCTACGCTCTCGGTGATCGGCGCTGTCGTCGGTGAACTGGTCGGTGCCGACCGGGGGCTGGGCTTTCTCATTAACGTCGCGCGCGGTCAGTATGACACCGCGCTGGTCTTTGTGGCGGTCTTTACGCTGATTGCCCTGGCCCTGGCGTTGTATGGTCTGGTTTCGTTTCTTGAGCGCAAATCACTGGCCTGGCAGGATACGGCCAGCCGGTGAGATCAACATTCTATCACTGGAGGTGTGTTATGAAAAAGTATTTGTGGCTCGTGTTGATGCTGTTGGTATTCCTGACCGCCTGCGGACGAAAGCCGATTACGCTGGCGATGGGGTATCGGCCAGACGTGCAGTTTGCGCCGCTCTACGTAAGCGCGGCGAAAGGTTTCTTCCGTCAGTCTGGCCTGGATGTCTCGTTCCAGCACATGGACGAGAATCAGGCGGCCGCGCTGGTAGGGGCTGGCGAATTGCCGTTCGCCATCGTCTCCGGCGAGCAGGTGCTGCTGGCGCGCGCCCAGGGATTGCCTGTGGTCTATGTGGCCGCGTGGTACCAGCAGTATCCGGTTTCGCTGGTGGCCAAACGGGAACAGGGCATCCTCTCGCCCGCCGATTTGAAGGGCAAAAGCATTGGCCTGCCTGGCCTGTATGGGGCCAATTACATTGGTCTGCGCGCCCTGCTCCATGCCGGCAACCTGAACGAGTCGGATGTCCATCTGGATTCGATTGGCTACACTCAGGCAGAAGCGCTGGCAACTGACCGTGTTCAGGCGGCTGTAGTGTACATTGCCAACGAGCCGCTGAAACTGCGCGCCGAGGGCTATGAACTGACCGAATTGCGCGTTTCCGACTACGTCGTACTGGCCGGCAATGGCCTGATTACCAGCGAAAAGATGATTGCCGAGAACCCCGATCTGGTGCGGAAGATGGTGGCCGCTTTTCTACAGGGTCTGGAGTACACGATTGTCCATCCCGACGAAGCCTACGAAATCTCGAAAGGCTATGTCGAAAATCTGGCCCAGGCCGATGAAGCGCTGCAAAAGCAGGTGCTGACCACTTCCATAGAGTTATGGCGCGCCGGTCGTCTGGGCTATTCCGATCCGCAGGCCTGGGAAAACATGCAGAACGTGCTGCTGGATATGGGGTTGCTCACCGCCCCGCTGGATTTGAGTCAGGCATTCACCAACGAATTCCTGCCTTAAAAGGTCGGCCTGTGCAACCGATTCTGGTGCTGCGCGAAGTAAGCCTCACCTTCAACGGCTCCGGCGCTTCCGGCGGGGAGGGGCTGGAAGCGCTGGAAGCCGTTTCCTTCACGGTCTATGCCGAGGAATTCGTCTGCCTGCTGGGGCCCTCTGGTTCTGGCAAAAGCACGTTGTTGCGCATTCTGGGAGGATTGTTGCCGCCAACGCGCGGGGAGGTCCATTTTGCTCTCGGTCGGACAGCGCGCATTGGCATGGTCTTTCAGCAGGCCAATCTGCTGCCCTGGCGGACGGTTTTGGGGAATATCACCCTCCCCCTGGAGTTACAGGGTGTGGACCTGGCGACTGCCCGACGGCGGGCGCAAGAGATGGTAGAATTAATGGGTCTGCAGGGGTTCGAGTCGGCCTGGCCGCGTGATTTATCGGGCGGCATGGCCCAGCGTGTGGCTCTGGCGCGCGCCCTCGTTCATGATCCGGATTTGCTTCTACTCGATGAGCCATTCGGGGCGTTGGACGCGTTGACGCGCGAACGCATGTGGGATGAACTCTTGCGCCTCTGGCAGAGCCGGCGCAAGACGGTGCTGATGGTGACGCATTCCATCAGTGAGGCGCTTTTCCTGGCCGACCGGGTGCTGGTGTTCCGTCAACGGCCGGGGCGCGTGAAACTTGACTTGACGGTGGACCTGCCGCGCCCGCGTCGCGAGGAAATCCGTTATACCCCACACTTCGGAAAACTGGCACGGCAATTGAAAGAAGCCATCGGCGGCGATACCCCGATTCTCAAGGAATAGGCAGTGCTACTGGTACTCGATTTGGGCAACACCAATTTGACAATTGGCCTGTATGATGGGGAGCGGCTGGCGCATCAGTGGCGGTTACAAACCGAAACCACGCGGACGATGGACGAGTACGGCCTGCAACTGCTCACCCTGCTCCAGCACGTGGGCCGTTCGCCTCAGGCCCTGAGGGGTATCTGCCTGGGCTCGGTCGTTCCTGCTCTGACCGAACCGCTGGTGCAAGCCTGCCTGACCTATCTGGGACGAAGCCCCCTGCTGGTGGATGCGAGTCTCAAGACCGGCCTGCGGCTCGGATATGAAGATCCGCGTCAACTTGGCGCCGATCGGATAGCGGATGTGGTGGCGGCCTATCATCGTTACGGCGGCCCGGCCTGTATCATTGACTTCGGCACAGCCACCACGTTCAACGCGCTGACAGCCGATGGCGTATATCTGGGTGGCGCCATCACGGTCGGCGTGGCGCTGGCCGCGGAAACGCTTTTCACGCGCGCGGCGCGCTTGCCGCGTATCGAACTGGAATGGCCTCCTTCCATTATTGGCCGCAATACCGTACACGCCATGCAGTCAGGCCTGCTCTTCGGTTACCTCAGCCTGGTGGAAGGAATGGTGGCGCGCTTCCGCCAGGAACTCGGCCCGGCGATGAAAGTCATCGCGACCGGCGGGCTGGCGGAGGTGATCGCTCCTGCCACCACGGTCATTGACACGGTTGTTCCCTGGCTGACGCTGGAGGGATTACGCCTGCTGTGGGAGATGAACCACGCCGAAGAAGGGCGCGGCGAAGGACAGTAGGTGGGACGCGCAAAAAAGTGCTAAAATAAAAGCGTCTTCCGTGAAATCAATCCGCGTTACTGGAGTCTCTGAAGGAGGAAACAATGCCTGATCTGGTGTACGAAATTCTGGATTTGATTTCCTCGCTGGTGCGCTTTCTGGGCATGGCAGTGGCCGGCGTGGCGCTGGGCTGGCTTGGCCTTGACCTGATACGCAAAGCAACGGTCTGGCAGGCGCAGGTCATCGTGTATCTTGGCCTGTTAGGCATAGTGATTGCCCTGACCTGTTTCACGGCCTGGGGCGCGCTGGGCGCGTTCTGCCTGGGCCTGGGCGCAGCCCTGCTGGTGTGGGGCCTGCTGCGCAAGGAAAAGACGGCAGAAGAACAGTAAAAGCAATCGTTACGATGTCGCCTCAGAATGAATCCGGCGCGAGGGCGATGACGGACGAAAGTCGTTCATCGCTCGAATTGTTATACCATATCAGTCGCGATCTGGCCTCGGCGCTCGATTTGCGCACCGTGCTGCAACGAGTCCTGTTCCAATCGCTCAAATACGTTGGCGGCGAACGTGGGAGTATCATTGTTCTGGATGACAACGGCAAGCCGGTGGAAGCCGCCATTGTCTATGGCGCCAAGGTACATGAGCATACCACGCAGCAACTGCGCGAGACGCTCGATCGTGGCCTGGCCGGCTGGGTCAAACGTCATCGCCAGCCGGCCTTGGTGCCGGATACGAGTCGCGACGAGCGCTGGCTGCGCCGTCCAGATGACGCCCTGACGCGCAGCGGCGCCAAATCGGCCATGTGTGTGCCGTTGCTGGCGCGCGAGCGGCTGGTGGGCATCCTGACTCTGGTGCACCCCACGCCCAACACCTATACGCGTGATCACTTCGATTTGATTCAGGCGATTGCCGATCAGGCCGGCATCGCGGTATTGAACGCGCGTCTGTACGCTGAAAGTCAACGCCAGGCGCGCGTGATGACCGCGCTGGCGGCCAGCGCAGCGGCCATCACGGCCACGCTACAACTGGATGAGGTGCTGCAGCGCATCTTGAGTGAAACCATGCAGGCCCTCCTGGTGGAAACTGTCGCCCTGGGGCTGCTGGATGCTCGCTGGGATGTGGTCTTTCGCGCGGCCAGCGGTGAACATACCGGCAATATTCTTGGGGCGCGCATTCCGGCCGGCCAGGGTATCGTGGGCTGGGTGGTCCACGAGGGCGAAGGCATTGTGCTCCCGGATGTGCGTCAGGATGATCGTTTCTTACCCAAAGCGGAACAGTTTCAGGGTATGGAGATACGCGCCCTGGCCTGTGCACCTATCTACGCGCAGGGACGGGTCATCGGTGTTCTGGAGGCCATCAACCCGCGCTCGGGCGCTTTTGACCCCGATGCCTTGCTGGTCCTGACCGGCATTGGCAACCTGGCCGGCTCAGCCATCCAGAACGCGCAATTGTTTGAGCGCCTGCAGGCCGCCCATAGACGTTACCGCGAACTCTTTGACGATAGCATTGACCCGATTTTCCTGACCAACTGGGATGGGCGTATCCTCGAGGCCAATCGTCAGGCGGCGGTTTTGAGCGGTTACACCTCCCGCGAACTACGCGATATGCCCATCGAAAGCCTGCACGAGATCAGGCGCGAGGAACAGGCTTTTTGTCCAGAGAAACTGAAAGCCGGCGAGATGTGCAGTTACGAGTCCCTGCTGCAGACCAAGACCGGCCAGGGGATTCCCGTTCAGGTGTATGCGCGGCGCGTGATCTTTGAGGATACGGAAGCCATTCAGTGGATTTTGCGCGATATCAGCGAGCGGAAGGCCCTCGATGGCCTGCGGGAAGACCTGACCTCTATGATTTACCATGACCTGCGCGCACCGCTGGCGAACATTGTTTCGGGCCTGGACATGCTCTCTGCCATCTGCGCCGAAAGCGGCAAGGAAGGCGTCCAGAGCGTTCTGGACGTCATCGCGCGTTCAACCGACCGCATCCAGCGTCTGGTCAACTCGTTGCTGGACATCAACCGTCTCGAATCGGGACAGAAGATCGTCCAACAGCAGGAAGTCACGCCGGCGGATCTGGCGCGTGAGGCCATTGACATTGTCTTGCCCATGATGGAAAGCCGTCACCAGACGTTCACCAACGCCATTCCTGCCACTCTGCCGGCGGTCTGGGTAGATGTGGATATGATACGTCGCGTGTTGATCAACCTTCTGGAAAATGCCTCCAAGTTTACGCCGCCGGAGGGGAAAATTGAGATGGGCGCGCAAGCCATGGACGGCTGGGTGCAATTCTGGGTGGCCGATAATGGCCCCGGTATTCCGCCGGGCGAGCAGGAACGAATCTTCGAAAAATTCGCTCGCGTCAAGCGGGAACGCACGCCGGGCGGATTGGGCATTGGACTGGCGTTCTGTCGCCTGGCCGTGCAGGGACATGGAGGCAAAATCTGGGTGGAAAGTGTGCCGGGCCAGGGCGCGAAATTCTGTCTGACTCTACCCACAGCCTCTGCTGTGCAAGCCACCCACGGGAGATAATCTATGCAGGCCATTGCCGCAGACGTTTACATTGAAACTGCCTATCCGGGAGTAACGTTGGGCGTTATCCGTCGCCCGCAAGGGCTGCTGCTGATCGACGCCCCGCTTTCTCTGGAGGGTGCGCGTGCCTGGCGGGCGGCCCTGATGAATCTGGGCGGCGGTCCTGACCGGCTGCTGATCAATCTGGATGCTCATCCTGATCGGACTATCGGGACGCGCGCCATGGATTGCACTGTCATTGCCCACGAGCGCACGGCCCAGATTTTCCGCAACCGTCCACTGACTTTTAAGGCCGGTGCCGAGGAAACCGGCGCGGAATGGGAAATGGGCAATGCCCTCCCCAATATTCGCTGGGCGCCGCCGGAACTTTCGTTCACGCGTCATCTCAAAATTTACTGGGATGACCTGCCGGTACTCGTCGAACACCATCCTGGGCCTGCCAGCGGCGCATGCTGGGTGATTGTACCCGATAGCCAGGTGGTGTTTGTCGGTGACGCGGTGATAGCCGGTCAGCCGCCTTTCCTGGCCAGCGCCAACATCCCGCTCTGGCTGGAGGCGCTCAACCTGCTCCTGACATCTCCATACCAGGCCTATCAAATTGTGAGCGGGCGTGGCGGCGTGGTTTCGTCCGAGGCGGTTCGGGAACAGATAGCCTGCCTTACCCGCATTTACCGCTTGCTGGAAGAACAAGCGCGCCAGAAGCCATCTTCCACTGCCCTGGAAGAGGTGGTCAAGGCCTGTCTGGAAGATTTCCCGGCTCGATCCGCCGAGCAGCAGCGCCAGTACCTGCAACGGCTACGTCATGGCCTGACGCGTTACTACCACCGCCATTACCATACCTCCAGCGCCACGGCGGAAGAGGAGTAATCATCGGCGGTGACAGGATGGGACGCGGCTGACCCTGACGGCGCGCACCCTTCGTTCGGATAGTCCGCGACGGTCTGCAATTCCGCTTTCTGGCGAACGGGCGGCCTGGGGGCAGAGAAGTCGCATGGTCCCGGTCGTAGGGTCCGTGAAAACGTCGGCCCAGCGGTTGACTGGCAGCGAACGTGCATCGTTGTGGCAGGGCTGAATCCCCACCCTGAAACATCCGTACACGCCTGCCCCTCTATTCCTGACGAAATCCCCGTCTGAAAAAGAAACTTTGCCGGCAACTACCTGCCCACTACCCATCCTTGTCATTGCGAGCCACCATGGGCGGCGAAGCAATCTCCTTACTTGCCAGGAGATCGCTTTCCCCACACTCCGCTTGTGGCAGGCGGGACATGCGCTACGCTCGCCATGACAACGATACGAAAAGTTGACATTGTCAACGTAGTTACCTTTGCCGATATAATTGGGCGTTGAAATTCCGTCAGGAGGACTGGCTATGGCATCCTGGTTGGTAATGTTTCATCCTGTCTTGCAGGCGCTTCTGGGCGGGTTGTTCACCTGGGGAGTGACCGCGCTGGGAGCGGCAATGGTTTTTTTCTTCAAGAGCATTCGGCGCAAAACGTTGAATGGAATGTTGGGCTTTGCCGCCGGCGTGATGATTGCTGCCAGTTTCTGGTCGTTGCTGGCGCCGGCGATAGACCTGGCCCAGGAACTGGCCGTGCCTGCCTGGCTGCCGGCGCTGACGGGTTTCCTTCTGGGCGGCATATTCTTGTGGGGGGTGGATCGAATCCTGCCTCACCTGCATGCCGGGTTGCCTGTTCAGCAAGCGGAGGGGCTGAAGACTTCCTGGCAGCGAAGTATCCTGCTGGTGATGGCGATTACCCTGCACAATATTCCGGAAGGGCTGGCTGTCGGTGTGGCGTTTGGGGCGGTAGCAGCCGGCATTCCTTCGGCAGCATTCAGCGGCGCCGTGGCTCTGGCATTGGGCATTGGGTTACAAAATTTCCCGGAAGGCGCGGCGGTGGCTATTCCCTTGCGCGGCGAGGGACTTTCGCGTTGGCGCAGTTTTCTCTATGGTCAGGCGTCCGGCCTGGTTGAGCCGATCGCGGCAGTCATCGGCGCGGCAGGGGTGTTGGCGATGCGCCCACTTCTGCCTTACGCCCTGGCGTTTGCCGCCGGCGCGATGATTTACGTCGTGGTGGAGGAACTGATCCCGGAAGCGCAAATGGAGGAGACGCACTTCTCGACCGCGGGCGTCTTGCTAGGCTTTGCGGTAATGATGCTGCTTGATGTGGCCCTGGGATGATCAGGCGGCAGGAGCCTCTTTTATCTTTTTGATGCCTACCGGCTGGTACTGAGGGTCCCATTTCCCCCAGGGCATGCCGTTATTGCCTGAACGGAAGTAGAAGTCTGCCAGGTTGTCGCGCAATTCGGCGCAGGCGCACAGAGCGGCAAAATATTCGTCGTAGCGATGGTAATTGGAAGGCACAGAATCAGGCAGGCGAAAGAGGCGGCGCAGGGTTTGTTCGGTGTAGCACCAGCCCTGCGAAGGTTCATGAAACCAGTCAGCCTGTGAGGCCGCGCCCAGTGTTGCCAGCAGTATTCCTCCAGGCCTGAGCACACGCCAGAGCTCGTTTACCACCTGTTCCAGCCCCGACGGGGAATTGTGTTCCAGCGCAGAGACGGAAATGACGGCATCCATGGATTCATCGGGCAGGTCGGCCATGGCGCTCAGGTCCTGATTGTAGAGGATAACCTCGCCGCGCCGAGGGCGAGGGAACGTGGCGAGCAGCCAGGCGGCAATTCCACGCAGCGCGGCCTTAATTTTGCCAATCCCACGCGCGGCGGCGATGTTTTCGCGCATCACCGCGAGCGGCGAATGCAGGTCCTGCGGACGTAAGCCGCGCACGTGGTAACGCGCGCGGAACCGCCAGGGAAGTTGCGCGCGGCCCACGCGATCTACGCTGAGGACGCGGGCGCCTTGTTCCGCCAGATACCACTGAAGCAGGCCGGTCCCGGCGCCGGCATCCAGAATTGTCTTCCCCCGCACCTCGCCGAGATTTGCTAAAATCCAGCTCATGTCCAGCAAATAGTGCCATCCCAGGCCGATATGGAGGGCATTGGCCAGTGAGCGCAGCGCCGTCACTAGGGGACGGTGGCGGTTGAGCAGCTCTACAGACAGAATCTCGATTTTTTCTTCCATGTTCTTTACTCTTCCAGGACAAAAGGTTTGCCTGCCAGAACACCCTCCAGCAGGGTTTTGGCAGCAGGTGAATGTTCCGGGAGCAGGGCGCGCCAGTCGAAGCGGCGCAATGTTACCGTGCCGGGTCGCGAGCCGTTTTCCAGATAGGCATCAAAAGGCAGAGAGACGCGAAAAAGCTGGTAGTAGAGGAAACGCCTCGCCTGGCGCCGGTGTTCGGACGGCGCTTCCAGGTGTTCTGCACGCAGGAATTCCTCCGCCTGGGCGCGAAATGCCTCTCGGTTCGGCGGGAAAAAGACAGTGGGATAGCGGGTAAAGCGTGCCTGTCCTGCGCACAATACTGGCGTGCCCAGAATGGAGGCTTCCAGACCAATCGTTGAATTATAAATCATCACGAACTTAGAGCGTTGAATCAACTCGTAAGAACTGATATACTGCCGCGCCCCAACGAACATCAGATTGGGTAAGGCGGTGGCGTTGCGCTTCTCCACCCACATTGCCACACTCTCGCGGCTCTCTTTGTGAGGCCGCTCTTCGTCAGGATGGGCGCGCAGGACAAACAGCGTTTCTGGATGGGTGCGGATAATGTCGAGCACTTCGTCCAGCCAGGCGAACATATCAGGGAAGATAACGTTGGAATGAGGCTGACTGGTGTCGAAGATGACGTTGGTAAAGACCGGTACGATTTGTTTAAAGTGGGAGGCCCGCTGCAGGAACGCTTCATCCAGTCCTTTCATCTCGGGCCAGAAACGGATGCCGGCCATGGTAAACTGACCGCGAAAACGCTGCTCCAGATAGGCGTCAAGGCGAGCGTTCTGCGCTTCAGAAAGTTCGAAGTCGTGAGGAATCTCAATCGGATAGGCGGTTGCCTCGCCCTCACAGAAGAAGGCCGAAAAGGGACGCAGACCGACCTCGTGGGTAATCACGCGCAGTCCGCGCTGGCGCGCGATCCAGGCCACAATTGCCTCCGGGAAGAACTGACCGTTGAACAGGACAATGGCCTGAGGATGGATTCTTGCCAGTAGAGTCACAAACTCCTGGCCAATGCTCCAGGCGGAAAGCAGATACTCGCGGTAAAGGGTGCGCGTGGGTTCATCATCAAGAAGATTGTGACGACGCAAAATCCAGCGCATGGAGGGCAGTACAAGTGCGCCCAGAGGTACAGTGACGTTCTCTGGCAATGCCCAGTGAGGCGGTGCGGGCCAGTGTAGCGCCGTCAATTGCGGTATGCTCAAATGACGAATCGCCTGAGCCAGGGCTGTATCTTCCTGATAATCGAAGAAGTGCACCCATGCCCCGCTGTGGATAGCCCGCTCCAGGCGCAGGCAACGCGGACAGGGAGGCGGCTGATGAAGATCGCGATTATTCGTGCCCATGACACAACGTTTCATGCCCCGCCGGCAAACCATCTGGATAACCGGCACGCCGCTCAAACGTAATATCCAGGCCGTCAATAGGGAGAATGCCCGGTTGAGCGTCAATCTGGCCACGCCGCTGGAGGCCTGAAAGATCAACACAGGCGGCTGATGGCCATTGGCGGAGCAGTGGCGGGCTATCGCGCGTGCCTTCTTTCGGAGAGCCAGGCAGGAAGCCGCTTCTTCGGCAATACGCTGAAGGTAAGCCACCGCGCGGGTGATAAGGTTCCGCGCATTGTCAGAGACGTTGATCGCACTCATGGGTTGGAGGAACAAATTCGATCTGAGTCATGGCTGGGAGCAATCAGGGATGAAAACCTCTGTGCACAGAAAGTAAGTTGCAGTTTCATCACAGAGGTAACTTTTATCGGGCAGAAGTGGATAGTGACCATTGAAGTAGGTGTTGAAAATTACCCGAAATATGTTGACAGGGGTCATCGTATCATACACAAGGGGGACTGCATTACCGGGGAGGTAATACGCTTCAAGGTTAAGAAAATCATTCTGAACGTTGGAGGTGTGGTCTGTACCATGGTCACTGGCCAGGACAATAACAGGCGGTGTGGCAGAATGCTCGATAAGAGAGGATAGGAGCGGTACAATCTGCTTGTTGATGAACAACACCTGATCTCGATAACCGCGCCAGAAATCGTCTTCGGCATAGGTGTCGGTCAGGGGATCGTAAGGTACTCTGATTTCCTCGCCATCAGGGCCAAACACAAATGGAGGATGCGGAATTATCAAGTGAACAAATACAAATTTCGGCCCAGGCAAAGCAGGAATTTGTGCAGGGAGTTGCGAGAGGGCATAGAGAGTGTTCAGGCGCGAAATTTTGTCTCGATCGGTGAGACGCCCCGTGCTTGAATCGAGCCAGGCCAGGCCCGGTGTTGTTTGCAGCAATAGAGTCTCGAAAGGATTCAACATCCAGCCAATGCTGGGCGCCTTATATACCTTTGCATCACTCCACAGGAGGGTCTCGTAAACATTGTAGAAAACGATGGTGCGATACCCCAAGCCTTCCAGTAACGTTCGGACTGAATTGTGCCGCAGGTACTCTCCAAGCCACGGCCCCCCAGAGCGATGAGGGTCATAAGGGGGGAGGGACTGAAGATAGTTCATGTTGAAGGTAGAAGTAAGGGAAAGGATGGTCTCATTGTAATTGCTTCGACTGCAGGGGACTATCTGAAATCCCAGTTCCTGGAGATTGCTTAGAAACGCATGATTATCAATGCCATACACTTGCTGGAGGACATCTGTGCGGGCATAGGCATCCAGTACGATATAGTAAATATCCGGGGCGGGTTGGCCGGGGGACAAAGAGATAGCTTCAGCGCCCGCAGAGATAGCTTGATGGAGATGGACTGCATGTTGTCTGATCTGGTAATCGCTGATCGTGTATAACGGTAAGCACACCAATATCAGCCCCACGATATTCAGATAGCGCGTGAAAGGAGCAAGGTCTTTGGGCCTTTTCGCCAAAACCGCCGTAGCACCTGCGGCGATGGCCAGCCACAGAGCTAGCAGGTAGCGATGTCGCCCGACAATGAATGAACCGATGGCAAACGATTTTATCAACTTGTAGACGTGCCC
>DAOTVX010000008.1:0-4873 GCA_034436275.1 Anaerolineales bacterium | reverse complement strand
CGCGCGCGATATCGCGCACCGCGTCGGTCAGGAACTGCCCCAGTCCGCTCACCCCGTGCTGGCGGATCGCCTGCCAGCGAGCGTTTTCGGGGAGGTAAAAGCGCACCAGATGCACCTGGCCGCTCTGGCGCTCCTGTTCCAGCAGGTGCAGCGCCAGGTCGCGGCTGCCGTATTCGGCGCTCAGGCGCTCGATTTCGTCATCGAACACATCCGAAAGGCGCTTGAGGAAGATCAGCGGCAGGATGTAGTCCTTGAATTTGGGTGCATCCACAGGGCCGCGGATGGCGCAAGCGGCTTCCCAGAGCCAGTTTTCGAGCGTGGAAATATCGAGCATGAGAGGCCCTCCACAGGGCAGTTGTGATTAAGGTTGCTTGATACAACACCGCCTGCATCGCGGGCGGACGCAGGCGGTGAAAGGGTTATGCTATAATTCCCTCGACCGCTACGCGCCGCAACCGCGTCGCACAGCCAGCCTCGCCGGGTTCAGCGGCGGGGTTTTCGTTTATTGTAGCGCAAAAACTGCCAGACACGCTTTCTTGTGCGGTGAGAAAACCATGCCCTCTTATCCCTTCCCCCTGTTTGAGGCTGTGGAAATAAGTCCGATGATGGCCTTTATGCTACAGCAGAGACGGTTTCGTGGGTATAATTAAGGTCAACTCGGGATAAACAACGGAAATGTCCCGAAGACAGAAGAGGCATGGCAGGGGAAAAACGGATCAAGCACTTGCCTCCATACAGGTTCGCACCACGTTAATTTCTGGAGGTCAGGTATGGAAATTGCCACCGATCGTTACAAGCACTGTGCTGTCTTGCACCTTCGTGGACGGGTTGATTCCTACACCGCGCCACAACTCACGGAGGCCATCGAGGCCCTCAACCGGGAGGGAATTTTTAAACTCGTCTTGAACCTGAGCGAGGTAGATTTCATGTCCAGCGCCGGTTTTCGCGCCTTGTTGATCGGGCAGCGGAATTGCAAACGCTACAATCGTGGTGAGATTGTGCTGGCAAACGTTCCGCCACGCCTGCGCGAGGCGCTGGACCTGACCGGTTTTACCCCCCTCTTCAAGATTTTCGACAACCTGACTGCGGCCGTTGGCCACTTTTAGCCGCACAGAGGAGATAGCAAATGAAGACACAAGCATTACGCTGGGGCCTGCTGAGCACGGCGCGTATTAACCGCGCCTTGCTGACCCCTTTGCGCCGCTCCAGACGGAACTGCCTGGTAGCGGTCGCCAGCCGCAGCCAGGAGAAAGCCGAAGCCTACGCGCGGCAGTACCACATTCCGCGCGCCTGCGGTTCATACGAGGCGCTGCTTGCCGACGCCGAGATTGACGTTATCTACAATCCCCTGCCCAATCACCTCCATGCGGAATGGACCATCCGCGCCCTGAAGGCCGGGAAACACGTGTTGTGCGAGAAGCCGCTGGCGCTCTCGGAACAGGAAGTAACCGCCATCATGGTCGCGGCCAGAGAACATCAACGGGTGGTCGCCGAAGCCTTCATGTACCGCAGCCATGCTCAAACGCAAAAGGTACGGGAAATCGTGGCCAGTGGCCTGCTCGGCGAGATCAGGATGGTGCGCGGAGCATTCTCCTTCCGCCTGGAACGGCAGGAGGATTACCGCCTGCATCCTGAACAGGGCGGCGGCAGCCTTTGGGATGTGGGCTGTTATCCGCTGAGCTATACGCGCGCTGTGCTCGGTGCAGAACCGCAAGAGGTCTTCGGACAGCAGATCACCGGCGCGAACGGGATTGATGCGACGTTTGTCGCCCAGTTACATTTCCCCGGCCCGTGCTTCGCTCAGTTCTATAGCAGTTTCTCCCTGCCCTACTTCGTCTTCATGGAATTTGTCGGCACAGAGGGCAGGCTGTATATCCCCAACCCCTTCAACCCGGGACGGCGAGAACACGTGTACCTGACGCGCAACGGGCGCAGGCACACGATAACGATTCACGGCACGGCGCCTTACCAGAGCGAGGTGGAGGACATGGCCGAGGCAATTTTGCTCGGCAAACCGCCAGCCGTCAGTCTGGAGGATAGCCTGGCCAATGTGCGCGCCATCCGCTCCCTGTTCGAATCGGCGCAAACAGGGCAGCCGGTCAAACTTGCCCCCTGGCGCGCCACATGACAACAACCCGCCATGTGATCAGGAGTTCGCCATGTTCCAGCAAAGTCTAAACGGCACCTGGCAATTTCGCCGCCTGGGCGAGTCAGAGTGGCTGCCCGCCAGTGTCCCTGGCGGCGTACACACTGATTTGCTCGCCTTGAAGCGCATTCCGGATCCCTTTGTGGCAGATAATGAACATGCCGTGCAACGGGTAGCCGAAAACGATTGGGAATATCGTCTGATCTTCTCCCCGGCATCAGCCTTGCTTCAGGAAGACAAGGTGTTTCTAGTTTGCGATGGCCTGGACACGCTGGCAACCGTGACGTTGAATGGTCATCTGCTGGGCGAAAGCCATAACATGTTCCGTCAGTACCACTGGGAGGTGAGCGAACGGCTGAAGGCGGGCGAGAATGAATTGCGCGTGGTTTTTCATTCGCCGCTGGCCTTCCTGCGCGCCCGTCAGGCAGAAAAGCCATTGCGGGGCGGGGGCGATATTCCTGGCGGGCCCCACCTGCGCAAAGCGCCCTGTCAGTGGGGCTGGGATTGGGGGCCCAAACTCCCACCCATCGGCATCTGGAAAGACATCCGTCTGGAGGGCTACACAACCGCCCGCCTGGAAGACATTCACCTCCGCCAGAGACACGCCGGGGATCAGGTTACCCTCCACGCAGCCATCCGCCTCGAGCAATGGCAGGAGGCTGACCTGCAGGTCACCTTGCAGGTCACCGCGCCCGACGGCGCGACTCAGGTCGTGCAAGGCAAGCCAGGCGGTGAGCATGACCGCCCTTCGGCCTGTCTGTTGCAAACGATCATCCATCAGCCGCAGCGCTGGTGGCCCAACGGTTACGGCACACAGCCGCTGTATGAAGTGGACGTCGCGTTGTGGCAGGGTCAGAAGCAGCTGGATCGTCGCACCTGTCGGCTGGGATTGCGTACCCTGGAACTGCGACGCGAAGCAGACGAGTGGGGCGAATCGTTCCAGTTCGTCGTCAATGGCGTTCCCATTTTCGCCAAAGGCGCTAACTGGATTCCCGCCGATTCATTCCCAACGCGCGTTCAGGATGCCCACCTGGAATGGCTCATCCGCAGCGCCGCCGAGGCGCACATGAACATGCTGCGCGCCTGGGGTGGAGGCTTTTACCCCGAAGATCGCTTCTACGACCTGTGCGACCGTTACGGCATTCTCGTCTGGCAAGATTTCATCTTTTCCTGCGGCATCTACCCGGATGACGAGGCCTTCTTCGACAACGTGCGCCAGGAGGCTATGGAGAACATCCGCCGTCTGCGCCATCATCCCAGCCTGGCGCTGTGGTGTGGCAATAACGAGATGGAAGAAGGCTGGGTGAACTGGCATTGGGATGATCCAACCGACCACACCAATCGCCGACTGAAAGCCGCCTATGACCGCATGTTCCATCACCTGTTGCCGGCCATCGTTGCAGACGAAGACCCAGACCGCCCCTACTGGCCTTCTTCACCCTCCTCCGGCATCCCGTTCGACCATCCCAACGATCAGCAGCGCGGCGATACGCACTACTGGGATGTTTGGCATGGACGCAAACCGTTTACCGCCTATCGCCAGCAATACCCGCGTTTCATGAGTGAGTTTGGGTTTCAATCGTTGCCGCCACTGGCAACCATTCAGACCTACGCCCCCCCAGAAGAGCAAAACATTACCTCTTACATCATGGAGCACCATCAGCGTTCCCCTTCCGGCAACAGCCTGATGGTATCCCAGATGACCGACCAGTTCCGCCTGCCGAAGGATTTTGCCTCGTTCGTCTACGTGAGCATGGTCTTGCAGGCCGAAGGGATTCGCTATGGCGTAGAACACTGGCGACGCAACCGTCAGCGCGTGAGCGGAACGCTTTACTGGCAATTGAACGATTGCTGGCCTGTAGCCTCCTGGTCGAGCATAGACTATTTCGGGCGCTGGAAGGCGCTACACTATCTGGCGCGCCGCTTCTATGCCCCTCTCCTGCTTTCGATGGAGGAAAACGACCTGCGCCTGGACCTTCACCTGACCAGCGATTTGCTCCAGCCCTGGCAAGGCAGGGTAGCCTGGCGACTGGAAACGCTGGCGGGGCACGTTCTGGAACAGGACGAACTTCCAGTGACCGCGCCGCCGCAGCGCGATAGCCTTGTCGCGTCACTCGACTTCTCGGCACGCCTCACAGAAGCCGAACGGCGACAGGTCGTCTTGATCGCCGAACTCTGGCAAGATAACGAACTCATCGGCCAAAGCCTGGCGACCTTCGTCCCGAACAAGCATTTGATGCTGACCAATCCCCACCTGCAATGGGAGGTGGCAACAGAGCATGACCAGGCAGTGATTCGACTGCGCGCGGCCTCGCTGGCGCGCTTCGTGGAACTTTCACTGGCAGAGACCGACGCCGTATTCAGCGACAACTACTTCGACCTCTCTCCCAACCGTGAGCGGCGCGTGAGCGTGCCATTGCCCGCAGGTTGGGATGGAGAGCGTCTGCGCCAGGCGCTGCGGCTACGCTCGCTGTACGATTCCTATGCCTGATTCGGCGCCCGTCGCAGGTATAATTTGAAGGTAACTACCTCGACATTAGATTACCTGTCCCTTGTCATTGCGAGGCGGCGATAGGGCCACGCCGAGGCTCGCCCGAGGCGCCGCCGAAGCAATCTCCTTGCGAATCTCAAGGTAAGCAGTCTCCCAATTACCAGGGGATTGCTTCGGGCAGAGAACGCCCTCGCCATGACATCCACAACGGTTTTGAGACAGGGCTAAATCGTTAC
>DAOTVX010000007.1:0-19701 GCA_034436275.1 Anaerolineales bacterium | reverse complement strand
GACCCGGTGCTGCGTGAGGCAGTTTTTCAAACCTTCTGGGAGATGGCGGCGCGTGGCGTTGCCGTGCCCGATCCCCATCAGTTCGGCGTTGGATAAAACCCATCGAGCATTTTCCAGACGTAACTACTCAGCCATGTCATGGCGAGCCGTTTTTTGGCGAAGCAATCTCCCCTTTATCAGGCGAAATGGACCGCCTGGGGATTGCTTCGTCGCAAAGAACGCTCCTTGCCATGACATCCACAACGGTTTTGAGACAAGGCTAAACAGTTACTTCCAGACAAAAAAGCGGACGGGGTTGTCCCGTCCGCTTTTTGACCACCACACTGGCGCTTATCCCAGTTTCGCCAGCCGATTCTGCACGTCCTGCACAAAGCGATCGAGGAATTGCTGGACGTAAGCGCTGACCGCCAGCGAATCGTCCTCAATCAGGGGGGTCAGGTCCATGCCATAAATGAGGCCCAGGCTGGTGTCGGTGCCGTGCGAGGCAAAGTAGGTGGCATTGGCACGCCGGCGTCCCATCGAGGCCAGGTCGTAACGCTTCCCACCACAAATTTGCGAATCGAAAACTCCCAGGAGCGCGGCCTGAAGATTTTCGTGGGCCGAGCAATCGAAAGGTACTTTGTCCTCGTCTACCATCCAGTCCAGGTCGCGCCAGACCTCGCAGCCGTAGAGGCGCTGTGGGCGCGCTTCTCTGGGCAGGCGACGAATCGCCTCAATGACGCGCAGCGCCACACTGACGTGCGTATCGTGCTTGTCGGCCAGGTTGTGGGTGTACACGAATTGCGGTCGCGCGGCGAGCAGGATGGTTTCCAGGTCCTGAACCGGTTGTTTGTTGGCCGCGTCTTTGACGGCCTTGCTGGGGTAGTCGAGAATGATTTGCGCCGCATATTCGCCGACGAAGGCGGCTTTCTTTTGTTCCTTGAAGCGCACCAGGCGCATGGCCTCATCGGTGTAATCGCGATACAGATCGTCGCGCGGCGAACCGCGTCCATCGGTCACCACCACGCCGGTAAACCACTTATCCGTTTGCTGGAAGCACTCCAGAATAGGCGCGGCGGCCATGATTTCAAGATCGTCCTGATGCGCCGAGACGGCCAGATGGGTTGTACGCGCCAGGGCCTGTTCCAGAGGCAGGCCATCTGGAACGAACGTTTCTGCAGTAGGCAAGTTGAACTTCATGATTTTTCCTCCTTCTTCGGAATAACAGGCAGGCTGGCAGCCGCGATGGATTGTCCCACGCGGCGACTCTTTTCATCGGGCAGCTGGATATGGATATGGCTCAATTCCGGGAATTCGTTGTGCAACACCTCCAGGGCGCCATCGAGAATCAACTGGCCACCGCGTCCGGAGGTGCAGCGCCCGAGAATGAGCACATGCTTGATGTCGTAGAAGGTGGCATAGTGAGCAATGCCATATCCCAGATAGTAGCCCATGGATTGCCAGATTTTGACCGCGCCCTCGTGCCCGGCCTCGAGTTTTTCCTGTACGAACTTGAGTTTTTCGGCGTCGGTGATGCCGTCCGGAATCGAGATGCCGGCGCGCGGCGCGAGGCGGAAAACACATTGCTGCGAGAAGTATTGCGAACCCACGCCGCGGTCGCCGGACCACTCGTCCACCGGCGCTTGCGGCTGGTAGTCTATCGGCGCAAAGGCCAGTTCACTCAGCCAGGTCATGATGTGACCGTCCAGGTTCACGTAGCCGGCGGCTTCGCTGGAGCCCATCGCCACGCCCAGAATGCCGTTGTCTTCCAGGGACATTGAGCCGGCCAGCGCCGTGACATCGCCATCGTTGATGATTTCCAGGGGCACGCCCATCTCGTCGCGTATGCGCAGGAACAGGTTGCGCACTTTGTGGTATTCCTCTTTGGGCACAGCACGGAAGAGAGAAGCAACCATAGGGCGATTGTTGATATAGATGCCTGCGGAACTGCCGCCGATGGCATCCAGACGTGGCATCTTGGAGGCGGCGGTCTTGATCGCCGTGATGATTTCCCGGTAATGGTACTCGGGGTCGCTATGTTTGCGTGGCTCCCAGATGACTTCTTCGCTGTACACCGGCGTTCCGTCAATCACCGCCGAAACTTTGCGATCGGAGGCACCCAGGTCAAACCCGACGCGACAACCGTCCAGGTGCCGCCCCAACAATTTGCCGCTCTCGTTGGCCGGCGGGACCTCTTCCGGACGGCAAGGAACGACCATAAACGTGCGCTCGTACACCTGTTCGCCCATGAAGTGATAGTCAAACTGCCGCTCGCCCTGTGGAGAGTAACATTGCTGGATGTATGCGCCAACGCTCACCGGCCCACCAACGTAGACCTTCCAGCCGCCGCGCTGCCAGAGCAAGAACTTGACCAGACGTTCGACATAGAAGTGGTTGGCAGCCGCCTGAGGATGATTTTCCGGCAGAATACGCGTCTCGAAGCGCGAGATTTCGCCGTCGCTGCGCTCAAGGGCCAGAATCAGCGGGACGCCACCCCCTGCCCCGGCTACCTCCTGTTGAAACAGGCGATTCGCCAGAGCCGCCGGACGGAACTCCTCATCCAGCGGCGGGACAAAACGTGGTTTCACAAGCGTAAGTCCTGCAGACATAACACCCATCCTTTCGATAAAACCTGAGATTAATCCGCACCATGATAGCAACGAGTGACAGCTCTGTCAAGCGCGATTTTTGCGCGAAAATATTGCAAGCCCCGCCCACGATTCTCAGGCAAGGTAGCACGACACGTTGACGCCTGCCAGACTTGGGCGTACACTCCTGTTGTGAAGATGTATCGCCGGGATTGGCCGGCCATGCTGCTTTTCCTTCTGGCGCTGCTGACTTCGGCAGGGCGTCTTTCGGCTACTGGCTGGAGTGAGGGCCTGGACCTGGCCGCGATCATGGCGCTGGCCGGCGCGCTGCTGGGACTGGCGCTGGGAGGCAGTCGTTTCCGTCCCTGGGCAGTGGCCATGCTGGCGACCGGCTACACGGTGTGCGTTTTCCCCTGGGCGTTGGGCATCAACCAGTATGGCGGCCTTAACCCGCTGACGCCGTGGCATGCCCTGGCGGCGCGCTTTCAGCATTCCTTCGCCACCCTGGCCGCTCACCAGCCCCTGGAGGATACGCTCCTGTTCCTGACGCTGGTTGCCTTCGGTTACTGGCTGGCAGGGCTTGGGGGCGGCTTCTTCCTCCTGCGGCGAGGCAGTTGGGTGGCCGCGACGTTGCCGGCCGGCCTGGCGTTGTTTGTTGTCCATGCTTTCGATGAAACGCACCCAGGCGGCGAAGCCTATCTTTTCTTCTACCTGCTGGCGGCTTTGCTCCTGCTGGAACGCCTTCACTTCCTTGCCCGGCGCGCCGACTGGCAGGCCGGACGTGTCTTCCTGCCGCCGGAAGCGATCCATCACTGGAATCGGGCGATCCTCCTCGTGGCGGTGATTACCCTGGGCCTGGCCTGGCTCCTGCCGGCGCCGGCACAGGCCATTGGCTTTGCCCAACGGGCATGGCGACAATGGACGCAAGACTGGCAGAGGCGCGAGACGGATTTCAGCCGCCTCGTCGCCGGCCTGCAGACGGCCAATCAGGCCGCGCCCTATGCCGGAGAAACGCTGCGGCTGGAACAAGATGCAGCCAGCGATGCCACAATCGTCTTCACCGTCTTACTTCCACCCGTAGACCTGGTCCCGCGCTATTACTGGCGGGCGCGCGTGTATGATTTCTACGCCGACGGTCAATGGGAAACGCGCGCAGCCGTCAGCCGTCAATTTTCGCCGGCGGAGGCTCCGCTCTCCCTGCCGGATGAGGCAGGGAACCTTTCAACCTATACCTTCACCCTCCAGATGCCCAGCGATTGGCTGTTCACGCCGCCGCGTCCGCTTTGGGTCAGCGTGCCTTTGCGTTTGGGGCTCGTGCCCGTCACCGTCTCCACCATAGACCCTCTTTTCTTCCAGGGCACGCTGAAGGCCGGCCAGCAATATCAGGTCGAGGCGCTGGATTTTTCCCCGACCGAGGCGCAGTTGCGCGCCGCAGGCCAGGACTATCCCGCCTGGGTGCGCGAACGCTACCTGCAGTTGCCTGCTGATTGGTCGCCCCGTCTGCGCGCCCTGGCAACCGAACTGACGGCTGCTGCCGCGACCCCCTATGAGAAAGCCCGGCGAATCACGGATTGGCTGCGCGCCTCCATTCGCTACAGCGAACATGTTCCGGCGCCGCCGCCTGACCGCGATCTTCTGGAATGGTTTCTGCTGGATTATCGCCAGGGCTTCTGCACATACGCGGCCACAGCGGAAGTGCTCTTGCTGCGCGCGGTCGGCGTGCCGGCGCGCCTGGCAGCAGGATATGCCGAGGGCGAAATCCCGCCGGGGACGCGCCGCCTGCGGCAGGTCCGTCAGAGCCATGCTCACACCTGGCCGGAGGTTTATTTCCCGGGCCTGGGCTGGGTAGAGTTCGAACCGACGACGTCACAGAGCCCTTTACATCGCCCGGCCGGTCAGACGGAAGAAGTCTCGCCAGGGGCTGGTCAGCCAACGCCAGTGGCGCGGACGCCGCTCACCCCTGCTGGCGCGGCGGAAGGCGCGTCGGGGCAACCTGCCGGCGTAGTTTCGCCGCCGAAGCGCAAAACGCTCCACTGGTGGTTACCCCTCGCGGGTTTGATGGTACTGGCAAGCGGATACCTGCTCTGGAGAAAGCGTAGCGTGCGCCTGGCCATAGCCGGGCTACGGCGCGGGGATCGCGGCCTGTGGCAGGCTGGTCCGATGCTCCGCCTCCGGCTGGCCGCCTGGCGCGACCGCGCCAGCCAGAGAATATGGGCGCGTGCCTGCGCCGAACTCTATCGCGCCGCACGGCGACTGGGCACGTCTCCCTCGCCGGCGCAGACCCCGTTAGAGGTCGCGGCCTTACTCCGCCAGCAATTACCAGAGGCCCAGGCGGACGTGGAGGCGCTGCTCAGCACCTGTCTGCCGGCCATGTATGGGACACGGCCCGGCGATGCGCGCCTGGCCCGGCAGGCAGCGGCATCCCTGCGTCACAAATCCCGCCGCGCGGCCTGGCAAAAACGTCTCCATCAACGTTGAAGAACGTTTATAATCAAAGTGATTCCGGGAATGTGTTCATGAACACCACCTTGCCTGATATTTCTCTATCTGAGCAACTCCTGGCGTTGAGCAAGATCGCGGCGCAGATTCGCACCCAGTTAAGTACCGCGCGCCCTTATCTTTCCCCGGCAACCCTGGAGAGCCTCTCGGCTCTGGAAAGCGCCCTCTATCGTCTGGGGCAGCAGGCGACGGCTTTCGAAGAGGGACGGCGCAAACTGCTGGCACTGGCTGAAGTGAGCCAGGCGGTCAATTCCTCACTGGAACTGGATGAGGTGCTGCGCCTGGTCATGGATACCATTATTCAGTTAACCGGCGCGGAGCGCGCCTTCCTGATGCTCCGCGATCAAAACGGCGAGATGGTGACTCGCGTGGCGCGCAACTGGGAGCAGGAATCCATCCAGGCCAGCGAGTTCGCCATCAGTCGCACAGTCATCCGCCGGGTTCTGGAGAATGGTGAAGCCATCCTGACCACCAACGCTCAGGAAGACCCACGCTTTGGCGGCCAGGAGTCCATTGTTGCCTACAGCCTGCGTTCGATTCTGTGCGTGCCGTTAAAGGTGAAGTCGGAACTTATCGGCGTCATCTATGCCGATAACCGCATCCGTAGCGGAATCTTTCGTGAAGCCGACCGCGACCTGTTGACAGTCTTCGCCAATCAGGCTGCGATTGCCATTGAGAATGCCCGCCTGTTTGCTTCAGTGCGCCGCACGCTGGCTGAGGTGACCGAACTCAAGAACCTGATGGATAATGTCTTTGCCTCCATTGTCAGCGGCGTCATCACCACCAACGTTCAGGAGCAAGTCACCCTGTGTAATCGCGCCGCCGAGTCCATTCTGGGCCATCCTGTGGCCAATATCCTGGGCCGTCATCTGGACGAAGTGATGGCCTCCTGTGCCAGCGAACTTCGTCCCCACCTTCAGGCAGTGCGCGTTACCGATAAACCGGTCGTTGGTCTGGAGGTGACGCATACGCTTCCCAATCGCGGGCCGGTGGACTGGCGGCTGAGCCTCTCGCCGCTCAAGGATGCCAGCCGGACTACGCAGGGGGTCGCGATTGTAGTGGACGACCTGACCGAGCGCAAAAAACTGGAGGCGCAGCGGCGTTTGCTGGAACGCATGGTCTCGCCAGCCGTCATTGAGCACCTCGACCCTGATAGTTTGCAAATCGGCGGTCAGCGGACGAACCTGACGATCCTCTTTGCCGACATTCGCGGCTTTACCGCCTATAGCGAGAAGCAGCCGCCGGAGAAACTGGTGGCAGTTTTGAATCGTTACCTCGCGGCAGGGGCCGAGGCGGTGCTGGCCGAGGATGGGACGGTGGATAAGTTCCTGGGCGATGCGGTCATGGCCTGGTTCAATGCCCCCTTGCCGCAACCTGACCATACCCTGCGCGCGGTGCGTGCGGCTCTGGGACTGCGCGCCGCCGTCGAAAAACTCTATGCGGAACTGCCCACCGAAGCGCATCTGGCCTTTGGCGTCGGTATCCATTGCGGCGAGGCCGTCTTGGGCTGGATCGGCACAGAGAAGCGTCTGGATTACACCGCCATCGGCGATAGCGTCAATACTGCCAGGCGCATTCAGGAAAACGCTGGCCGCAATCAAATCCTCCTGAGCCGCGAGGCCTATGAGCAGGTAAAGGATCAGGTTATCTGCCGGCCGCTGGAGGCCCTGTCCGTGAAAGGCAAGAGCGAGGCTGTGGAAGTGTATGAAGTGGTAGGGCTGAAGTGAGGCGCGCAACGGAAACGGGAAACGAATCAACGTATGCAGATGGCGGACAGCAGACCGCAGACAACCGTAGCACAGGCTTTCCAGCCTGTCGAGAGCAGACCGTCCACGAATGGGCAAACGAATCAACGAATGCGGTGCGGTTATTCGTGGTCAGACATTCGTTGACGGTTCGCCCTGAAATACAATCAGGAGCAGGCAACTACCAACGGGAAAGCGTGAATACGCGAAGTAAAACGTGAGGCGAACATGGATTGGTCGTTTGAGGAAGAGTCTCTCAATTTGTCGCTGACCCAGCGCACGGAGGAAATTTATCGCATCCCCAATCATACGCCGGATGAGAATGGGGTCATTGAGGCGCTGGCTATACCGCTGCGCGATCTCATCATTTTTCCGCGCATGATTACGCCGGTGTTCATCGGGCGCGAGGCCTCGTTGCTGGCGATTCAACAGGCCCAGGAGAACAATGAGACGTTGATTGCGCTCAACCAGCGCGACCCCGAAAAAGACGAACTTAAGCCGACGGATTTCCTGCCGGTTGGCGTGGAGGTGGCGGTAGGACGTCTGCTTTCGATGCCGGATGGCACCTCGTCAGCACTGGCACAAGGGCGGCGGCGCGTGGAAATCCTGGAATTCAAACGCATGACGCCGGTGATCGTCGTGCGGGCGCGCGTGATCGCCGAACCGGCCCATGTTGACCGCGTGACGCGCGCGCTGATGCGCACCGTGCTCGATCTCTTCGAGCGCTGCGTCGAACTGGATCGTTCGATACCGGAAGAGGCGCACCTTTTCGCCATGAATATTGCTGAACCGGGCTGGCTGGCAGACATGATCGCCACGGCGCTCTCGCTCGATCTGGAGGAACGGCAGCAGCTGCTCCTGACCAAAGACCCACGCCAGCGCCTGCAACGGCTCAGTCGCCTTCTGGCGCAAGAACTGGACGTGCTGGAACTGGAAGATGAAATTCACAACCGTGTCCAGAGTGAGGTGGACCGTTCACAGCGCGAGTTCTACCTGCGCGAGCAGATGAAACAGATTCAAAACGAATTGGGGGAAACCGATGTCTTTACGCGCGATATTAACGAGTTGCGCCAACGCATTGAAAAGGCGAAACTGCCGGAAGCGGCACGCGCCGCCGCTCTGAAAGAAGTGGAGCGCCTGGCGCAAATGCCGCCAATGACCCCTGAGGTGGGCATTATCCGCACCTACATTGACTGGATTCTCGACCTGCCCTGGACAAACGTCACCAAAGATAATCTCGATGTCAAGCATGCGGCCAAGATTCTGGAGCGCGATCACTACGGGCTGAAGAAAGCCAAAGAGCGGATTCTGGAATACATCGCGGTACGTTCACTCAAGCCAAAGAAGGAACGCCAACCGATTCTCTGTTTCGTCGGGCCGCCGGGGACAGGCAAAACGTCATTGGGACGTTCCATTGCGGAGGCATTGGGGCGTAAATTCGTGCGCCTGTCATTGGGCGGCGTGCGCGATGAAGCCGAGATTCGCGGTCATCGCCGCACCTATATCGGCGCCCTGCCCGGTCGTATCATCCAAACCATGAAACGCGCCGGCACCGCCAACCCGCTCTTCATGCTGGACGAAATTGACAAACTCGGCAGCGATTTTCGCGGCGATCCGGCCTCGGCGCTGCTCGAAGTGCTCGACCCGGAGCAAAATCACGCCTTTTCCGATCACTACCTCGAACTTGACTTCGACCTCTCAAAGGTGATGTTCATCACCACCGCCAACACGCTGGCGACGATACCACCAGCCCTGCTCGACCGCCTGGAAGTGATCGAATTTCCAGGGTATATCGAGGAGGAGAAACTGATCATTGCCAACCGATTCCTGATTCCGCGCCAGATTGAGGAGAACGGTCTGGAGGATGTCAACCTGCGTTTCACGCCGCAGGCGATTCGACGCATCATCCGCGAATACACCGATGAGGCCGGCGTGCGCAACCTGGAGCGCGAAATCGGGCGCGTCTGCCGTAAAATTGCCCGCTGGAAAGCGGAAGGCAAGCATTTCCCAACGGTCATCACCCCCTCCATTCTGGAAAAGTTCCTCGGCCCGCCGCAATACTTCCAATCGGAAGCCGAGCGGCGCGATGAAGTCGGCGTGGCTACCAGCCTGGCCTGGACCGAAAGCGGCGGCGAGATCATGCCGGTGGAGGTCGCAGTATTCGATGGCAAAGGCAGTTTGCAGATGACCGGCCAGATTGGCGAGGTGATGCAGGAATCGGGACAGGCCGCCCTCACCTACGTTAAATCGCGCGCGGCCGCGCTGGGCATTGATATAGAAGTCTTTGAACGCATGGATATCCATGTCCACATTCCCGAAGGCGCCATTCCCAAAGATGGTCCCTCGGCAGGCATTACCCTGGCTACGGCGCTCATCTCGGCATTGACCGGGCGGCCGGTCTATCACGAAGTGGGTATGACCGGTGAGATCACTCTGCGCGGCCGCGTGTTACCCGTCGGCGGCCTGCGCGAAAAGATCACCGCCGCTCACCGCGCTGGCCTGAAAGTGGTGATCATTCCCCAGCGGAACGTGAAAGACCTGGTGGAACTTCCCAAACGGGTGCGTGAAGATCTCAAAATCATCCCTGTCCAGCACATGGACGAGGTGATCGAAATTGCCATGGCGCCGCAGCCGGTGGTGGCTCCACCGCGCCCGCGTCGCCGCGCCGAAGAGGCACAAGAGGAAGAGTGAATCCCTGCCGGTCGGTTGCCGACAGCGTTCGCGTCCTGGGCGGCAAAAGCCGACAAAATATACCCCTGGGGTTGTGCGATGGCTGTTTCTTTGAACGATAAGGTGGTGTTAATTACCGGCGCTTCGTCGGGCTTTGGCGCCGACGCGGCCCGCCTGTTTGCGCGCGCAGGCTGTCTCGTGGTGTTGACGGCGCGCCGTCTGGAACGTCTCAACGCCCTGGCCGAGGAAATCCGCGCCGCCGGCGGGCGCGCCGCCGTTTTCCCTCTCGATGTCACCGACCGGGCGCAAATTGAACGCGTGGTGCAAAGCGTTCTGGAGCAGTTCGGACGGATTGATATCCTTTTCAACAACGCCGGCCTGGGCCGGCTGGACTGGTTCGAAGCGCTGGACCCCGAGCAGGACATTGCGCCGCAGATTGACGTCAACCTGCGCGGGGTAATCTGGATGACGCGCGCCGTCCTGCCTTCCATGATTCAACGCCGCCGCGGGCATATCATCAACATGTCCTCCGTGGCTGGCCGTATTGCCGCCCCCCTGTATTCCGTCTATGCCGCGACCAAGTTCGGCGTGCGGGCGTTTACCGATGCCCTGCGGCGGGAGGTGGCTCCCTTTGGCATCCATGTTTCCGGCATCTACCCTGGCGGCGCGGCGACCGAGTTCGGCTTGCATGCCGGCGATTCGGTGGCCCGGCGCAGTCTGCGCCTCCCTGCCTGGGTGCACATGCCCTCGGCCTACGTGGCGCGCAAAGTGGTTGCGCTGGCCCGGCGCCCGCGCCGCGCGGTCATCATCCCCTGGTGGATGATCCCCTTGCTCTGGCTGGAGGCGCACTTCCCGGCCCTGGTGGACTGGGCCGTGTGCGTGTTCTTTGTCCGCCGTTTCCATAAACCCGATGACAAGCCATGATTCCGCAGCGATTGAACCGACTTTTGACTGTCCTGCAAAACACCTCCCTGGAGGCGCTGGCGCTGGCCCCCGGCCCCAGTCTGGCCTACCTGACCGGTTTGCGCTTCCACCTGCTGGAACGCCCCATCGTGGCCCTCTTCACGAAAGAAGGGCGCGCCGCCATCGTTTTGCCCGAACTGGAGGCGCTGGCCTTGAGCGGCGCCGCGCTGGAGGTATTCCCTTATCCAGAAGAACCGTCGGCGTGGGGACAGGCCTTTCGTCGCGCCGTCCAGGCCCTGAATCTGGAAGGCAGGCGCATTGGGGTTGAACCGCGCTGGATGCGTCTGCTGGAGTTTCGCTATCTGGAACAGGCAATGGCTGATGGCAGTCGTGCGGCCACTTTCCTCGATGCTGCCGAGGTCGTCAGCGGCCTGCGCTTGTGCAAAGATGAGCAGGAAATTGCCGCGCTGCAACGCGCGGTCTCCCTCGCCCAGGCCGCGCTGGAGGCTACCCTGCCCATGATCAAACCCGGTCTGAGCGAGCGCGCCATCGCCGCTTTACTTTTGACGAACTTGCTCCAGCAAGGCTCACAGCCCGACTTGCCTTTTGCGCCGATTGTGGCCGCCGGGCCGAACGCCGCAAATCCACACGCCGCGCCGACTGACCGTCCGCTGCAGGTGGGCGATTTGCTGATCATTGATTGGGGCGCGACGGTCAACGGTTATGTGTCTGACCTGACGCGCACGTTCGCCATCGGCGCTGTGGACGAGGAAGCGCAGCGCATCTATGAGGTAGTGCGCGCCGCGAACGAAGCCGCGCGGGAAATCCTGAAGCCCGGTCTCCCCTGCGCGCTGGTGGACGAGGCGGCGCGGCGCGTCATCGAACAGGCCGGTTATGGCCGCTATTTCGTCCACCGCACCGGTCACGGAATCGGCCTGGAGGCTCACGAAGCGCCGTATCTGCGCGCCGGCAACGATCAGCCGCTGCAAAGCGGCATGACGTTCACCATCGAACCGGGCATCTACCTTCCCGGACGTCACGGCGTGCGGATCGAGGATAATGTAGTCATCACCGACCAGGGCGCTGATTGCCTGAGCGACTGGCCGCGCACGTTGCAGGTTCTCGGTTGAGCAATATGGCCAGAGATGAACATCGTATTCTCGCGCGCGAACTCGGAAAGATAGGTGGCCCTGGGGCCTACCTGGCCGCCTGGTTGCTCCCCAACCATCGTTTTGAACTGACCCTGCAAACCAGCAGCCCTATCGAACAGGCCGCGCACATTGTCGGCGCCCTTTTGTCCTGCGAAGGAAGGCTTCTCGATGGTTGTGAACGGGAGAAGGGGAAGACGATGATTTGTGGCATTGTTGGCGCGGGATACCTGGACATGAACCCGGTTTTGATCAAAGTTGCTCTGGACCTGACAGCGGAGGGCATGACGCGGCTCATCGTGCGCGGAGTAGCCAAGGAGGGGTTAATCAGACAGCAGGCGGCAGAGCAAACCGTCAGGCGCATCGCGGGATTGCTGGCGCAGTCTTTGGACGAGGCGCGCTTTTGTCGCGCATAACGCAGGGTCCATTCAACGCATCTTCGGGTATAATTCACGCTGGGCGGGCGGATAGCTCAGTTGGTCAGAGCGTCTCTCTTACACAGAGAAGGTCGCAGGTTCGAGTCCTGTTCCGCCCACTGAAACTCCTTCTCTGTCCGCCGGCCGCCGGCGCCTGCTGACGTGCTGGTTACGTCTGCCGGCGTGTTTTTTTATCCCCAAACTGCTCCAGGGAGATTCTATGACCGATTATCTCTTTCGCGGCTCGCTCGCTGAACTCGATCCGGAAGTTTACGAACTGACCCAACTGGAGGCCGAGCGTCAGTGCCGCAAGTTGATTCTTATCCCTTCCGAAAGCCAGGCGCCGCTTGCCGTGCGCGAGGCGCTGGCCTCGGCATTTCAAAACATCTACGCGGAAGGTTATCCTGATGAAGAGACGCGCTGGATGCGCGAATCGGAAATCCTGGATTATCCCCGCCGTCTGGCAGAGTACCGCCGCTACTCCGATCCGCGTTATTACAAAGGCACCGAATATGCCGACATCGTGGAAGCCCTGGCGCGCCGTCGCTGCGCCGAGGCCTTTGCGGCCAATGGCATTGGCGCCGACGAGATTTACGTCAACGTCCAACCGCTTTCCGGTGCTCCGGCCAACAATGCGGTATATTCCGCGCTCCTTGAGCCCGGCGACACAATCATGGGGATGAATCTGTTGCATGGCGGCCACCTCTCGCATGGCTCCTCTGCCAATCGTTCCGGCAAACTCTATCGCGTTGTGCATTACACCGTTGACCCACAAACCGAACAGATTGATTACGATGCCTTGCTGACGCTGGCGCGCGAGCATCGTCCCAAACTCATCGTCGCCGGTTATTCTTCGTACCCCTGGATACCCGATTGGGAAAAATACCGTCGCATTGCCGACGAGGTTGGCGCCTGGCTGCTGGCTGACATCTCCCATATCGGCGGTCTGGTAGCCGCCGGCGTGGTCCCTTCGCCGCTTGGGTACGCGCATGTCATCACCTCGACCACGCACAAGACTCTGGACGGGCCGCGCGGCGCCATCATCCTGACCACGGATGCGGCTCTGGCGAAGAAGATTGACCGCGCCGTATTCCCCGGCGAACAGGGCGGCCCCCACGTTCAGGTCTTTGCCGCGCTGGCGTTGACCTTCAAACTGGCGCGCACCCCTCAGTTCGTTCAGTTGCAGCGTCAGACCATCCGGAACGCGGTAGCCATGGCGGCGCGCCTGCAAGAACGCGGCCTGCGTATCTGCTATGGCGGGACAAACAGCCACATGCTCAACGTGGACTGCCGTCCCATTCAAGGCCCTGACGGTACTTCGCTCTCCGGTGATCAGGCGGCGCGCATTCTCGATCTGGTGGGCATCGTGGTCAACCGCAATACCATTCCTGGCGATAAATCCGCGCTCGATCCCTCCGGCATTCGTCTGGGTACGCCCTGGATCACCCAGCGCGGTTTTGATGAGGAGAAGACCAGCCAGCTGGCTGATTTGATTGCTGACATTCTGCTCGCCTGCGCGCCACACAGTGTGGATTCGCCGCGCAAAGGACGCGTGCGGCGCGCCAAAATTGATTTCAACCGGCTCGAAGAGACCAGACTGCGCGTGCGCGCCCTGGCCGAGTCAGCCGGCATGGATTTCCAACCGGCCCCACATGGCTATCCTCACTTCTACTATCTGGACGATACCCCCCGCGGCGGCGCCCTCGACCTGCAAGGGCCGCGCGTCCGTCAATTGCTGGACTATGCCGTCTGCGCGGACCTGTCGGCGCTGGCAGAGGGGCAAAGCATTCCCTTATGTCTGCCAACCCCGCGCGGCTGTGTGCCTGCGACCCTGACCTGCCTGCGCTGGGATGCCTATCGCCTGAACGTGCCTCTGGAACAGGCCACGCTGGTTGCCACCTGGCTGCGCGACCTCTCGGATGGCTATGTCTCGTTCAACTTCGATGGTTCGCCTGACTACACTCCCCTGCGCATGCCCGGGCCGATTGTCGTGAGCGAGGCCGAGGGCGAGGGGAAGAAGGTGGAATTCGATCAACAGGGCCGGCATTGCGCTGGCGAGAAGCCCTGGTCCCTGCCCTGCGAATGCCATGAACCCCCCTCTGCTGCCGCGCCGCGCCCCGATTTCGTCTGGCAGGAACAGGAGATGCCCCTGCGCCGCACCCCGCTTTACGAAGTCCACAAAGCCCTGGGCGCGAAACTCATCCCCTTTGCCGGCTGGGAGATGCCGGTCTGGTACACCTCGGTCATGGAGGAGCATCTGGCAACGCGCCGGGCGGCTGGCCTGTTCGACGTTGCCCACATGGGCGTGTACGAGGTACGCGGCCACGAGGCGGCCTCGTTCCTCGACTCGGTCTGCGCCAACGATTGCGGTGGCCTGTTGCCGGGCGAAAGCCTCTATACCCACTTCCTGACCCCCGACGCGGACGTGCTGGACGATTTGCTGGTTTATCGCCTGGCCTGGGATCGTTATCTGGTTGTGGTCAACGCGGCTAACGACGAGAAAGATTACGCCTGGCTGACCGCTGTGCGTGATGGGGCAGTTCGGGTGGACAACGCCCGTCCGTGGGCGCGCGTCTATGGCTACAATGCCGAAATTCGCAACCTGCGCGATCCACAGGCCGGCGCGGAGATGCGCGTGGACATGGCCTTGCAAGGCCCCCGTAGCCTCGACATTTTGCTGGCGATGGGCACCAGCGCCGAGGATGAGCGACGATTGAGGGCCCTGACGCGCACCCGTCTGTGCACGGCACGCATTGGCAAATTCGATTTGATTGTCTCGCGCACCGGCTACACCGGTGAGAAGATGGCTTTCGAGTTGTTCGTCCATCCTCAGCAGGCGGTTGAATTGTGGAACACGATTCTGACGGTGGGCGAGAAGTTCGGAGTCAAGCCGGTCGGGTTAGGCGGGCGCGACTCGTTGCGCACCGAGGCCGGCCTGCCCCTCTATGGTCACGAAATGGGGGCCGGCTCCGGCAAACAGGGACAGCGCGATCTGGGCGTCGGCGAGGCCGGTTTCGGCTCGTATGTCAAAGTGTACAAGCCCTGGTTTATCGGGCGCGAGGCCTTCCTGGCGCGTGAGCGGGAGCGTAAAGGCGTGGTGGTGCGCTTCCGCTTCCCCGAAAAGGGCGTGCGCATGGCCCACAACGGCGATCCTGTTCTCGATAAGCGCGGCCGCGTGATCGGTTGGGTGACCTCCTGCGCCATTGATAGCGAGGGCTTGTTGACCGGCCAGGCCTATGTCGAACGGTCCTATGTGGAGGAAGGTACGCCGCTGCTGATTTATCCGAGCGCCCCGTCCGAGACCGGCCCCGCACCGGCGAAGATGAAACTGGGCGACAAGGGTCTGGTACCCACGCCGGCGGTCGTGGTGAGCCGCTTCCCCAAAGGGTGAGCCAAAGCCCTGTCTGTCGAGTGAAAAAAAACAGCGGGACCGCTGCCTGTGGCAGCGGTCCCTGACGGAGGAGGAGAGAAACGTGGGCGGCGCGCCAGGGTCTTCTGGCCGTCGCGGCGACCTGTTGGTTGCTTTCTATATACGCTTATGCCACCCAAAAGTTAAAGGCAAACAGGGTAGCCAGAAGGCCCATCAGGAGAATGCTGGCCAGAGTCCAGGCGCGGTCGAAGACCGGATTCTTTCCCCAACGAGCCAGCGCCACAAACACGGAAGGGGCGGTCAGAATGTAACGGTGCATGCCCTGCGCCCCGCCGCTGCCCCAGGAAAGCACCACCACCGCCAGGCTGAACCAGGCCAGTTCCGGGTAACGCTTCCAGGTGACCACGCAAGCGATGATGCCCAGCAGGATGGCCGCGAATTCAAGCAGGTAATAGGCCGTGCGCTCAGGCACGCCGTCGAAGAGCATCTGGTGTAAGGCGGTAGCCCAGGCATAGTAGGACTCGCCCAACATCAGGAAACCCCGCCCAAAGTAATTCTGCTCCACGAAACTGAACTTAATTCCAAGAGGCGAAAACTTCCACCCCAGAAAGGCCAGTGCTGGCGAGATAACGACCAGCCCTTTGGCAAAGGAACGCAGGACGTACAACTCGTCATTGATCTGTGTCCAGGATGGGTCATCGGGGCGCGCGCGGTGGAGAAGTTTACGCCAGGCCGCGGCGGCCATGCGCAGCGAGTGGGCGGTGTAGTAGTAAATCTGTCGCCATTCCAGGTCAATATCGAGCCAGTCGCCCTCGCGCACCCAGGCGATAAAGAGGGGCACGAATAACGCCGCGCCGACGGCGCGCGTCAGGGTAGCACAGACGCTCAGTATGCCGGCCCAGAGCCATTGTTTGCGCCGCAGCAAGGCCAGCACCCAGAACGCCAGGCCAACGAACAGCCCCTCCGTGTAAACCTGGACCAGAAAGAAGCCGGTTGGAAAGATGGTAAGGTAGAAGGCCGCTCGCAAACCGCCCTCTTCGCCGAGTGTTTCGCGCGTCAGGTCATAGAGTGCCAGCATCCCGGCCAGCGCACCCAGAGCCGAGATGATAACCCCCGCCAGAGTCGCGGTGGCAATCGGATTCAGGCCAAGGACGCGCAAAGGCACAGACAGCAGGCGAATGGTCAGAGGGTAAAAGGGAAAGAAGGCATAACTGAGTGAGAGGTAATCGCTGGAGGAGGCACTCCCACCACTCACAAGATGATCGATGACGTAGCTCACCTCTCCGAACGGGGAAAGAGCCTTCACGCGCGGGTTGTCGTAACCGCCAGTAGCAATGCCCAGGTAGTATTCCGAGTCCCAGGCGACCTGATCGTTCATGAATGGCTCCGTCAGGTAGGGCCAACGGCGTTGATAGTCCGCGCTGGCGGTTTCTTTGGTGGTCCACTCCAGCGCCCGGTCAGGCCAGGCGGGCTGGAAACGCGCCGTTGACCAGGCCTGATAACCAATCACGATGAAAACCCACGCCAACCAGGTCAAGACGATTGTGCGCACTGCTGGATGTTTCATGATTACCTCACTACTTTTCCAGACCGGTTACTACCAGATCGCGCATGAAGAAGCGTTGCGAGAGAAAGAGGAGCAGAACCGGCAGGATCAGAAGTACTACTGCACTGGCCTGCAGCTTTTCCGGCGTAAAACCGTATGTCTGGAAAGCCTGACCGCTGAACGACATTGTCCACAGGTCGTGACGGGTGCTTAAATACAGGCTGGAAAAGCGCAATTCATTCCAGATATAGAAAAAGTGCAAGAGGGCGATGGTAATTATGGCTGGCATGGCCTGGGGAGCAATGACAGTAGTCAGGATGCGCAGCGGGCCGGCGCCGTCGAGCATGGCGGCCTCGTCCAGGTCGCGGGGGATGCTCTTGAAGTTTTGCCGCAGCAGGAAGATGAAAATTGCATTGCCAAAGAGGTGCGGCGCCAGGAGCGGCAGGAATGTGCCGCCCCATTTCAGAACCCGGGTGTAAATGTAGAACGAAGGCACCAGGGTAATGCTATCCGGAATCATAATGGTCGCAATGAGCAGGAAGAACAGGAATTTGCCGCCGGGGAGACGAAAGCGGGAGAAACCATAGGCGACAGCAATCGAGGAGAGCAAAACGCCCACCTCACTGATTAAGGCAATGGTCAGTGTGTTCTTCAACAACCGCCCATAATCCATGTGCTCCAGCAGAAAGGCATAGTTCGACCAGTCCAGTTTGAAGCGGTAGACGCCTTCCAGCGAGCGCCATGATCCCTCCCAGCGTATCAGGCCGGCTTCAGGATGCTGGGGATCGATGAACTCGCTGTAGGTACGGTTGGGATTGACCAGCGCCCAGTGTTTGATGCCTTCCGCGGTCGGTACTTTGTACAGGGAGTATGTCTTGCCCTCATAGGTAAAAGTAACCCGCTCGGCAGGCAAGATGGGAGAGAGATATTCTCGCATTTGTTGTTGCGATTTCAGCGAGGTGACCAGCATGTAGCCCAGGGGGGAGAGATAGACTGCCACCAGGGTAAAGATGAACAGGTTGAGCAAGGCCGTGCCTGTGAACTCCCAAGCGCGCAGGGTCAGCGTGGAAACGTGATGGTAGGCCGCGCGGCGCGGCTGTTTCGCAATGGCTTTCATTGCCAGACTCCTCTGCATCAGAATGATTCGTGGGTGGTTTCTTCCGGAAAGTACACCCAACGGCGCGCGCTTTGAAACAGGATCACCGTAATTGTCATGGTGACCAGAAACATGACCCAGGTCAAGGCACTGGCATATCCCAGGCGGCTCAGGGAGAACATGGTGTAGTTGATGTAGCTTTCCATCGGCGAAAAAACCTGCCGGAAAGTGACCCCGCGATCCAGCAACACCGAGCCGCCGAAGGCGCCGGTCAGGTTGATGACCAGGGTAAAGAAAATAGCCGGCGAGATGAGCGGAATCGTGATGGAAAAGAAACGGGTCAACGGCCCGGCACCGTCTACCCGCGCGGCCTCGTACAACTCTGGATTGATGCCTTGCATGGCCCCGAGCATGATGAGAAAGCCCGGCCCAATGCTCCACAAGGTGTTCATCAATAAAAACGAGTACAGACTATCACCTGACGAGGGGAGATTCAGTGGTCTGAGAATCAGGCGATCTATCCAGCCGCTGCCCGGCGTAGTCAGGCCATCCCAAATGAAATAAATGGCAATCGCGGAAAGGATGCTGGGCATGAAGACGAGCGTCCGCAGCAGGAGACGGGCGCGCAGGCGTTTGCTGGAAAAAATGGCCGCCAGCGCCAGCGCCACGCACAGTTCCAGCGGCACGGTGAGCAAGAAGTAGCCGATAGAGCCAAACAGGCTTGCTCCGGCCATCTTATCCCGCAGAAAATAGGCGTAGTTAGCCAGACCGACAAAACGCGTCCTTTCTGGCTCAAGCATGTAGAAGTCAGTAAACGAAAAGCCCAGGGCAGTCAACAGGGGAATCAGTTTCAGCAGTACGAAGCCCAGAAGCCAGGGCAGGATGAAGAGTAAGCCGACTCTGGCCTCGTAACGAGCCAGAGACAAAGGGCGCTCCGAGGAAACAACCTTCTTTGACAAGGGAGGCATTGGAACAACTCCATGGCGACGTTTCTGGCGTGAAATCGGTTTCATTATCGGCGAAGCATGCCGTCTTGTCAAGACGGAGGAAATGTCCATCCAGTGCCTGCCTGCTCCAGTGTTGAACGCCACGTAGCGGCATTTGGTTTAGCCCGGCACTGGCTATCGCGCGCCGACCCTGCCCATAAAAACAGACCTATGGGAAACCGGACGCGAAGGACACGGAATTTTAAGACCGGCCCTATCTTCTCGCTGTTATTCCCGACGGAGTCGAATCCATGTCCGCAACCACACGGCGAGTACAATATCCACAGAGTAACTACTCAGCCATGTCATTGCGAGCCGTTTTTTGGCGAAGCAATCTCCCCTTTCTCAAGCGACATGGACCGCCTGGGGATTGCTTCGTCGCAAAGAACGCTCCTCGCCATGACATCCACCACGGTTTTGAGACAGGGCTAAATAGTGACGGGGAACGAATCAACGAATGCAGAGCGCAGACGCCCGTAGAACGGGCTTTCCAGCCCGTCGAGAGCAGACCGTCCACGAATTGGGAAAACGAATCAACGAATGCAGAGCGAACGCCCCGTAGGACGGTGCCTCCCCTTTCCCGAGCACACTCCATCTTTGGTTGATTGGTTGTAACAACCTACCCACATATCCATCCTTGTCATTGCGAGCCGCCGCAGGCGGCGAAGCAATCCCCTTGCTTGCCGGGAGATTGCTTTCCCCACGCTGCGCTCGGGACATGCGCTACGCTCGCAATGACAAGAGGCAGAGGGTTC
>DAOTVX010000006.1:0-5258 GCA_034436275.1 Anaerolineales bacterium | reverse complement strand
TAATTCTCCCAACAACGCTCGATTTAAAACTTCCTGTGGATCTACGCCCTGTGGTTCTACCAATAGTTCAGTCTGTGGTTATAATGCTCAATGTTCTACCACGCAACAAGATTGTAGTCTTCAAAATCCAAAATGTGAAAAAAGAGATGTATCTTTAGACTGCAATTACAACGCTTATGGCTGCAATCTGTGTGGGGTTGGCCGGGTAGCCGCAATCTACTGCGATTTCGATGGCGATGGTATCAAAGAAAACCACTGCGGCGACCTTTGTGTCTCAAACAGTCTCTGCGACAACAACCAATGGTGCTCTGGTGGCGGTGGTACAAATCCCACCAACACCCCCACTCCAACCCGCGCCCCAACATCAACCAACACCCCCACCCCAACCGCCACTCCCACCCCCAACCCCCACTGGGTAAAACTCAAAAACACATCCTTTTATACCTCCCGCAGCCTCGTCCAAACCATCCCTGCATCACCCGTCGCCGTAACCACTCAGCCATGTCATTGCGAGCCGCCACAGGCGGCGAAGCAATCTCACGTTCCACAGAAGCAACAAGAACATTCGTGCGACTCGCGAGGGGATTGCTTCGGCGGCGTCTCGCCATGGCAGAGGGTAGGTAATCTAACATTGTCGAGGTCGTTACCATACCCTTCAGAATGAGCAGAGACCAGACGAAACAGGAGTAGAATCACCATATCCGCCGTTAGCGGCTCAACCTTGCAGAGACAAGAGTCAGCATGAGAGATACTTCTCCGTCCGCGAATACCGAGCGTCTGCGCGCACGTTTCCTGGCCCTCCAGCAGGCTACGTTGCAACTGGTGCAGGAGACCTCGCTGGAACGATTGTTGGCGCGTATCACGGCCATCGCGCGCGAGCAGGTAGGGGCACGGTATGCCGCGCTGGGAGTCCTGGACGAGAATGGCAGGCTCAAGCAATTTATTCCCGCCGGAATGAGCCCCGAAGAAATAAAAAACATTCCCCATCCGCCACGTGGAAAGGGGTTGATTGGCGCGCTGATGGCCGGGGAGGGGCCAATTCGTCTGGCAGAAATTGCGCGCGATTCCCGCCACGTTGGTTTCCCGCGGGGACATCCAATCATGCATTCCTTTCTCGGCGTGCCTATCCGCCTGGCAGGAAAGCAACTCGGTCAGATTTATCTCACCGACAAGCAAGACGGCGGCGAATTTTCAGATGAAGACGAGACCATGGTGGAAATGCTGGCCGGCTACGCCGCGGTGGCCATTCACAATGCGCGCCTCTACGAGACGCTACGAGCACGCGAAAAAGTCCTGACGCGCCGCAACCAGGACCTGGCATTGCTGAATCAGATCGGCGTCACACTGGCCTCGTCCCTGGAACTGGATGAGGTGCTCCAGCGCACCTTGAGTCTGCTCATGGAGTATTTCCGCATGGAGGCGGGTGAGATATTCCTTTACGAGGAGGAAAGCCAGAGTCTGCGCCTGGTCTTACATCGCGGCGAGGCGGCGCAGGCGTTCTGGACGCGCACACGCTTCCGTTTAGGGGAAGGCATCATTGGTTTGACCGCGCAGATGTTGCAATCCATCGTCAGCGATGATCTGCGACGTGAGGCGCAGTTCGTGCGCGAAGCAGTGGTACAGGCCGGATTCCGGCAGATGGTTTGTGTTCCGCTCACAGCGCGCGACCGGTTGAAAGGGGTGTTGAGCATGATTGGCCGCAAGCGGAAACGGTTCGATAAGGACCATATCCGTCTGCTGGAATCGGTGGCCGGCTGGGCCGGTATGGCCATTGAGAATGCCCAGTTGCACTACAACGCGCGGCGGGTGGCCATACTGGAGGAACGCGAACGGATCGGCATGGACCTGCACGACGGTATTGTGCAATCTATCTACGGCGTTGGCTTGATGTTAGAAGAGGCGCGCCAGTCGGTACGGGAGAACCCGGCTCAGGTGGAAGCGCGTCTCCAGAAAGCCATCGAGGATTTGAATCTCATCCTGCGCGATATTCGGAATTACATCCTCGATCTGCGCCCCCACCAGCTGCGCGAGGCAGACCTGCTGGCCGGTTTGCGCCGCCTGATGACCGAGTTCCAGCAAAATACGCCGGTCGAAATCACCTTCAACAGCCCGGGGAATGATTCGCTTACGGGGTTGCCGCGAGCCCACGCTCTGGCCTTATTCCATATTTGTCAGGAAGCACTGGCCAACATTGCCAAACACGCTCAGGCCAGCAATGTGAACGTGGTCTTATGGGCAGCGGCAGATCGGGTGCTGCTGGAAATCCAGGATAACGGCAAAGGCTTCGACATGGAAGCCGTGCGCCGCACCGTAGGGCATGGCCTGGCCAATATGCTAACGCGTGCCCAACGGGTGGGCGGCGACGTGGAAGTTATCTCCGCCCCAGGAGAGGGCACGACCATTCTGGCCTGGGTGCCGCGCCGGGGAGTGGAGTGATTCCGCGCCCAGGCATGACTCCGCCACTACGAAACGTTAAATCGCGCGTTTCACACACGTTCCAACTCCCGCGTAATTTTTAAAAATTTTCCCTGAAAAATTACCCTTGGTGGCGCGCCTTGTCAGAGATGGACTTTCCTCTCCCATATCTGGCGGTATGTCTCCATCCTCATGTCATCGCTGGTGTCGAACGATCGTTCTACAGACTTTCCGCGCTGGCCCGGCAAAGCCGAAATTTTTTAAGATTATCGTATCTTAAAAAATTTCATTTTTTTAGAATAGCGTAGGTTTAACGTCTGGAAAAACCGACGCATTTCTGCTATACTCACAGCGTCATTCGGGCGCGTTCAGCCCCCTCCCCTCATCAAGACGGTCAAGAGAACAACTTCCCCGTCCCCACTGCTCTCGGCAGTGGGTTTCCTTCCCTGCACCTTGTCACCCAATTCTTTCTCGTTTTGGAGGAGAAACATGGACGCCAGGCAGGCCTGGACCTCAGTGCTTGACCAATTGCAAATGGAAATGCCGAAAGCCTCCTTCGATACCTGGGTGCGCGATACACAAGTGATTGCGGAGGCAGATGACGTGGTCACCGTCGGTGTGCGGAATGCCTACGCGCGCGATTGGCTGGAAAGCCGTCTGGTCAACACTGCCAGAGACCTTCTGGCGCAGCGGCTGAATCGCCACGTGGAAATCCGCTTCGCCGTGATCACCCGCAAGAAAGAGTGGGAAAACCCGCTGGATGACGACGAAGAAGTGGGCGAAACCACATCTGTGCCAGGCAGCGACCACAACGACACACTGAACCCTCGCTATACCTTCGAGAGTTTCGTCGTCGGGCCGAGCAATCGGCTGGCGCATGCCGCGGCTCAGGCCGTGGCAGAACGTCCGGCGGCGGCTTATAACCCGTTGTTCCTGTACGGCGGAGTCGGTCTGGGGAAAACCCACCTGCTCCATGCGATCGGCAACGCCTGTCACGAACGCGGGCTGCGCGTCCGCTATGTATCCTCGGAAGAGTTCACCAACGACCTGATCAGCGCCATTCGTACCCATACCACCCAGGCCTTCCGCGAGAAATACCGCTCCATGGATGTGTTGCTGGTGGATGATATTCAGTTCATCGCCGGCAAAGAATCGACCCAGGAAGAGTTCTTCCACACGTTCAACTGCCTGCACGGTCAAAACAAGCAAATCATTCTTTCTTCCGATCGTCCGCCGAAATCTCTGGTTACCCTGGAAGAACGGTTGCGTTCGCGTTTTGAATGGGGGCTGACTGCCGATATTCAACCGCCCGATTTCGAGACGCGTCTGGCCATTTTGCGCGCCAAATGCGAACGCCGCGGACGGGAGATGCCGCTGGAGGTGCTGGAATTTATCGCGCGTCGGGTGCAATCGAACATTCGCGAACTGGAGGGCGCCCTGAATCGTCTCCTGGCATTTACCGATTTGAGCGGCCTGCCGTTGACGTTATCTCTGGCAGAATCGGCGCTGGCCGATTTCCTGCCGCCGCGCGGCGATGTCAGGCCCGATACCATCCTGGACGTAGTTGCGCGCACCTTCAACCTGCCCGCCGAGCGGCTACGCTCTGCCGATCGTTCGCGTGAGGTGGCGCTGCCCCGCCAGATCGCCATGTACCTGATGCGGGAGACGAATATCTCGTTGCCGCAAATCGGCAAGGCATTGGGTGGCCGCGACCATACAACGGTCATGTATGCCTGCGAGAAAGTAGCCGATTTGCTGGAACGGGATGACCGCCTGCGCCGTCAGGTGGTACAATTGCGCCAGCAAATCTATGGTCAGGCCTCGGCCTCCTGACAGGCACAGGAGCGAGAGGAGGAGGGTTACGATGCCTCGTCGGTACGGCGAGGCATCAGTTTTTTTCTCAACCAGGCATAACGCGAGGCCAGCAATGCCCAGGGCAGAGGCGTGGGACGCGTGAGCATTTCCCCCTGTCGGATCACCCTGCGCAGTTCTTCGGCCCCGTTGAATGGCGGCAACAAGAACACGGCACGACCAACCTCGAACGCCGCATGGGCATCGGAGCCGACTGTGCCGGGCAGTCCATACTGCCGGGCGAACTCTGCCGCTTGCCGATTGAAAGATGGCAACAGACAACGCGCGTTGAAAATCTCGATCGCGTCCACCAGCGGCGCGATCTCGCGCAGACATTCCAGACGCCAGCCGCGCCGGGCATCCAGCGGATGAGAGACAGAGATAAATGCCCCCTGCTGACGCAAGCGGTGAATCGTCTCCAGGGGGGAAAGGCCTGGCGGCACCTCTTCCCTGACATAAACGGCTAACAACTCGCCTTCGCTGGTGCGGATTTCCTCACCAATAATCACGCGCTGCGGGTCAAGGGCATGCGCCAGACGCGCCCCGGCAAGGGTGTTATGGTCGGTGATCACAAGACGGTCCAGCCCACGACGGCGGGCAATTTCCACCGCCTTCGGGGGAGAAAGGAGCGAATCCGGAGAAAAGACAGTGTGGACGTGAAAATCGACGCGGAGAACCATGATTAAACCCTGAAACAGAACACGAATCAACACGGACAGGCATGGAAAGAGTTTACCGGAGCACACTCAAAGCAATGTAACTATTCCGCTCTGCATCAAACTGTTGTGTATGTCATGGCGAGGAGCGTTCTTTGCGACGAAGCAATCTTCAGGCGAGTCAATTTACCCTGATAAAGGAGATTGCTTGTAACAACCTACCCACTATCCATCCTTGTCATTGCGAGCCGCCGCAGGCGGCGAAGCAATCCCCTTGCTTGCCGGGAGATTGCTTCGCTACGCTCGCAATGACAAGAGGCAGAGGGTTCTCCATTA
>DAOTVX010000005.1:0-10031 GCA_034436275.1 Anaerolineales bacterium | reverse complement strand
TCATAAAAAAAGTAACTTTGCGAAGTATCGTTGCCTCAAAAAAAGATGTTACTCTCCGACAGTATCCCAGGACTTCGAGCTGCCAACTGGGCAAGAAGAAAGGGCAGAGAGACTTTCTCCCTGCTCAGTTGTATAGCCACTCACGGCGGCGCTCAGGTCGCTCTCCAGCTGCCCGCCCTGAGCCTGCCGAAGGGTTGCCCTATCCTCCGAGTGAGCAAGTGTATTCTATCACCTTTGAAACATTCCTTTCTCTTGGGTAACTTTTCTTTTTGAAGCGACGTTACTGCCAAAGTAACTTTTCATTATTGAGGCATTACGACCACGAAAGGGGCTATAATTGGGCGCATGTTATCCGCGACAGAACGCCTTCTCTTCGTCTGTTTGACGCTGGTCTCGCTGACTGCAACAGCCTGGGGGCTGCGACGCGCCGTTCGCCTGATTGGCGCAGGCCAGGGACGGCCTGATTGGGGAACAGCCTTCCGGCGGGTGGGCCGCGCCCTGGCCCGCACACTTACATTCCAGCCAGTGTTTCGGATGCGTTTCTGGGTCAGCCTGTTTCATGCGCTGGTCGGTTGGGGCTTTCTGATTTACCTGCTGGTCAATTTATTCGATCTGAGCCGCGCCTTTGGCCTCGGCTGGCACTGGCCGCTGATGTGGGGAAACGCGTTCAAATGGCTGGCCGATGTCTTCTCCGGGGCGGTACTGCTGGCGATGATCTTTTTTGTCATCCGCCGTTTCCTCTTCCGTCCACCTGCGCTGACCGCACGCGCAACCACCGGCTTATTACCGCAGGCGCGACGCGGCATCCCGCGCGATTCGGCACTGGTCGCGGCCTTCCTCATCGTGCACGTGGGCGCGCGGCTGCTGGGACAGTCGTTCGCCATCGCGAGATTCCGTCTGTTCTCCTGCGCCGGCCTGGGCGACCCGGCCCAACCCCTGGCCAACCTGATCAGCACCCTGTGGTTGTTCCCTGCCCCCCTGGGGCCAGAAAGCCTGCTGCGGGCAGAACATCTGAGTTTCTGGGCGGCCTTTGGTTCTATCCTGCTTTTTCTGCCGTACTTCCCCTTTTCCAAACACCTGCATCTGCTCGCCGCGCCCTTAAACTTCATACTGAAGCCGCCGCGCCGTTCCATGGGCGAGATGAGTTTCATCAACCTTGCCGACCCCGCGCTGGAACGGGCCGGAGCAACCACCCTGGCCGATTTGGGGTGGGAGCAATTGCTGGACGCCTATGCCTGTATCATGTGTTTTCGTTGCCAGGAGGTTTGCCCAGCCTATCAAACCGGTAAAAGCCTCTCTCCAGCCGTTCTGGAAATTAACAAGCGCTATACGTTGAATCGGATGCCGGCAGCCAGTGCCCTGACCAGCGTGCGCCTGACAAACAACCTCATCCCCGCCGAGGCCATCTGGGCCTGCACCGCCTGCGGCGCCTGTGTAGAGGTTTGTCCGGTGGGGAACGAACCTATGCGCGATATTCTGGACCTGCGCCGCGCGCTGACGTTGATGGAAGGGGTTTTCCCCGCGCCTTTGGAAACGGCTTTTCGCCATCTGGAACGAAGCGGCAATCCCTGGGGTCTGCCGGCTGAGGAACGGCTCGCCTGGGCCGAAGGGCTGGCAGTGCCGACCATTGCCCAGAACCCGGAGGCGGAATGGTTATGGTGGGTGGGATGCGCCGCGGCCTTCGACCCGCGTGCGCGCCAGACCGCGCGCGCGTTTGCCCGTCTCTTGATCGCCGCCGGCGTTAACTTTGCTGTACTAGGGGCTGCGGAACGCTGCACGGCTGATATGGCTCGCCGCGCCGGTCGCGAGGACATCTTCTTTGCCCACGCGCAAGCCAATGTGGAGACCCTGAATGCCCTCCAGACCAGGCGTATTGTCACCACCTGCCCGCACTGCCTGCACGTCTTGAAGAACGAATATCCGGCCTTCGGTGGCCAGTATACCGTGATCCACCACACGCAGTTGCTGGCAACATTGTCAAGGGAGGGCCGGCTTCCGCTCGCGCGGGCAAAAGAACGCCCATGCATCACCTTCCACGATCCCTGTTATCTGGCGCGGCAGAACGGCATTGTGACGGCGCCGCGACAGGTGCTGCAGGAGGTGGGCCTGAAACTGGTAGAGATGCCGCATCATGGACGCCTGTCGTTCTGCTGCGGCGCGGGCGGGGCACAGATGTGGAAAGAAGAGGAAGCCGGCGAAGAACGCCTCAACGCGGCGCGGCTGGCCGAAGCGCGACAGACGACCGCTGCTATGTTAACGGTAGCCTGTCCCTTTTGCCTGACCATGCTACACGAAGCAAGCAACAGCGTTGGCGGCGCGCCGTCGGTGCGTGAGATTGCCGAGGTCGTTGCCGAATATCTGGAGAGAGAAGGCATTCTGGAGTAAACTTAAGCATGGTGAGCACAATGGAGAAACCAGTTTATCGCACGCTACTCAAGGCAAAAATTCACCGCGCCGTGGTCACAGGCGGCGACTTGAACTACGAGGGTAGTCTGACCCTGGACAGCAACCTGCTGGCCGCGGCCGGGCTGCGCCCGTTCGAACTCGTCCAGGTGGCGGATATTGAAAACGGGGCACGGTTGGAAACCTACCTCATCGCCGGCCCGCCCGGTTCAGGCATCGTCCAGCCGAACGGCGCCGCCGCGCGCCTGCTGCAACCCGGCGACCACATCATCATCATGGCCTTTGCGCAGGTGCCCGAGCCCTTGCCGGAAGACTGGTCCCCGATCATCGTGCTGGTGGATGAACAAAACCGGGTGCGCGAAGTGCGCAGATAAGACAGACAGCGGGTCATCTCCGAACTGGACCGCCAGCGAAATCAGACCGCGGGCGCGCATTGCCCGCTCTGCGCAGGTTAACTTCAAGCCGTGAGAAGGGGGCAGGAAACAACGCGACGTGGGCGAACATGCCTGATCCCATCTGCGAAAAGGCACACTGGACGTGCATCCATTACCGCCCCCGACGCCCGGCCTGCCTGTAAGGCCAACCCATCTGCCGCATCGCCAATCTTTTCGAGTATAATCCATGACGCCCGCCCCCGTAGCTCAATCGGACAGAGTAATGGACTTCGAATCCAGAGGTTGCGAGTTCGAGCCTCGCCGGGGGCGCCTGGCCGGCAGCCTGCTCTGACCGCGCCAACCGGTCGCGGCCAATGTTCAGGGGGGAAGCCAATGAAAACAGAGGGCAGCCGATCAGCCCTCTGTCAATCGAGAATGCCGGCGGATAGACGGCAAGAGAGGACCATTCTCTTTCCCCCTTCTCAAACGTTGGACTACAGGGCCTTGCGATAGACGCGATGATTCTTATACTCGATCCCGTTCAGGTTCTTTAAGTCGGCGCGCATCTGGCGAGTGGTTTCGGCCACCTGCGTCATTTCCAGATGCTTGAACTGCCTGCGCTCGATCAGAGTCTGGCCCAGTTCATAGTACAGCAGCGCATTCCCGCCGATGCCCTGATATTCCGGTAAGATGCCCATCCCGTTGGCCGAGATGCGGTCCGTGCGTTTCATCTCCAGCAACAGGTCCACAATACCGAAGGGGAATAGACGACCGCGCGCTCGCTGAAGTGCCGCCGAGACATCGGGGAAGCCAAAGAGGAAGCCGACAATTTCGTCGCCGTGCAGGATGATTTTGATCAGGCGGTGGTCAGCCACGAGAAAAATATTGTCCACCGCGTACTGAATCTCCGCCTCGCTGAGCGGGTAGTATTCCCAGTTGTTGACAAAGGCTTTGTTGTAGGCCTCGCCGATGCGATGCGCCCACTGGAGTAACTCGCGCTTGCTCTTAAAGCGCTTCACGCGCAAATGACCGCGTTCCAGCACACGTTGAGCAATGCGCTCGATGCGTTCGGGAATGCGCAACGCTTCCGCCGGCAAGTAACAGGAGACGAAATCCACCTCTTTCTCGAAGCCCAGCGCTTCCACCAGCCTGGGGTAGTAATCGTAGTTATAGTTCATCATGGTCATGGTCTGGCGGTGCTCAAAGCCCTCAACCTGAATCCCATAGCCATCGAAAGCCGACAACCCCTTTGGCCCAATAACTGTGTCCAGACCACGCGCCCGCGCCCACTCGAAGACCGCTTCGAAGAGCGCACGCGCTACTTCCAGATCGTTGATACAGTCAAACAGGTGAAAATGAGCCTTCCTGGTCTTGTGATAGGCGTTGAAAGGCTTGTTTTCAGCCGCGCAGATGCGGCCTACCACCTCCCCATCGCGCAAAGCCAGGAAAAAGTCCGCCTCGGAATGCTCAAAGAAGGGGTGCTTCTTGCGGTTCAGTGGCAGGTAGGCATCCACGAAAAGCGGCGGCACCCACTGCGGGCAATCCGCATACAGGCGGTAGGGGAACTCAACGAACTGCCGGACCTGGGCTCTGTTTTCGGTGTCTACTTTTTCGATCTTGATCATCTCGGCCTCCGGAGAATCAGTTTGCTTGCGCTCAAAATAGTATAACACGTTGCCGTCAAATACGTGTTGCTGTGGCGGAAAAAGGGTGTGGCACATTTTTCAGCGAAAACGTCATTCCCTGCCATGATCGTATTGGATGGCACACCGTCAACGAATGCCTGACCACGAATAAACGAATATCCGCGCCGCGTTCGTTGATTCGTTGTAATTACCTACCCACCATGTCATTGCGAGCCGCCAAAGGCGGCGAAGCAATCCCCTTACCTGCCAGGAGATTGCTTTCCCCACGCTCCGCTCGTGGCAGGCGGGACATGCGCTACGCTCGCAATGACAAGAGGCAGAGGGTTCTTCATTGCTTATGGCAGGTATTTACGATGCGTTTCCTGTTCGTGGCTGGTCTGCTCCTGACAGGCTGGAAAGCCCGTCCTACGGCGGTTCGCCATCCGCCGTCTGTATTCGTTTCCCATTCGTGGCTGGTCTGCTCCTGACAGGCTGGAAAGCCTGCCCTGCAGCTGTCTGCGGTCTGCCGTCTACCGTCCACCGTTCATTGACGGCGAAAGGCAGTATAATAATGCAGAATGCTGTCGTCTCGCTGGCAGGAAAGGGTCCCGGCATGCCTTATCAACTCGAATGCGCCGACTGCCATCATCGCTATCGCCGCTCCTATCTGTCGCTCTCCCAGCGTTGTCCGCGCTGTCGCAGCAGTGATGTGATTTTCATCTCCCCCTCGCGCCGCGTCGGACAGTTCATCCTGGGCGGCGGTGTAGGGCTGCTCGTCCTGTTTCTGGGCGATTTGTGTCGCCTGAGCGGTGGCGGGCCGGGGAACACGCTCCTGGGCGCGCTGATCAGTCTCTTCTTCGGAGAAAACGCCCTGGCATATTATCTTTCGTCCCTGCTGCTGGCAATTGGAATTGCTTTGATGATCATGACCGGCTTCAACATTGCCTTCGGGAAGCATCCTGCCGGCGAATAAGCGAGGACCGCGCCATGAAGTCGTATCGTAAAGAACTCTGGTTCAACATCCCCTCCCGCCGGGCATTCGTGAACATCACGCCGGAAGTGGAAAAGGCGCTGGCCGAAAGTGGCATTCGCGAGGGCCTGTGCCTGGTCAACGCCATGCACATCACTGCCTCCGTCTTCATTAACGATGACGAATCGGGGCTGCATCACGATTACGAGGAATGGTTGGAACAACTGGCGCCGCACGAGCCGGTCAACAAATACTGGCATAACCGCACCGGCGAGGACAATGCTGATGCCCACCTCAAACGTCAGGTGATGGGACGCGAGGTTGTCGTTGCCGTCACCAATGGTCGCCTGGATTTTGGCCCCTGGGAACAAATTTTCTACGGTGAATTCGATGGCCGTCGCCGTAAACGCGTGCTGATTAAAATCATCGGCGAGTGAGGGCCAAAGGACAGGCTGTTCTGTCAACCAGGGCCCGGGATGAGTATTCGCTTCAAAGTCATTGTTCCTTATCTCCTGCTGACGCTTCTGGTGGCCGTGACGGGGGTATATGTGGTCACGCGGCTGGTCGCCGGCTCGCTGAACGAACGTTTGACCAATCAATTGCTCGAAGCCGGACGGGTGGTCTCCGATGCGCTGGCGCGGCAGGAACTCAAGCATGTGGAAATTGCGCGTCTGGTGGCGCACACCGTCGGCGTGGCGGAGGCCATCCAGCAAAACGATAAGGAAGCCCTGCGCACGCTGGTCACGCCGCTGGCTGCGGGCCTGCAGGCCGAAACCATCGTCCTCATCGGCCAGGATGGAGGGGAATTGCTCCACCTTCTCCGTCAGCCCGATGGCAGTTTCCTGGAACTTGCCTCGCCCAGCGGTGTGGCCGAACTACCACTTGTGCAGGACTGGCTGAATGGTGCCGCTCCGCAAGCGCCACCGCGTCGCGGTCTGGGCAGTTCTCCGCAAAACGGCAGGTATGATTACTATACCTCTTTACCCATTGTAAGCAATAACGCCATCGTCGGCGTAGTCCTGGTAGGGACTTCTCTGGATACCTTGCTTCCTTACCTGAAAACCATCGCCCTGGCCGATATCATTTTCTACGGCAACGGTGGCCAGGCCATCGCAACCACCCTGAGCACTCAGGGAATAGAGGGCGAGCAACTGGCCGCCCTTTCCATTCCAACCCGGGACTATCTCGCGCTTCTCCTGAGCGACAATCTGGTACAGGGACAAAACTTTACCCTGGATGGCCGTTCGTACAGCCTGGCGCGTGGCCCCTTGCGCGTGGGGAATGACCGTATCGGGGTCTTCGCCGTTGTCTTGCCTTCGCAGTACGTTATTCAGCCCAGCGCCGTCAGCCGCACTACTTATGTTCTCCTCTACACGCTTGCCATGGCAGGCGTGGTGGCCATTGGCTACGCCATCTCGCGCCTCATCATCAACCCTCTATACCAGCTGGTACGCACTTCGCAGGCCATCTCGCAGGGCGACTTGAATCAACGCAGCGGTATTCGCAGCACCGATGAAATTGGCATCCTGGCTTCCTCTTTCGATGAAATGACTGCCAAACTGCAGCAGCGTACCGCTGAACTGGAGCGCATGTATCGCGTCCTCGAACAGATGGACCGCACCAAGTCTCTCTTCCTGGATGTCTCGGCCCACGAACTGCGTTCCCCGTTGACTACGGCGAAGGGCTATGCGCAGATGATTCAGTGGAAAACGCAAAACGACCCGGACTTGCAGGTAATGGCGAAAGGGCTACTGGAGGGCATCGAGCGGATGGCCGAGATTGTCAACAACATGCTCGACGTCTCGCGCATTGACAGTCAGGCGCTCAAGCCGGTGCCTGAGTGGACCCAAATCGCCCCTCTGATCCTGCGCGTCCGCAAACAGTTCCAGGAAGCGCTGCAGGAACGTAACCTGACCCTGACAACCGATGGCCTGAACGGACTTCCGCCGGTCTATGCCGACCCGGACCTGCTCTTCAAGGTGTTTTACCATCTCATCATGAACGCCATCAAGTACACCCCCGATGGCGGACGAATCGCCGTTTACGGACGGACCGTGGAAGGCGATGGTGTCACCCCGGAACTGGAAATTGTGGTGGAGGACAGCGGCATCGGCATCGCTCCCGAGCATCACGCCGCCATTTTCGAGAAATTCTTTCAAATTGGCGAAGTGCTGTTCCACTCTTCCGGCAAAACCAAGTTTAAGGGCGGCGGGGCCGGCTTGGGCCTGGCCATCGCGCGCGGCATCATCGTCGCGCATGGCGGGCGCATCTGGGTCGAAAGTCCAGGCTACGATGAGACCACGTGCCCGGGCAGTAAATTCTTCATTCGCCTGCCTCTGTCACGAGAGGATACGCAAGAATGATCCCGCCGCGCGAACGTCGCGACCTGAGCCTCATGACCGCAGTCTTGTTCCTGGGCGTGCTTCTCATGCTGGCCGCAGGCCAGGCCGCGATACGTCTGCCAGCAACCTGGCAGGCACAGGCCGACATTGGCTCGAATCTCGACCCCAACGCGGCTTACACCACCTCGCTGGCAACCCTGCAATTCGCGCCCCTGCGCGTCGAAATTCTTACCCCCCCAGCCTGGTACGAGTCCTTCCTGACGCCGCAGCCCAGCAACGGCAGCGAGCCGACCATCGTGCCCATCTTCACGTTCCCTGCCACCACCTCGCCGCGTCTCACCTCATCGCCTCTCCCGACCACTCTCACACCCGCTTTGCCGACCTTCACCGCTACGCTGATGATGACGGCGACCCTCACCCCTTCGCCGACACGAACCCTCTTCGTCCCAACCCTGACCTTCACGCCGACGGCCACTCCCCGCCCCCCTACCCCTACGTTCACCGCCACACGCACCGCCACCCCTACCCTGACCTTAACCCCTACGAATACTCTTACCCCAACCGCCAGTCAGACGCTGACCCCCTCGCCAACGGAAACCCCCACCGATACGCTCACCCCCTCGCCTACGGAAACTCCCACCCTGACCCTGACTCCGAGCGCCACGCTGACGCCCAGTGAAACGCCCACGCCTACGGCTACCCCGCTTTACCCCAATATCAACTTTGGCCTGCCGGATGGACAATGGAGCACCATTCCGGATGGGCAGTCGGTCATCTTTTATCTGGCTACTCCCATTACCGGCCACGGCGATACCGGCTGGGACTTCGTCTACTACGAACGCGAGAACCCGCCCGGCGCTATCAGCATGGACTTCGTCCATATTGATCTCAGTGAGGATGGGTCGAACTGGACCACGGTATTCTACTACGGCGGCGGGCAGTATAGCAATTCCAATATCGCCTCTTACCCGGAAAACGACAACCAATCAATTCCCACCAGCAACCTCATCAACGGCACCGGCGTGGGGATTGATATCTACCGACTGGGCCTGAGCGGCAACTACCGCTATCTGCGCATTATCTCTCCTGGCGGCGGAGCCAACGACGGCTGTGACGTGGACGCGATTCAAATCTATTAGGCCGCCATTCCCCATTCCTGGCGGAAACATTCCCTGAACCCACAGCCCAAACGCGCGGCAGAGAATGCCGCCAGGACAGGGGGATGCGTGCACCGTGCGCAGGATGGCGCCAAAACGTCTTCGCAGGAGAGGCTTTTTCCAGTGAGGGGGAGAAGAAGCCCCGGCTCAGCCAGCGGCGATCACCGGGTTGACCAGCCTGCCCAGCCTCTCGATCTCGACTTCAACCGTATCGCCGGCCTGCAACGGTCCCACTCCAGCCGGGGTGCCGGTGAAAATCAAGTCGCCCGGCTCCAGCGTCATAATGGAGGAAACGAAAGCGATCAGCGCGCTGACAGGGAACACCATATCGCGCGTCGAGGCCAGTTGACGCGGCTGGCCATTGACGCGGCAGGTAATCACGGCATCCGCGGGGTCAAAGTCGGTATCAATCCAGGGGCCAACAGGGCAAAAGGTATCGAAACCTTTGGCGCGCGTCCATTGACCGTCGCGGCGTTGCAGGTCGCGCGCGGTCACGTCGTTGCCGATCGTGTAGCCCAGAATGTAATCGGCAGCGGCTTCCGGCACAATATGTCGCCCGCGCTTTCCGATGACGGCTACCAGTTCCGCTTCGTGCTCCACCTGTTGTGATTGTGGCGGCAAAACAATTGCCTCGCCCGGCGCCAACAACGCCGAAGGCGGCTTCATAAAAATCAACGGCGTTTCCGGCACCTCCGCCCCGTGCTCGCGCGCATGCTCAACGTAGTTCCGCCCCACGCAGAGAATCTTCGTCGGCTCACAGGGCGTCAACAACCTGACCGCCTGCAGCGGCGTCTCCGCCTCCAGACGACGATACTCCCCAAAAATATTCCCCTCGACAGGGCCAACGCGATCCTCCAGCACCCAACCATAGCGAGGAGCCTCGCCGTTCTTTTGATAACGTACAATGCGCATGTTCGTTCCCTCCAGAAAGATGTGGAGAAGAGTCTATCACAAACTCGCCGGCTTTCCAATGTTCGCGATACCTTGACTTGGGGGAGAAATCCTGTATAATAAACAAACGAACGTTCGTTCGTTTTTTCAGGTTGCTATGGATGCTTCCTCTTCCTCCAAAGGCGCGCGTACTCGCCAGACGATTCTGGAAGCCGCCTATGCTCTGTTCCTGGCGCAGGGCTACTCGGCAACCTCGATGCGTCAAATCG
>DAOTVX010000004.1:0-1959 GCA_034436275.1 Anaerolineales bacterium | reverse complement strand
GCGGGAGTATATTCGTTGCGTTTGAAAATCATGGAATCGCACAGTTCGACCGATCCTCTCCGTACCTTTTCTCCCTTTGCGGTTCGTAGCGCTCGGGCAAGAAGTTGACCCTGCCTGCCCTCTGGCTGTCTCCTGCCCCGCGCTCGAACCGGCGCGGGGCTTTGCGTGTGTAACGTAATGCAGAATTCATTTTGCGCAAACAAATCACTTCAGGAGACGGCATGGGACTCTTCGCGAACATCCTTCCTCCCAAAGAACGCATGCAGCGCCTCTTCACCTGGGGCGACGCGGCGGCGTTGCTGCTCATCGCCGTCCTGCTTTACGGCGGCGTCCGCCTGGCTTTCAACGCTCCCGCCGAGATTCAAGGCCCGACCATCCGTCTGGAGCCGCGCGTCCTGCCCTGGTACGCGCTGCTGTCCACCGGTCGCATGGCCGCCGCATACGCCCTCTCCGCGCTGTTTGCCCTGCTCTACGGGCGCGCCGCCGCCTACAACCGCCGCGCCGAACGGGTGCTGATGCCTCTGCTGGACGTGCTCCAGAGCGTACCGATTCTCTCCTTCCTGCCGGTCGTCCTGCTCAGTTTGAGCGCCATCCTGCCGCAAAAAGTCGCTGTCGAACTGGCCTCCATCGTGCTTATCTTCACCAGTCAGGCCTGGCACCTGACCTTTGGCTGGTATCAGTCGCTCACCACCATTCCCAAAGAACTGCGCGAGGCCAGTGACATCTTCCGCCTGAACGCCTGGCTGCGCTTCAAGCGGCTGGAATTTCCCTTTAGTACCATCAGTTTTCTCTGGAACAGCATGATGTCGTGGGCGGGGGGCTGGTTCTTCCTCATGGCGGCAGAAATCTTCACCGTCGGCGCGCGCGACTTCCGCCTGCCGGGGTTGGGCGCCTACCTGCAGGAAGCCGCCAACCAGGGCGACACGCGCGCCATCCTGTGGGGCATCGGGACACTCATCCTGACCATCGTCCTCCTCGACCAGTTCGTCTGGCGTCCGCTTCTGGCCTGGGCCGACCGCTTCAAACTGGAGATGACGGAAAGCGATCAGCCGCCGACTTCCTGGTTCTACAATGCCCTGCACAACTCGGCGCTGATGAACGCCCTGGGACGGTTGCTGGCTCCGCTGGGCGAACGCCTCGACGCCTGGCTGATTCGCCGCTCCCCAATGCGAATGCCGGATGAGGCTGCCCGCAAACGCAACTGGCTGAGCATCCTGCTCAATCTGCTCCTGGGCGGACTGCTGCTCTACGGCGGAGTGCGCGCCGCGCAAATGCTCGCCGCGCTGCCCCTCGCCGCGTGGGGCAAGATTCTCCTCGGCACGCTGGCGACCCTGCTGCGGGTGGCCGTCTCCCTGTTCATCGCCCTGCTCTGGACGATTCCGGTCGGGGTCGCCATCGGGACGAATCAGCGCCTCGCCGCCGTGCTCCAGCCCATCGTCCAGGTGACCGCCTCGGTGCCGGCCACGGCCATTTTTCCCGTTTTCCTGCTGCTGGTCATCCATCTGACCGGCGGCCTGGACATTTCAGCCGTCTTCCTGATGCTGATGGGCACGCAGTGGTACCTGCTGTTCAATATCATCGCCGGGGCGAGCGCCATTCCGCAGGACCTGAAGTACACCTCGGCGCTGATGGGCCTGAAAGGTTGGGCGCGCTGGCGGACGTTGATTTTGCCGGCCATCTTCCCCTACATTGTCACCGGCGGCATCACGGCCAGCGGCGGCGCCTGGAACGCCAGCATCGTGGCCGAGTACGAACAATTCGGCGGGCAGACGCTCACCACCACCGGCCTGGGCGCGCTCATCTCGCAGGCCACCGCCGACGGAAATTACCCGCTTCTGCTGGCAGCCACCCTCAGCATGGTGCTGACCGTGGTGCTGATCAACCGTCTGTTCTGGCGGCCGCTCTACCGCCTGGCCGAAGAAAAATACCGCCTGGAGTAGGACAGACTTTCAGCCTGTC
>DAOTVX010000003.1:0-43592 GCA_034436275.1 Anaerolineales bacterium | reverse complement strand
ATGCGTCCGGGAAGGTTGTCTGCCGAGGGCGATGGCGAACGGCGGAAGGTGACGCGCCGTCAGGCGCGTCCAGGCCGCGCGCGCGCCCTCTCCTGACCGTCCTGCGTGTGCTGACGTTGCTGGCCATTCTGGCGCTGACGCTGTATCTGTACCGTGTGCGCGAGCAGGCGGAGCAGCTGGCCATTTACGGCTATCCCGGTATCTTTCTGCTGGCGTTGCTGGCGAACGCCACCATCTTCCTGCCCGCGCCCGGCGTGGCCGTCGTCTTTGCAATGGGGAACGTTTTTCACCCGTGGGGGGTGGCGCTGGCCGCCTCGCTCGGCGGCGCCCTGGGTGAATTGAGCGGCTATCTGGCCGGCTTTAGCGGCAGAGCGGTGATTGGCAGCGGCGAGAAGCAACAGCGTGTTGCGCACTGGGTGCAAACGTATGGGCCTTATGCCATTCTCCTGCTGGCGGCCATTCCCAACCCGGTCTTCGACATTGCCGGCATTGCCGCCGGCATCGTGAAAATGCCGCTGTGGCGCTTTCTCCTGTTTTGCTGGCTGGGGCAATTGCTGAAGATGTTGTTCTTTGCTTATGCCGGTCACTATTCCCTGAACTGGCTCGGCATGAGCCGCTAGCCGCCTATCCGGTCAGGCGCGGCGGAGGGCCCGTAACCTATGGCGCAGACGCAGCCAGAGGTGCACGGCAGCGCGTTGTTCACGTCGATTCAGGGGGCGCGGCGCGTAGAGCACGCGCGCGTACAGTTCGGTCAGGCGGTGCAAATCGGCCTCGAACGCGGCCTGAAGAGGCGCAAAAGGCCAGGACGGGCGCAGACGCGCGCTCAGACGGGCGGCGAATTCATGCGGCGTTCCTCCGGCGGTCAGGCGGATGCCGAAGCGTTGCCCCAGGCGGTAGAGGCGGCGATAAAGCACGCGCAACGTCTGGGATGGCGGGAGCAGATAAAGCCACCCGTAGGCGAGCAGCCGGTAAAGCCCAACCAGCGCCAGGACGCCCAGCGCCAGCCAGCCGCTATACCGTCGCAGGCGCGCCAGCCAGACGCGTCGCAGAATGGCCTGTGGCGAACCGCCTCTTTCCATTGGCTGCGGCACCGGCACGGACGAGGCAAGGCTGGCCTCCCCCAACGGTCGCTCAATAGGCGCCAGGGCGGCTGTCGGCTCAAACTCTACCCAGCCGATGCCGGGAAAATAGATTTCCGCCCAGGCATGGGCGTTGGCCGCAACCACGACGAAGCGATGGCTGGCCTCGTCAAAGATTCCACTGGAGTAACCGGTCACCAGGCGGGCCGGCAGGCCGGCGGCGCGTGCCAGCACGACCATCGCCGTCGCATAGTAGTTGCAGTAGCCCCGTTGCAGGTCAAACAGGAAATAATCTACCGCGTCGCGGTTGGGCGGCGGCGCCGGGGCGGTCTCATCATAAGGAAAGCCGCGCAGATACGTTTCGATGGCAACGGCTTTATCGTAGGGGGTAGGTTGGAGGGCGGTCAGGTCGAGGGCCACGTCACGTACCCGTGAGGGCAGGTTTTCGGGCAATTGCAGGTAACGCGTCACAATGCCCGGCGGATATTCTGTGCCGGCCTGACGCAACTGCGCCACGGTTACGTCCGGCAGAAGGGTGGTGACTTCGTATCGTTGCGCCTCGCTGTGTGCTTCCACCATATCGCCTGCCGCGCGCCACCAGACGTGATAGGGTTGATTGACGCTCACCAGCGTCCCGGCGAAAACCAGAACGTCGTCCCCGGTGAGGCGTTCAACAGTCTGGTAAGTCCGCTGCAGGCCAGGCGGCGTTGCGCCCTCCTGCGGCCAGAGAGACTCGCCGGCGGCGAACGCCTCTTCGGTAGCATAGAGCGAGGTCCAGCCACGACCATTGTAGCGTTCGAACGTCTGCGCTCGCCAGTAATAACGCGGCGCGGTATCACGCACGTGACCATAAAGCCGCGCGGCAGGCGGCAGAGGTTGATAGCCGGCCACCTGCACATACAGGATAACGGTCTGGGAAAGTTGAGGCGCGCCCTGGATGAGCAGGGTTTCTGTGCGCATGGTGCCACCGCTGCGTCTGGCGCCCGCGGCGACCGGTGTTTGTTCCAGTCCCAACGAACGCGCCAGTTCCTCGTTGCGCCGCGCCTCCAGCATGTCCTGAATGCGCTCGGCGATCTCGCGGAGAGAAATGGACGGCAACAGGCCGCCCGTTGTCATCAACAGCACCGCCAGGCCGACCACGGCGAACGCCAGTTCTCCCTCGATGTCGGCGCGATCGAGGCGGGCGCGCACCCAGCGTTGCAGGGCTTGCCGGTAACCGCCCAACCCCTGCAAGAGGACCAGCGCCCCGCCTGCCAGCGCGAGGTAGAGGTATGCGTCTCGCGTGCCCGTATAGTAACCGACGAACGCCAACACGGCCAGAGCCGGCAAGAGCGCCGTCAGAGCCGCGCTTCGACGCTGCATCCACCACGCCGCCCAGACGGTCATCAGCCACAAGCCCATGCCCCACAGGAGGGCGGTGACCAGCGGATCGAGAATGACATTGCCGCTGCGCGCCACCTGAAACCAGAGCGCAAAGCGGCTCATCAAGGTTGCCAGATGATCCAGAAAGTCCCCCCAACGTTCGCTCAAAAGTGGCAACCCCTCTTTTCCCTGACGCAGAACGGTCATCAGGGCGAGCAGCACCGCGCCGGTTGGCTTTGCCAGGCGGCCGGTAGTCAACAACAGCCCCAGGGCGCCGATCAGCATGGCCGCGGGAGCGGCCAGCCAGCCGCGCCAGCGGCCTCGCGCCAACAAGCAGCCGGTTCCCACGCCGAGCAAAAGAATCCAGAAAGCGCCGGCCTGCCTGACAGCCGGTACCATGCGCGCCAGGCCGGCCATGATCACCCCCAGCGCCAGCCAGAGCAGACTCCATTGCAGGAGCGTCTCGGCGCCAAAACGGCGCGCCAGCCAGCGTATCAGGCGAAACGCAGGCGCGTTCATCCCAGTTTCCTCCAGCCTGTATCGCGCGGTTTGCGCACCGGCACCGCCTTGCCGGGGCCGACAATGCGCCACTCCCATTGCCCTTCCTGGCCGGGCGCGGGAAAGCGGTTGAGCAGTTCACGCCTGACCAGCGTGCAGGCAATCTGGTAGTCGTGCAACAGGGCCATCGCACCGCTGGCATCCGCCTCGCCGCCGAATGAGCGCGGGTCAAGCAGGAAAACGCTGGGGGCGATGGAGGCGCGCAGCAGGCGCGTCAACGGCGCAAGCCAGTCGGCGGTCACGTTGGGCGTGATGAGAATCACGCTCGCGCCGCGCTGGAGAGAAGGCTGCGCCTGTTTGAGCAGCGCGCTCAAGGACTCCTGACCGTTCTGGAGGACGGCCAGCGCGCGCAAAATGGACAGCAGTTGTCCTGAATGACAGGCCGGCGGTAGCCAGACCAGTTCCTGCCCACAAGTTACCAGGCCAACGGGGTGGCCGCGCCGCAAGCCTAAATCGGCCAGCGAGGCGGCCAGGATGATCCCGTGTTCGGTTGTGGAATCGTCGCCGCTGCCGGCCTGCACCGCCGCTTCCAGGTCGAGAAAGATCCACCAGTCGCTGGCCGGGGTATGGTCAAACTGGCGCACGTAGAGCGCCTCCCGCCGCGCCGAAGTCGGCCAGTGAATCGCCTTGAGCGGATCGCCGGCCACGTACTCGCGCACCGTTTCCACGCTGACGGTACTCTCCAGCGCCGAACGGCGCGCGCGTCGCCCCTCCCCTGCCTGTCCGCCGGGCGCGATAGTCACCGCTGGCAGGGGGAAAACAGGCGGCAAGACCAGTAAGGCGAGGGTTTCCGGCGCGCGGACCTCTACGGCATAGATCCCCAGCGGATCTGCCGCGTGCAGGGTAGCCGGGCCGAGGGTATACAGCCCGCGCCGGGTGCAGACCTGCTCGACTTTCCAGACCGTTTGCGTACGACCCCACACGGCAGTTACCCGCCCGGCCTGATAATGGGGCAGTGTCGAGTGATCCTCGATTTCCAGCCAGAGGGCCGGCGCCCAACCCGGATTGAAAACGGTAAAGCGTTCCTCCAGCCGGTCGCCGACTTGCGCCCAGCCGTAGCGCATCTCCCGCCGCAAGAGCAGGCTGCGCTGCAGCGAATGCGCCCAGAAAAACCCCACCAGCCAGCCCCCGCCCAGGATAAGCAACAGGGTCATCCAGGCGCGAGCCGGCCAGAACAGTTGCAACAGGAGCAACAGGGCCGTCACAACCGGCCAGAGCGGTGTGGCCAGACGCAGGCGTGCTCTGGGGGTGAGCGCGTTCATCGACATTCAAAAGGATAATGCGACGTCCGAGGCATAGACGCGGATCGCCGCTTCCCCGCTGACCGGGCATTTGTACTCACACAGGCCGCAGCCAATACAGGCCTCGCGGCGGACGACCGGCCCGGCGGCATTCTGCTCGCGTCCCCGACCGCGCCCTCCATTGCCGTGCCCCGGCAGGTGGATTGCCTTTTGCGGACACATCTCAACGCAAATCGTACAGGCTATCCCATCGGCCCAGGCCAGACAACGTTGTTCGTCAATATAGGCTTTGCCGATGACCTGTCGTTTCTTCTCGGCCAGGGGCAGGGGAGGAATGGCCTGTGTCGGGCATACCTGACCACAGGCGTTGCATTCGTAGTCACAGTACCCCAGGCGTGGGATGAGCACCGGTGACCCAAAGCCTTCCAGTCCGGCTTCCAACACTGCCGGCTGAAGGGCATTGGTCGGGCAAACGCGCACGCACTCGCCACAACGGATGCAGCGCGTCAGGGCCAGGAGGTCATCGTTGACCAGTGGTGTCCCTGGCGGACGAAGCAGGAAAGGCGATGCACGTTTTGCCAGCAGGCCGCTCTTTCCCAGGGCCAGCGCGGCCGCGCTGACGCCAACCGTAGTGAGGAACGCCCGCCGCCCCGGATCGTAGGTGTTCCATTGCGGCTGTGGCCAGCGGGCTGTGAAGGTGGTCTGGCCGCGCGGACAACTCTCCAGGCAGGCCAGGCACAGGGTGCACTCGGACGGGTCGCTGGCGTAGTTCCGCGCCGGGTCAATGGTGCCGGTGGGGCAGGCAGTGCTGCATAACACACACCCCGGACATTCTCCCTTGAGTGTGCGGCGGAAGAGAGCGATTTTACTCAACCAGCCGAGCAGACCGCCCAGCGGACACAGGTAACGGCACCAGAAACGTTCCGCCAGTCCGTTCAGGGCGATGATGGCGACGAACAGCCCACCGAACAGGAGGGCATCCTTGAAAAACGCCGGCGCGCTGGGCAGGAGCGAGGGCCGGAGATGGCTGTCGAACCAGAGCACCGGTCGGACGAGGAAAGGCAGGCGTACCATTCCCTGCTCGAGCAGGCTCACGGCGCGGTCGAGCGCCGGCCAGATGGCAGTCGTCAACGAGCGGAGCAGCAGGGTCAGCGGATCGAACGCCAGCAGCGTCAGGTTGCCGAAAAACGCCAGGGTGAGGATGGCGACCAACAGGAGGTACTTCAATTTACGCCAGGATTCGGCCGGCGGGCGACGTTTGCCGCGCAACCCCTTCAACGGAAACAAATCGAGGATGGTGCCGAGGGGGCAGAGCCAGCCGCACCAGGCACGCCCGGCGATGAGCGTGAGCAGGATGGTGAGCAGCGCCAGGGTCGCGCCGCTCAACAGGGTACGACCGGCCAGCGAGTGCGCCAGCATGGCTAACGGATCCAGACGCAAGGGAAGGTTGACGGTAGCACCGTCCCAGCCACCCTGACGCGTCATCAGGAACAACGACAGAAAGGCAATCAGGCTCAAATACTGCACGGCACGGCGCGCGTTGACCCAGGCATGACCGCGCGGGTTGACAATCTTTCTGCTCATGGCATACTCCCAAAGCGTCTCTCTCTATTGTTCCTTCCGCGAGCCTTTCTTTTTGTGGCCTTCGGCGAGGATGCGGATGGGGGTGCCCAGGAAACCATATGCGGCGCGCAAGCGGTTTTCCAGGTAGCGCTGGTAGGAGAAGTGCAACAGGCGGGCATCGTTGACGTGTAGCACGAAGGTTGGCGGGTCAACCCGCACCTGCGAGGCGTAGTAAATTTTTAACTGTCGCCCCGCGTGGCCTGGCGGAGGATAGGCGTCTTGCGCCTCCAGCAGGATTTTGTTCAAATGGGACGTGGCAATGCGCGCCAGACGCTCCTCCTGCACGCGCAGCGCCAGCGGCAGCACCTGATCCACCCGCTGCCCGGTTTTGGCGGAGATGAAAAGCAACGGCACGTAATCCATGAAGTTGAGCGCCTGCCGCACCTGCTGGCTGTATGCCTCCATGGTCTGACTGTCTTTGGGCACGGCATCCCATTTGTTTACGAGCACCACGCACGATTTCCAGGCGTCGAGGATAAAGCCAGCGATATGGGTATCCTGAGCGGTAATGCCGGCCTGGGCGTCCACCACCAGCAAGACGACATCGGCGCGTTCGATGGCTTTGAGCGCGCGCAGGACGCTGTACTTTTCCACGCCCGGCTCGATCTTGCCGCGGCGGCGTATGCCGGCGGTGTCAATCAACGTGATGGGCACGCCGTCGTATTCCAGATGCGTATCAATCGCGTCGCGGGTGGTGCCGGGGATGGGGCTGACGATGGCGCGTTCTTCCCCTACCAGGCGGTTGAGCAAACTGGATTTGCCGGCGTTTGGTTTGCCGACGATGGCAATCTTGACCGATTCGTCTGCCTCTTCTGCCTCCTGCGTTGGGAAGATGGCGACCAGAGCATCGAGCAAATCGCCGATTCCCAGACCGTGCAGGGCGGAAATGGGATAGGGATCGCCCAGCCCCAGTTCATAGAATTGCGTTGCGGCGGCGCGCAGGCGCGGGGTCTCGCATTTGTTGACGACGAGGAAGATCGGCGGCCAGGGGGCGCCATCCACCAGGCGCTGGTGGCGACGCAGAATCTCGGCCACTTCGCGGTCGGGCGGCGTGACGCCGGCCTCGCCGTCGGTCAGGAACAGCACGGCGTCCGCCTCGCGCACGGCCATGAGCGCCTGTTGACGGATGGCGGGGATGAAATTCGCCGAACCTGTCGAAAGCGGCGTGCGCCCTCCCTCGCTGGGGTCAATGCCGCCGGTGTCCACGAGGTCAAAGGGCCGCCCGTTCCACTCTGCTTCGGCCACTAGCCGATCGCGCGTTGTGCCGGGCGTCTCGTCCACGATGGCCAGACGCTGACCAATCAGGCGGTTGAAGAGCGTGCTTTTGCCCACGTTGGGGCGACCGACCAGAGCGACAACCGGTTTCGTCACCATTTTACGGCCTTACGCAGCAGGCGAGATGGTTACTTCAACCGTTTCCGGCAGGAGGGATTCTACCTTCACGCCCTCGATGGTTATTTCCACCCTGGGCTGCAATTGATAGGTGCCGGCTTCCAATCCCTCGAGGTCAATGACCACGCGCACATCGGAAAGGCGCAGCGCGTCCAGCATCGGCAACGGCCCGGTCAGAATCACATCCACAAATTGCGGCGAGATTCGCGCTTGCAGGCCGTCTTTCAGGTTGACGATTTCCACCGGGCGGCCTGTCAGCGTCAGGCTACCTTCTATGGGCATAATGCCTACCTGAACCAGCACGCGCGGTTCGCCGACTACGGAAATCCCGTTCGGCAAAATCAGGGCCAGCGGCACCTCGAAATTGGCGCTGGCATTGGTCAGGTCAAGAGGTTCGGTTTCGATATAGCCGGGCAGGGCATTGACCAGTTGTGGGTCCTGGGCGCGCACGGTGACTACAGGCGGGAAGACCGAGATACTGGTCAGGCGATAACCACTGGCAACCCGTCCCTGCACCACCACCTTGACGGCCAGATCGCGGTAGCCGCCCTGCTGGACGACCGGCACCGAGACCGTAACCTGGGGTGGGTAAACGGTCAGACCATTCAACGGCTGGTCGCTGACATCCACGGCCTGAACGGAGACAGTGCTTTCGAGGTTCTGCCGTGCGCCGCTCAGGTCGAGGATGGCGCGCACCGCGGCGAGGCGTTCCATCAAGGACTGCGGCCCGGCCACGGTCACCATAGCCGGCTGCGCCGTCGGTTCGCCGGCCAGATAGCCGGTGGCCGCCTCGCCGCTCAGGGTGACGTCCACCGCCAGCGTGCGCGTGACCAGCGGTTCGAGCGTCAGGTCGAGCGTCGCGGGCGTGACCGAGACGACGCGTACCGGTCGCAGACTGACCTGAACGCGCACGTTTACCGTGTGTGGGCCGGCGTCCAGGCCGGTCAGGTCAACGATGACGCGCACGGCATTTTTCTGGGCAATCAACTTTTCCCAAACCGAGCGCGGCGCTTGCAGGGTTACCTGCGCCGAGGCGGGGGGCGCGCTGGTCAGCACCAGCGAGGAATCCTGCCCCACATATTCAACAGGGATGGCTGCCGGGTAGAGGCGTGTCTCGTCGGGATCGGCGGCAGTCACTGCCGAAACCCAGACGGCGATTGCCAGGATGAGCGCCATGAGGAAGAGGCGCAGGTTGGTCGCTATCCATCGCCACATGGTCATGGCTCCCGCTTGGAGAAGAGGAAAGGAAAGGCGCGCTTGAAGAAGTTGGGTGAAGGAGGTGTGCGCTCCGCGCCATAGAAGGCCTCGAGGATATTTTCCAGACGCGGCGGGTCGAGGCGGCGAATCATCCTTCCGCTATGGGTGACGGAGATGATGCCGGTCTCTTCCGAGACGACCACGGCGACGGCGTCGCTGGCTTCGGAGATGCCGAGGGCGGCGCGGTGGCGCAATCCCATCTGTTGACTTGGCGCCGAGGCCAGCGCGCCGCTGGTCGAGAGCGGCATGACGCAGGCCGCCGCCACAATCCGGTCGCCTTGAATGATCACCGCGCCATCATGGAGCGGGGTGTTGGGATAGAAAATCTGCATCAACAATTCGGCGGTCACCTGGGCCTGCAGGGGCACGCCGCTGCGCGTGTATTCTTCCAGGCTGTCGTGCCGCTGGAGGACGATCAGCGCGCCGTGGCGGCGCGCGGCGAGACGTTCGCTGGCCTCCACCACGGCGTGGATCACCTGCGCCGGCGTGTGATTCGGCAGGCGCCGTCCCGGCAACAGGGTGCCGGCGCGACCGAGGCGCTCCAGAGCGCGCCGAATTTCCGGCGCAAAAATGACCGGGATGGCAATCAGAATGCCCGGCAGCGCCGTGCGCGCCAGCCAGGAAAAGGCCGGCAGGTTTACCAGACTGGTCAGCAACAGGATGAAGAAAACGATGAAAATGATGCCGCGCAGTAACATCATCGCCTGCGTATCGCGCACCAGATAGAGCAGGCCGAAGAAAATGGACGCTACCAGCAGAACGTCCAGCAGGCTTAGCCAGGTGAAGCGCTGGAAAATGAAAAACAGTTCGCTCAGGAAGTCGGTCACAGTGCCAGGCCTTGAACCAGAGAAGACCTCTCTACCGCACGTTGCCTGAAGAGGCGGCAGGGGTTAAATCGGACGCAGGACGCGATCTTGACGCAATTGCTTGAAGAGCATCAGCGTGCTGGCCGGCATGGATTCGAGGGCCGCCTCCTGCCAGGCGCGGACTCCCAGCGCGCGCGGCGCGCGGCGCTCGTAGCCCAGTTCTTTCCAGACTGTCTCCTCGCCTGCCAGTTGCGGCGGGATGAAAATCAACGAGACCTCGCATTGCAGTTCGCGCGAGGCGTTTTCCACTTCGGTCACCAGCGCCCGCAGCGCTGCGGGTAGCGGCACGCCATCATCCACGTAAATATCGGTGGTCCGCGCGACCAGATTCTCTACCTGCCAGCCGGCCAGTCCGACCAGTTGTTGGCCCGAACGAAGGAGGAGAAATGCCTTTTCGCCGAAGGCGGCCATGACATCCTCCGCGGTGAGCGTACGTGCTCCCTTGCTGACGCGGCTGATAAAGGCGGCTATTTCGGCTGAATCGCGCGGCCGTCCGCGCTGGACGGTCAGTTCGCCGGCCTCCGCTTTTTTCGTCACGGTTGTGGTCGCCTCAGGCATGGGCGCAATGTTCTTCCAGGCGGCCACGACTTGCTTCCAGGTCTCCTCAAACGAGCCACTGTTTTGAATCACGACCTGCGCGGCGGCGATTTTTTGCTCTTGAGGGGATTGGGCATGGATGCGCTGCAGGGCTTCCTCGGCGCTCAGACCGCGTTTTTCCATCAGACGTTGCTGTTGAACCGCCGGCGGCGCCGTAGTGACCCAGATGGAATCGCAGGCGGGGGCCAGTTTCCCTTCCAGCAATTTGATGGCCTCAATGACTACCACCGGCTGTCGAGCGCGTTGAATCATCAGGTCAATGGCCTGTTCAACCAGCGGGTGAACCACGGTCTCCAGCTGCTTCAGGGCTTCGGGATCGTTGAAGACCAGCCTGCCGAGTTTGGAGCGGTCAATTTCTCCTTGCGCGTCCAGAATCCATTTGCCGAAGATGTCAATGACGGGTTGATAACCCGGCGCGCCTTTGGCGATTGCCCGGTGCGCCAGCGCGTCGGCGTCAATGCCGTAGGCGCCCAGGTGTTCCAGCATTTTGCGCACCACGCTCTTGCCGGTCGCAATGTTGCCGGTCAGGCCAATGACGTATTTCCCAGGCCATCTGCTCATATCCTCTCGCTTTTCCCTTCTATTTCTCGTTGGACTTTGAATTGGAAACAGGCCACGGATGAACCCGGATTTTTTTCGCTTCACGTTTTCCGTTTCATCTCTTGAACTGCTTTGTTCATTTTAGCCGCAGGCAGTCAGAATGTCAAAGGCGAGGCGGCGCGGGGGCGCAGCGTTCCAGCGTGGCCAGCAAACGTTCGCGCCAGTCTGCCGCTTTGCTGAAGGTGCACCAGTAGGCGTTTTTACCGCCGCGTACCTCAGGCCCCAAATCGGGGAGACGGCGCGGCGGCGTGCCTTCCGGCGGCGGTGGGTAGCGCAGGACAATCTGTCCGCCTTCCATGTTGACCGAGGCCAGGCCGGCCCGTTCGGCGCGCAGTTTGACGCGCATCTGGTAGAACAGGTTATTCACCATTTCCGGCAAGGGGCCAAAGCGGTCGGCGAACTCTTCGGCCAGAGCGTCGAGGGCCGCCTCATCCGTCACATCGGCCAGGCGGCGGTAGAGGCGCAGCCGCAACTGCGCGTCGGGGACGTAGGTTTCTGGGATGCCGGCCGGCAGCGGCAGTTCCACGTTGACCGGCAGACCATCGCCGGTGTTCAGCAACGCTGTTTCGGAGGACGGCTCGGACAGGCCGCGCGCCTGTCGCAGGTTGCGCACGGCGGCCGCCAACAGGCGCGTATACAGGTGGAAGCCAACCGCCGCGATGTGGCCAGACTGGCGCGTGCCAAGCAGTTCGCCGGCCCCGCGCATTTCCAGATCGCGCATGGCAATCGAGAAACCGGCGCCCAGTTGAGAATGCTCGGCCAGGATTTCCAGCCGTTCCTGACCTTCCGGCGTGGGCGGCAGTTTGCGATGGCGGAAGAAATAGGCATAGGCGCGCACCGCGCCCCGCCCAACGCGACCGCGTAACTGGTACAGTTGCGCCAGGCCGAAGGTATCGGCGCGATCGACAATGAGCGTATTCGCATTGGGAATATCCAGCCCGGATTCGATGATGGACGTTGCCAGCAGCACATCCACCTCGCCGGCGGTAAAACGGCGCATGACCTGCGCCAGTTCCTGTTCGGGCATTTGACCATGGGCAACGGCGAGGCGCGCTTCGGGAACAAGTTTCTCCAGATGCATGCGCATCGCGCCGATGGTCTGGACGCGATTGTGGACAAAGAAGACCTGGCCGCCGCGTTCCAGTTCGCGCAGGATGGCCTGGCGGACGAGTTTCGGCGAGTAGGGGCCAATGTGGGTAACTACCGGCAGGCGTTCTTCCGGGGGAGTGGTCAGGCTGGAAATATCCCGCACGCCGGTCAGTGCCATGTAGAGCGTGCGCGGAATGGGCGTGGCCGTCAGGGTGAGCACATCTACTTCGGTGCGCAGTTTCTTCAGGTACTCTTTGTGCGTTACGCCAAAGCGTTGTTCTTCATCAATGATAACCAGGCCGAGGTCTTTGAATTGCACATCTGGCTGAATCAGGCGATGGGTGCCGATGACAATGTCAATGGCGCCGACGGCCAGGCCATACAGAATCTGTTCCTGTTCGCGCGGGGTGCGGAAGCGGGAAAGCATCTCCACGCTTACCGGAAAAGCGGCCAGTCGCTGGCGGAACGTATCGTAATGTTGCTGGGCCAGCACGGTGGTTGGCACCAGCACGGCTACCTGTTTGCCGCTCATCACCGCTTTGAACGCCGCCCGCAGTGCCACCTCGGTCTTGCCATAGCCTACGTCGCCGCAGAGCAGCCGGTCCATCGGGCGGGGCGATTCCATATCTCGCTTGATGTCTTCCAGCGCCTTGATCTGGTCCTCCGTCTCGACGTATGGAAAGGAGGCTTCCAGTTCGCTTTGCCAGGGGGTATCTGGGGCGAAGGCGAACCCTTTTGCCAGTTGACGATGGGCATATAAGTTGAGCAGTTCGGCGGCGACTTCCTGCACCGCGGCGCGCGCTCGCCTCTTGGCCTCTGGCCATTCTGGCGTCCCCAAACTGGCCAGCGCCGGCGGTGAAGAATCGGGGCCAACGTAGCGCGTCAGCCGGTCGGCCTGGTAAACCGGCACATAGACCTGAGCGCCGTTTTTATACTCGATGCACAGGAATTCGCGCGCCTGGCCCTCGAGGGTGCGCTGCACCAGACCGACGAAGCGACCGATGCCGTGGTCCACGTGAACCACCCAATCGCCCGGCCGCAGATCGGCGTACATGGCTTCGGGCGTCTCGGCCAGCGGCTGTGGACGCTGACGCGGCTGCGGGCGTTCCCAGCCGAAGATCTCGGAATCGGTAATCAGGCAGGTGGCCGGCACGGTTTCGTCCTGGAGCACCCAACCGCCGGAAAGCGATGCTTCCAGGAATTGGGGGGCGCGGCCGCGTAAATCTTCCGCCCCTCGCTCGGCCCAGAGTTCCGCGAGGCGCGCGGCCTGGCGTGAGACGACCACTACCGTGTCGCCTTTCGTGAGCCAATCGGCAAGGTAGTCGAGGAACGGTTTCAACCGTCCCCCGAACCGTTCCAGAGGGCCGAAGCAGGCGGCCAGGGAGGGGGAGGCCGGTTGATCTGTCGGGTTCGTCTCGGCAGTGGAATAACCCAGTTCCAGCGTCGGGTGTTGTTGCAGGGAGTCGACCAGTTCACTCCAGGAGAAGTAAGGGATGGGGTAATCTTCTGCCAGCACTCCCTCGGCGATGGATTCGGCGCGTAACTGGATGGCCTGGGCTTCAATCTCGGCCACAGTGCTTTCCAGCAGGCTGAGGTCGTCAATCAACACCAGCGCGCCATCGGGCAGGTAGTCCAGAAGACTGGAGGCGAGCGGATGCAGGAGGGGGATATGGAACTCGGAGATTGTGGTGGGGAAGGAGCCGCTCTCAGGCAGAAGGTACTCGCGCGCCGGCGTCACGAGGAGGGCGGCGAGTCTCTCGATGGTACGTTGCGAGGCCGGGTCGAAACGGCGGATGGTCTCGATTTCTTCGCCGAAAAACTCCAGGCGTACCGGCGCGGGTTCGGCAGGCGGCCAGATGTCCAGCAAACCGCCGCGATGGGCAATCTGGCCGGGTTCGAGGACGGTATCGGCCGGCTGGTATCCCAGGCGCAGACCATGTTCCAGCAGCGAAGTTAAAGCGATGCTCTGTCCGCTGCGTAGCAAGCGGCTGGCTTTCAGGAAATCGCGGCGCGGCATGGTACGCGTCATCAGGGCGCGCGCCGAGGTCACAATGACCGGCGGCGTGGTCGGGGGTTCCAGCCAGGGCAGATGGTAGCCGATCAGGGCAATTAACGCCTGCAATCGCTGCTGACGTGTGGTGGTGCCCCAAACCCCTTCTTCGTAGAACAGCGGCGCCGGTTCGGAAAAGAGCCATCGTTGCCCCCGCGGCAGCCAGAAGGCCAGTTCGTCATAGAGCTGCAGGGCGTGGTCGGCCCGGTCAGCGATCAGCAGCACGGGCTGTTGCAGTGCCTGCTGCAATGCCGCCAGTACCGGCAAGCGTGCTGGGCGTGGCAGGCCCAGACCAGGCCGCCGTTGCCGGGCGCGGCAGGCAGTCACCAGATTCTGAAAGGCAGGTAAGGATGCCAGACGTTCGAGTAGAACCATGACCTTTCATTATAACGCCAGGTGCGGAAAGGTTGACAAAATACTGGATTTGGATACAATAATTCCTGCGAACGAAACCGGTTGCCGAAGTGGCGGAATTGGCAGACGCGCTACGTTCAGGGCGTAGTGAGGGTTCCCTCGTGTGGGTTCAAATCCCACCTTCGGCACAGCAGGCCTGCCAGAGTGAGCAGGCCTTTTGATTCTGCGTAGAAAATGGTAAGATAGAGATGTGAAAGCATTGCGCGCGCGGGTTCAAGGGAAGCAAATCGGCATTGCTGTCGGCATAGTGCTGGCCATTGTTTTGCTGTTCGATTTCAACCGCCGTCTGAGCGATTTGCATCGTCTGAGCGGGCAACTGGAGAAGGTGCGCGCCAGCGGCACGGCAGTCATGCACACGCAGGAAGCTTTGCTGACGCGCGTGGCCTACGCCACCTCCGATGAAGCCGTGGAACGATGGGCTTACGAGGAAGGACGGTGGGTGCGGCAGGGGGAGCATCTGGTGATCCTCGTGCCGCCTGAGAATATTACCCCAACTCCGGCGGGCATTCTGTCATCGCCAACTCCCGCCTGGCCTGACTGGCGCCTGTGGTGGGAATTGTTTTTCGGGGAGCAGTAGGCTTTGGGGGCTTTCTGGCCTGTGTGGGGTAAAAAAGGCTTTACTACAGAGCCACTCGAGAACATCAGTCTTTTGTAACTACCTGCCCACCCGCGTCATTGCGAGCCGCCGAAGGCGGCGAAGCAGTCTCAAGTTCCACAGAAGCAATAAGAACGTTCGTGAGACTCGCGAGGAGATTCCTTTGGGCAAAGAGCGCCCTCGCCATGACAACTATGCTGAAATATAACGGTGTCGAGGTAGTTGCTCTTTTTCGGTGATCGCTGGGGCGAGGATCATGGGAGGTTGCCAGGCGCGCCGAACGGACGGTTACTTTATCGCATTGTGGTTGGAAGCGGGTGACAGTCGTCAGCGACGGCAACGATAAAAGCCTGCACAAGTTACTTTATCGCATTGTGGTTGGAAGCGGGTGACAGGGGGAGCAAGCCTTTTTTCGCCCCGAACCAGGCCACAACCCCCAACTGCTGATGCTTGGCGGCGCGTTCGGCGCGATTCGCGCAATCCACCAGCGCCAGCAAGTCGGCCATGTCGTCGCTTAATTCTGCCAGACCTGCTGAAAGCGATACGCTGAGATTCCCTTGCGAGGTCGGTATTTGCGTGGCGCGAATCTCTTCGCAGAGACGCAGAATGGCCGCGCCGGCCATCTCCAGATCGGTTTCGGGGAACAGGATCACGAACTCGTCCCCTCCGTAGCGCGTGACGATATCCACGGAGCGCAACGTACCGCGCAGCCAATCGGCCACCTGGCGCAAGACAAGGTTGCCCGTGGCGTGGCCGTAGCGGTCATTGAAGGTTTTGAAGTCGTTGACATCCAGGAAAGCGGCGGTCAGCGGGCGGTTAAAGCGGCGCGCCCGTTCCACCTCGCGGCGCCCGAATTCGAGCAGGCCGCGATAGTTGTACACTCCTGTCAGTTCATCCACAATAGCCAGGCGTTGCACCTCGGCGTAGAGACGGGCGTTTTCAATGGCAATAGCGGCCTGGACCGCGATACTTTCCAGCAAGCGAATCTGGCTGCGGGTGTAAGCGTTGGGCTGGTAACTCTGTACCGACAAAACGCCGATCACGTTATCCCGGGCGATCAAAGGGACTCCCACGTAGGAGCGTCCCTGCACACCGCCGGGAGAGGTCAGCGGTTTTGGCGCAGGCTGGGTAGCCTCGGCTGCCGTGTCTGGCAGGTAGAGGGTGCGACGCGAAGAGAGCACCACGTTGATCAACCCTTCCGTTGCCTGGACATCAAATACCAGACCCGATAGATATTCCCCCTCGAAATACAACGGCAACTGGACAATCCCGCTGGCCTCCTCATAGAGGGCGACATAGAAGATGTCAGCCGGCATGACCTGCAAACACTGGTGGTGCAACGTGCGCAACAACTGGTTCAGGTCCAGGCCGGCGGTGATACTCAGGTTGATACGGTTGATGATGGCCAGTTCCTCGGCGGTTCTGGCAACGATTTGTTGGGCCAGACGACGCCGGGTGATGTCCTCCAGGCTTAATATGACCGTCTCGATGTTCCCTTGAGCGTCATGCAGCGGGACGGCGCTGGCGGAGAGGATCAGGCGATGCCCGGCGCGAGGCGTCATCGAGTATTCCACCCCGTACACGGCCTGACCGCCGTCCAGAACTTTTTGCAGGGGCAAATCGTCGCGCGCCAGAGGCCGTCCATCAGTGTCGGCAATCTGCCATTCTGGGGCGTCATAGAGGCGATCCAGAATCTCCGCGCGCGTCCGCCCAAACAGGCGCTCGGCAGCGGCATTGGCGAAATGAATGCGCCCATCTTGTCCTATCAAGAGAATGGCCTGAGGCAGACTCTCGATGGTCTCTGCCAGGCGTTGCTGACTGACCTGCGCCGCCATCTCGCTAAGTTTTTGGGCCGTGATGTCGCGAATCACCGCGATCCGTCCTCGGTACCGTTTGCGGTGGTCGTAAAGCGGCGAAACTTGCAAATCGAAGTAATGCGTGGTGCGGCCCTGGATGACGAATTGATCGTGTATCTCCTGAACCGCTTCGTAGCGGGCGACCAGATCGGGCCAGGCCGCCAGCAGGAGCGAAATGGGCTTCCCGATCGCCTGATGAGCAGTTGGGCCGATCAAGGCTTGCGCCGCCGGGTTGATGTCTATCAGGCGGTCCTGAGCATCCAGAACCAGCAAGGCATCGCTCATGTTTTCAACCACGGTATGACGCGCCACCGGCGTCAGGTCCAGCAGACCAAATTTCAGGATACTGCTTGCCAGAATCATGCTGGAGACAATCATGCCGGCCAGCGCCAAATCAAAGCCCGGCAGAGGGTCTTCCCCAACGATGTAAAGAATATTCCCTACCCAGGGAATCAAGGCGCTGAAGAGCATGGCCACCATCTGTGGGCGGTAACGGCGCGGCAGGCGCACGATGGCCCAGGCCAGAAAGGCAACGCTCAAAGCCAGCATCAGATAGGAATATGCCACCAGCACCCAGAACCAGGGACCAACCTGATAAAGCAAAATGTCATCCCGCCAGGCAAAGGAGGCCCAGACAAGGTGGTGATATTCGTTGGTCCATGTCAGGAGAATGGTCAGGATTGGGATGACCCAGAGCATCCACCGCTGCCAGGGGGTGATCAAAGTGGTCTGATGCGTGTATGCGAGCACAAAGAGGAAAAAAAGTACTGGCGTCGCCGTTATCCCTGTATACTGGAACTTGCTCATGAGGACTTTCAACGGCAGACTTTGCAGCGTGTACCCTGCCGCGGCGGCGCCGGCCCAGCCGGCAATGGCCAGCGCCATCAACATCAGTTCCAGACTGCCCGGCGTGATGCGACGCTGTAACGCAGTGACTGCAATCGCCAGGCAGCTTACCGCGCAGAAGGCGGCGATCATGCTGTAAAGCCCGTTTAGTCCGCTCATAGTCTTCTTTATTCGTAGCTATTTAGCCCTGTCTCAAAACCGTTGTGGGTCATTGCGAGGAGCGTTCTTTGCGACGAAGCAATCCTCAGGCGGTCCATTCAGCCTGAGAAAGGGGAGATTGCTTCGCCAAAAAACGGCTCGCAATGACATGGCTGAGTAGCTACCTTTATTCCAGTATATGGCGCGAGCAAGCGCGTGACTGCCTTTGCTTCACTCCTGACGAAACTGTAAATTCCTCAGGAGATGGCCGGGCTCGTGTACCTGGAGGACTGTTTCGATATTCCTTTCCGGGCGTGCTTCAGGGTGTGACGTTGATGGTGGTGGAATCTGTGCTTTCGCCCCATTCGTTCACGGCGCTGACGATATAGTGGTAAGTGACCCTTGCGACAACGTCTGCATCGAAATATCCGGGCAGAGAAATGCCGCTCGCAATAAACTTCTGCCTGTGGTGCCAGCAGTCTGCTCGGATCGTTGGGAAATTCTATCCTGTCGCCGCGAGAGCCAGAAATGTTTCTCACAGTATACTACAATTCTCTGTCGCGAGGCATTACGTTACGCGCGGGTGTGGTGCATTTTGGGGAAAAACGTAACTACCTGCCCACCCGCGTCATTGCGAGCCGCCGAAGGCGGCGAAGCAATCTCAAGTTCCACAGAAGCAATAAGAACATTCGTGAGACTCGCGAGGGAGATTGCTTCGGCGGCTATTGCCGCCTCGCAAGGACAGCGGGTAGGTAATTACGGGAAAACGCAATTCCCTGCCATGATCGTGTTGGATGGCAAACCGTCAACGAATGCCTGACCACGAATGAACGAATATCCGCGCCGCCTTCGTTTATTCGTGCCCTATTCGTGGACGGTCTGCTCCTGACAGGCTGGAAAGCCCGTGCTACGGTCCAAAAAGCCCGATGACTGCCCAACTTTCCCCCGAAAATTTGAGCCACACCCATTACGCGCCATGTGTCTGCGCGGATTTTTCCTGTAACGCGCTGCCATCGCCTCGGTTCTGTAGTATCATTGAGTCGGGGTAAGCCCCGGCATTGTTCGTTCGGTTTTCTGGAGAAATCGCATGGCTTTAACCACCAGCCATAAAGTTACCGTCCTCTCGCTGCAGCAAAAGAAGGAGCGCGGCGAGCCTATCGTCATGTTGACCGCTTATGATTATCCTACGGCGCTGGCGGTGGACGCGGCCGGCGTTGACGCCATTTTGGTCGGCGATTCGCTGGCAATGGTCGTGCTGGGTTACGAAAACACCCTGCCGGTCACGATGGAGGATATGCTCCATCACTGCAAAGCCGTGGCGCGGGGAGCGCAGACGGCTTTGCTCATCGGTGATATGCCGTTCATGTCCTATCAGGCTTCTGTCGCGGAAGCCGTGCGGAATGCCGGGCGTTTCCTGCAAGAGGGCGGTATGGATGCCGTTAAACTGGAAGGCGGACGGGAACGACTGGAGGCCATCCGGGCGATCGTCGCCGCGGGCATCCCGGTCATGGGGCACCTGGGATTGACGCCGCAATCGGTGCATGCCTTCGGCGGTTTCCGCCCTCAGGGACGCACGGCGCTGGCCGCCAGACGCCTGCTGGAGGACGCTTTGCTCCTCGAACAGGCCGGCTGTTTCAGCCTGGTGCTTGAGTCAATACCGGCGCGACTGGCGGCGCTGATCCGCCAGCGGTTGACCATCCCGGTCATCGGCATTGGCGCCGGCGTGGAGTGCGACGGTCAGGTGCTGGTCTTGCATGATATGCTGGGATTCTTCGAACGCTTTACCCCGCGTTTCGTCAAGAAGTATGCTGAGTTGAGCGCCGAAATCCGGCGCGCGGTGGAGACTTACGCGCACGAGGTGCGCACGCGTCAGTTCCCCGCGCCGGAGCACACCCTGGAAATGGCCGACGAAGAGTGGGAAGCCTTCCAGCAAAGCCTGCACGAGGCTTGAGGGGACTGCCGACCCGCCTGCCACAGTCTGACCGCCGCCTCAGGCAGGCTGGGTGGCGCCGATCTTTTTTCCGTCACTGTCCCAAAACCCGTTGAGGCGTCGCGGAGCAACCACTGGCTCGCTCAACTGCCCGCAAGCGACGTTCTGCCCGACTGTCCGGTCACGAACTCGCTGGCTTCAATGGTTTGCCAGGTCTCACCGGCTGGCAGGCGGAGATAATTCCCCAGCAAGGGATGCACACGCCGAATCTCGGCTGCCAGGCGCTGGGCCAGCCGTCGCATCGAGAAGTGCGCGTTGGGCGCCGCGCGCAGGCGGCAGAACGTGAACGCCTCACGCAGGTTCAGGGTGCACAGCACACGGCGGTAAAACCCATTGGGCACCAGATAACTGGCTACGGCGGGATTCCAGGCGGCCAGTTTTTCATAGGCGGCAGCGGCCTGTTCCATGGCGGCCCGATAAGGGCGCTCAAACCCGGCTTCCACCAGACGGCGCGGCACAGCGTATCCCAGACGCGTCGTCAGGGCTTGCGGTGTTTGCGTCATCATGCGGTGGCGTTTGAACTCGGCATAGGCCCCCTGGTCGAGAATCAAATCGAAGGTATAGCAGACGTGTTCCAGTTCGCGCAGGGGCGTATCGTGGTCGCCGAGGCGTCCTAGCAGGGCCTCGGCCCAGGCGCGACGTTCGGCATCGTCGGCGGTTCGCACCCGTTCCCACGCCTGCGCGTAGGGCATGCCGCCAAAGCGATAGAGCGCGGCGGCCAGCACTTTTGTCTCGCCATCCGCGTCATAGTCCAGCAGCGTACACCAGTCGCCATCTTCCGCGAGCGGCTCGCGCGCGGCTATCTTGGAGAGAGCCTGCGAGGTCTCGATCAGATAAGGGACGGCATCGGCATATTTGAGGAGGGTGGGCGTTTCGGCCAGAGCGGCCTGTTTGATTTCCGCCCCGATTTGTCGCACCTCCGCCAGCGGATGCGAGAGCATCTTGCGCAGGGCATGTTCCAGCACGCGCGCGTTGGCGGTCATTCCCAGATTCGCCAGCGAAGCCGCCGGCAACAGGAAACGGCAGGCGTCCACGTACTGGGAGCGGATGCGTCGGTCGTAAGCCTCTTCGGTTTCATCGGGACGAGGCGGGTTGCGGCTGGCGACGAGAGCGCGTACCGCCTCCAGCGAGGCGGCATACGTCTCGAAGAGCAGGCGACACACGCGCCGGTATTCCCCGGCCAGGCGGTGACCTTCGAGTTCGGGCGGGAAGAAAAACGCCTCCGCATCCCATTTCTGATAACGGGTGGACTTTTCGGTGTAGGAAGCCAGACGGTTGGATTCAATGCATTCCACCGCCAGGCGCGAGACATTCTCGATGGCGATGTGTAACACGGCGTGCTCGGCCACCGAGGCATGGCCATACCCTACCACCCATTTCTCGTGGAAGCGCGCCGAGGCCGCGTCATTCAATTCGGCGGCAATGGCGCGAAATGATTGCGGCGAGCGCGAGGTTTTCGCAAATGTGACCGCGATGGTCTCGGCGGAAAGTTCCTTTGGAGAGAGAAGGTAAATTTGACGCTCGGGCATGGGAGACAACCTCCGTACTGAGAACGAACGCCTCAGGCAGGACGGGGGTCTGCGGCTTTGCCGGTCCAGAATCGACCGGCCTGGACAATGATGCCGTCGGGCACATCGGCCAGGAGAATGGCGCCGTTGCCCACGCGCACCGCAGAGCCAATCCGTATCCCGACGGCTGTGGTTACGCCCATGCCGATCAACGTGCGCTCGCCGACCTGCACGTGTCCGGCCAGCAGGGCGCCAGGGGCAATGTGGGTGTAGGCGCCGATTTCGCAGTCGTGAGAGACGATGGCGCCGGTGTTGACCATGCAGCGGGGATGGAGGATGGCTTGTGAGCCAACATAAGCGTTGGCGAAGACCTGCACCCCCGCGCCGATGACGGCGCTGGGTTCGACGGTGGCGCGTGGGTGTACGAGCCTCGGCAGGTCAAAACCGTGTTCTTCCAGCAGGGAGAAGATGCGCACGCGCACGTGAATATCCAGAATGCCGCCAACGCCGTTGGCTGCCAGGGAAACGCCGCGGGCGCGCACGGCCGGCAGCACGGCGCGCCCACCCAGAACCGGCACACCCAGGACGCGTTCGCCGGCCGGAATCTTATCGTCGACGATGCCGGCCAGCGCAAACTGGCCAATCGCGTTCACCATCTCGATCAGGGATCGGGCATGTCCGCCGCCACCGTACACCAGCAGATAGGGCTTGTCGGCAGGCGGCAGTTCGAATTCGCTCAGCGGCTGGCCGATCAGGCCGCGCAGCACCTCTTCGGTGATGAGACGGTCGGTCGGCAGCGTGTTCAGGTCAACGCCAAGCGCCTCGGCCAGCGCGCGCGCCGGTTGGGTGATGCGCAACGCCGTCGCCTGGGGAGCAGACGCGGGCGCTTCCGCCGCTGCGATTGGCTCGTCGGCGAGGCTGGTGATGACGGCCAGCCGCGCGCCGACCGCCAGCGTATCGCCCGGACGCGCCAGCAAACGCACGAACCCGCTGGCCGGCGATTCAATATCCGCCGCCGCCTTTGTGGTTTCGATGGTGAATAGCAGGGCACCTTTTTCGACGGCCTGCCCCTCCTGCACATGCACGCTGACCAGACGCGCTTCCGGCTCGTTGGCGTTGAGCAGAGGAACGGTAACTTCAGCCAGAATCATAAGAAACCGCCTCGAAAGAGTTTTTCCATGCGCTGTCCGCTCACACCGGCCTCAGGCGTTGTTCTGGAAGTACCTGTCCGAGACCTCGTCCAGCCGCAGGCTGATGACCTGACTGGCGGAGTCGCGGCCCATTGTGACGCCGTAGATGACATCGGCGGCCTGCACGGTGTTGCGGTTGTGGGTGATGACAATGAACTGGGTGGTTTGACTCAATTCTTCCAGCATCTCGCGAAAGCGTCCGACATTGGCCTCGTCCAGCATCGCGTCCACTTCGTCGAGCACGCACAACGGCGTGGGCGAGACCTTGAGCAGGGCGAAGACCAGCGCCATGGCGGTCAGGCTGCGCTCGCCGCCTGAAAGCAACGCCAGGCCCTGTTCGCGCCGGCCGGGCAGGCGCGCCTCGATGTCAATGCCGGTCGTCGTCAGGTCGTCCGGGTCGGTGAGCACCAGCCGCGCCGAACCGCCGCCGAACAGGCGGTGAAAGATGGTATGGAACTCCTCTGCCACCGCCTCGAACGTGCGCTGGAATTCGCACCGGGTGCGTTCGTCCAGTTCGGCGATGACCTGGCGCAGGTTGGCCTCGGCGTCGCGCAAATCCTGTATCTGCAGGTTGAGGAATTCGTAGCGTTGTTTGACCGCTTCGTACTCCTGCTCGGCTTCCGGGTTAACTGGCCCCAGGCGGCGCAGCAGGGCGCGCTGGCGGTTCAAACTCTCTTCCAGATCAGGCGGCAATTCGCTCAGGGCCGGCAGTTGCTGGACCATGCCCTCCAGGGGCAGCGGCACAGGACCGCTGACGGATTCCAGATAGCGGAACTCCACCAGACCGAAATCATCCTCGATTTTACTCCGCAGCGATTCCAGGGCTTCCCGTTTGCGCTCCACCTCCAGCAAGACCTGATGGTACTGGTGCTCCGCCAGGCCGAGTTTCTGCTGGGCGCGGCTCAGACGTGCCTGGAGTTCTGTTTCCTGGGCCTCGGCGCTTGCCAGTTCCTTTTCTGCCGGCTCCAGCCGGGCGCGCACCTCTGCCAGGCGGCTCTGGATGGTGTTTTCCTCGCTGCGCAACCGTTCCCGCTCCGTATCCAGAGCCGTCAGGGCGTTTTCCATCTCCTTCAGCCGTTGCTCCAGCGCCTGACTCTGCGTCTGAAGGCGTGCTTGCGCCTGGCGGCGTTCCTCCTGACGGGCGCGAGCGTCGCTCAGGGCGCGCTCGGCCACGGCGGCGCGGGTGCTCCAGTGGCTGGCTTCCTGCTGAAATTCCTCCAGCGCGAGCGCCGCCAGGGCCGTGGTAAGTTCCCGCAGCCTCGCTTCAGCCTGCTCCATTTGTGTCGAGGATTGGGAAACCGCCGCGGCGGCGGCCTGCTGCTCCTTTTGCGCGCGTTGCCATTCCTGCTGCAAGGCTACCTTCTGTTCCTTTTCCCACTCCCACCGCCGCCGCGCCGACTCCAACCGGACCTGAGCCTGGCGTTCCGCCGTGAGCGCCGCCTCTACCGCCTGACGTTTCTCGGCGACCTCTTTCTCCAGGGCGTTCCAGCGTTGACGGGCCTGCTCGATTTCCTGCGCGTTCTGGCGCAGGCTCTCCTCCAGAGCCGATCGTTTCGTTTCCAGGCTGGCAAGGGCGGCCTGCAATTCGCGCCGCTGACGCGGACGGGCGAGGGAGGGGGCGCTTTGGGGCGCTCCGGCCAGCACCGGCCCGGCCGCATGGAAGACCTCGCCGCGCAACGTCACGACCCGCGCCGGCGATGGCAATTCTGGCAGCACGCGCCGCGCCGCAGCGCGGTTTTCCACCACTACCGTCTGACCCAGAAGCAGGTCTATGACCGGGTGCAAATCGGGCGGCGCCTGCACCAGCCCGGCGGCCACGCCGAGACAACCCTCCTGCCGGGGGGCGACGAGCGGCCTGGCAGGTTTCATCTCTGCGAGCGGCAACAGGGCCGCGCGACCAGCCGCCTGTTCTTCCAACAACTGCAATGCTGGTTCGGCCTCCTGCGCGGAGAGGAACAGAATCGCATCCAGATATTCCCCCAGCGCGGCGGCGATCGCCGTTTCCAGTTCGGGAGGCACCTCCAGCCGCGCCGAAAGCGTCCCTCGTGTTCCTTTCAGGCGCGCCTGACGCTCCGCCTCCAGCAACAGACGCGCGCCTTCCGCATACCCGCTCAGCGAACGTTCTGCCTGCTCCAGCACCTCCAGTTGCGCTTGCAGACGGGCGCGTTCGGCCTCGTGCGCGGCGCGCTCGGCGAGTTTTTCCTGACGCTGCCCTTCGAGCGCGTTCAGGTGTTGACGGACTTCCTGTCGCGCCTGTTCGCTCTGTTGCCGCGCGGCTTCGGCTTGCTGGCGTGCCTGCCGCGCCGCCTGATCGTCTTTTTCGGCCTGGCGGAACTCGCTTTCTGCCTGAGCGATGGTGGCATCTACGGTGGCCAGTTTCTGCTGCTGGCTTTCCAGAGAATGGCGTAATTCGTTGCAGCGCGCCTGTGCCTGTGCGCTGGCGGCGCGCGCCTGGTCCAGATGACGGCGCGCCTCTTCCAGGTCTTTCTCCAGCCGGGCGCGCTCATTCAGACGACTTTGCAAGCGTTCCTGCGCCAGTTGCGCCTGCTGGTGGGCCTCCTCGTATTCTGCCTGCAGGCGGCGGGTTTCGGCCTCGCTTTCACGCTGACGTTCCTGCGCCAGTTGCAATTCCTCGGCGGTGAGCGCGCGCTGACTGGCTGTCTGGCGCAGGTTTTCCTCCAGGGCGCGTTGACGTTCATCCAGCACAGCCAGTTCGCGCCCGAGATGCTCGCGCTGGCGGTGCAACTCGGCTGACTGGCGGTGCCAGTCGTTCAGACTGGCGCGTAAAGCGTTCAGGTGGCCGCGCAACGTCTGCAGTTCCTCGCTGATCTGCTGGTACTCCTGCCGCGCAGTTTGCAGACGTTCCTCCTGCTGCTGCGCGGTCTCTTGCGCCTGATGGAGTTCGCGCTGGGCGCGGTGCCAGTGATAACCGTACCAATCGCGCAACAACAATTCCAGATCAGCGCGCACCTGATGGTATTCTCGCGCGCGCCGCGCTTGGCGTTCCAGGCTTTTCAGGCGCGGCTCCAGTTCCGCCAGAATATCGAGAACGCGGTCCAGATTGCGCTGCGTTGTTTCCAGGCGGCGCAGGGCCTCTTCACGACGGGCGCGGTAGAGGCCAACGCCGGCGGCCTCCTCGAAGAGACGCCGACGCTCATCCGCCTTGAGCGCCAGGGAAGCATCCACCAGGCCCTGCCCCAGGATGGTATAGGTGCGTTCGGCCAGGCCAGATTGCGCCAGCAGTTCGTTGATGTCTTTCAGGCGCACCTGTTGACCGTTGAGCAGATATTCATTGCGACCATCGCGATAGGCGCGCCGCGTCAGCGCAACCTCGTTGAAGTCCACCGGCAGCCAGTTGTCGCTGTTGTCAAAGAGAATGGTGGCCGAAGCCATGCCGGCGCGTGGACGCTGCTCCGAGCCGGCGAAAATCATGTCCTCGGTCTTCCGGGCGCGTAACAGGCCATACGATTGTTCGCCCAACACCCAGCGGATGGCATCGGCGATGTTGGACTTGCCGGAGCCGTTGGGGCCGACGATGGCGGTAATGCCGGCGGAGAATTCAAACGTTGTCCTGGCCGCGAAGGTCTTGTAGCCGTGCAGTTCCAGAGATTTGAGTCGTAGAGGCATGAGCGGGAATCACTCCCCTGGCTGGATATGGGTCAGGGCAATTGCGGCAGCCTGGCGGGCGGCTTCCTGTTTGCTGTGACCGCGACCGCGCCCATAGCACTGACCGTTGATGTACACTTCTACTTCGAACTGGCGGTCGTGTTCCGGCCCGCCCACCTGTACCGTAATGTAATGAGGCAGGCCGAGCTTTTGTTGCTGCGACCATTCTTGCAGGCGGCTCTTGGGGTCTCGCCAGGTGGCGTTGAGCAAAATGCCTTCACTGGCCTCCTCGAGCAGTGGCGTGACGAATTCCTGGACGGCCTGGATGCCGGCTTGCAGGTACAGCGCGCCGATCAGGGCCTCGAAGGTGGAGCAAAGCAGGAGGGCGCGTTCTCGTCCGCCGTTCTGTATCTCGCCCCGTCCCAGCAGCATGGCCTGCCCCAGATTCAGGAGGCGCGCGAAAGTGGCCAGTTGTTCGGTGCAGACCAGCGCGGCGCGCAGGCGTGTCAGATCGCCTTCCGGCATTTCTGGAAAGCGATTATACAACCAGGCGCCGACCACGAAATCCAGCACCGCGTCGCCAAGAAATTCCAGCCGCTCATTGTCTTCCAGGGCTTCGGGATGTTCGTTGCGGTACGAGCGATGAGTCAGCGCGCGTTTGACCAGCAACAGATCAGTAAAAGGCAATCCCAGACGTTTGACCAGCGCAGCGGGCGTTTCACTTTCCTCTTCCGGAATGGCGGTCATGAACCTCTCCCGGAACCCGGCGGACGCCAGAGCACTCTCCCTGTGGAATGGACAGGAATGTTCTCGCGTTCGCCGTGCTCCTCATGGTATGGTGATGTGCTTCAATTCTAATCGCAATCGGGCAGGATGGCTACCTCGCGCAGGCACCCGGCATCAGGCGGACAGCGTTTCCCTGGCTAACGATTCGGCGATGCGGCGATCCACTTTGCCCATCGGGTAGGCTTTCATCTCCTCTACTGTCACCCAGCGCAACGCGGCGACTTGAAGCGGCTGCGGTTCGGGGCCTGTCAGGCGACAGTGGAACGCGTGCAGGGTAATGCGAAAGTGCGAGTAGGCGTGCCGATAGACGCCGATGGCCTGGCCGACTTCTATGCGGGTGCCCAGTTCTTCTTCGATTTCGCGACGCAGCGCCTCCGCCAGCGTCTCGCCGGGCTGGACCTTGCCGCCGGGGAATTCCCATAATCCGCCCAGCAGCCCCTGCGGTGGGCGCTGGGCCAGAAGGTAAGTCGGGTCACGGCGGATGACGGCGGCTGTCACCAGATAGTGCGGCAACGCGGCCTTGGGTCGGGTCACGGGACGCTGTTCCTGTAACCCTGCTGCGCGCGCCCGGCATGAACTCTCCAGCGGGCAAATCTCACAGCGCGGCGCGCGCGGTGTGCAGATCAGGGCTCCCAGGTCCATCAGCGCCTGATTGTAGTCGGCGGCGCGGCCGGCGGGCAGGTTTTCTCTGGCGCGCGCGATCAATTCGTTCTCCGCGGCGGGTGTGCCCAGCGGCGCGGCGATGTCGAACACACGGCTGAGAACGCGCCGGACGTTGCCGTCAATGGCGATTTCATCCTGGCTACCGAGAATGGCGGCCAGGGCGCCGGCCGTGTAGCGACCGATGCCGGGCAGGCGACGTAAGGTGGCCGCGTCGCGTGGTAGATTGCCTCCGTAGTCCGCCACAAGGAGGCGCGCGGCCTGGTGCAGGTGGCGGGCGCGCTGGTAATACCCCAACCCTTCCCAGGCCGCCAGCACCTCTTGTTCACTGGCGGCGGCTAAAGCAAAGACAGTGGGAAAACGCTCCAGCCAGCGTTCAAAGTAAGGGATAACCGTTGCCACGCGCGTTTGCTGGAGCATGATTTCAGAAACCCAGATGGCATACGGGTCATGGTGGCGACGCCAGGGCAGGCGGCGGCCTTCCTTTTCATACCACTGGAGCAAAAGGCGCGCGAAGGTGGTCATCGGGATTGTCTCTGGCTGGAGTCAGGCGCTCTGGCTGGCGGGTGGACGACATTCTTGCAAAGGCCAGGCTGGCAGGGCGTCTATATCCCAATCGTCAACCTGACCGTGGACGAAACGATAGTAACCGGCGGCTGCGGCCATGGCGGCGTTGTCGGTGCAGAAGGCAAGAGGGGGAATGTGGACCGGGAATTCGTCCTGGGACTCGAAGGCGGCGCGCAGGGCGCGATTGGCCGAGACGCCGCCGGCAACCAGGATTTCTGCTGCGCCGTATTCTCGCGCGGCCCGCATCGTTTTCTCGAACAACACCTCGACTACGGCTTTCTGGAAGGAGGCGGCCAGGTCGGCTACCGGCAAGGCCTGGCCCATGGCTTCCAGCCGTCTCACCTCATACAGGACGGCGGTTTTCAGGCCGGAGAAAGAGAAGTGATACGAGCCATCCAGCCAGGCGCGGGGAAAAGCGAAGGCGTCTGGGTCGCCGTTGGTCGCGGCTTGTTGAATGCTGGGCCCGCCGGGGTAAGGCAAACCCAGCAAGCGCGCTACCTTGTCGAAGGCCTCGCCGGCGGCATCGTCGCGCGTCGCGCCCAGCGGCCGGTAGGTCAGGTGATCGGTCATCAGGTCCAGTTCGGTATGTCCACCGGAGACCAGCAGCACCAGGAGGGGGAAACGGGGTTCCGGCGGCGGCGTTTCGCCCTGGCGAGATAACCAGGCGGAGTAAATGTGACCTTCGAGGTGGTTGATGCCAATCAACGGTCGCCCGCTGCCCAGTGCCAGCCCTTTGGCCAGATTCAGGCCGACGGTCAGCGCGCCAACCAGCCCTGGCCCGCGCGTGACGGCGATGGCCTGCACGTCAGCGAGCGTCAGGCCGGCCTGAGTCAGCGTTTGCTCGACGACCGGCACGATGGAGAGGATGTGCTGGCGCGAGGCCACTTCGGGAAACACGCCGCCATAACGGGCATGGACTTCCATCTGGGAGGCAACGGTAGAGGCCAGCAGCAAACGTCCGTTTTCGACAATGGCGGCGGCTGTCTCATCGCAGGAGGTTTCGATGGCCAGAAGGCGGGCGGGTGGGAAACGCCTCATGGGCACGATTATAAACGAAGACAGGCGGCGCGCCAAATTCGACAAATTCGAGGCGACACAGTAAAATTTGGGGCGGAGGAAAATTATGGAGACCTTTTGGAGAGCCAGGAAAGTGGTGATTATCGGCGCAGGGGCGGTCGGCTCAACGTTTGCCTACGCTCTGGCGCAACGCGGGGCCGCGGATGAGATTTGTCTGGTGGATGCCAATCGCGATCTGGCGGCTGGCCAGGCGCTCGATCTGGCGCACGGTTTGCCCTTCTACCCACCGTTACAGATTCGCGCCGGTGAGAAGCAAGATTACGCCGACGCGCAGGTGATTGTCATGACGGCCGGGGCCAAACAGGCGCCGGGTGAATCGCGCCTCGAACTGCTCCAACGGAATGCGACGATTGTGGCTTCGGTGGTAGAGGACATCGTGGCGCAAAATTCTTCGGCAGTGCTGGTCATGGTTACCAATCCGGTGGATGTGTTGACGTATCTGGCGCTCAAGCGCTCCGGCTGGCCTCGGGCGCGCATTTTGGGTTCCGGAACGGTGCTGGATAGCGCCCGGTTTCGTTATCTTATCAGCCAGCACTGTCAGATAGATGTCACCAACGTCCATGCCTACGTGCTGGGTGAACATGGCGATAGCGAGGTGGCGGCCTGGTCAATGACCCATATTGCCGGGGTGCCGATGGACCAGTATTGTCCCCTCTGTCATCGCTGCCCCAACTGGCGTCTTGAGCGCGAACGTATCGCGCAGGCGGTGCGGGATTCTGCTTATCATATCATCAACTACAAAGGGGCTACCTACTTCGGCATTGGCATGGCGTTGGTGCGCATTGTGGGGGCAATTTTGCAAGATCAGAACAGCGTGTTGACCGTTTCGACCCTGCTGGAGGGGGAATACGGGCTGCGCGATGTCTGTCTGGGCGTGCCGGCGGTGGTCGGACAGGGTGGGGTCAAGAGCATTGTCACCGCGCCGCTTTCGGCGGAGGAGCAAAAGGCTCTGGAACGCTCCGCGGAAACGCTGCGGCGCGAGATCGCCAGTCTGAATCCCGTTTCTCCAGTCCAGCCGGAAGCGAAAGGGGATCAGGGATGATGCGCTCTCTCCTCTACGTGCCGGGCAGACCATTACAGGCTGACCTTTCCCTGGATGAACTGGCTGCGGCGCTGAAGCGTAAGGACGGTTTGCTATGGGTGGACTTTGTGGACGAGCCGAACGAAACCTGCGAGCCGATTTTGCGTGACCTGTTCGGTTTTCATCCCGTTACCCACCCTCACCCTGACTGTCGTCCCAGCGGGGAGGAAACCAGAGGCTATGGTTTAGAGGAGAGGTTGTCGAGCGCCTCTTGCAGGGTCGGGTGAGAGGGGACGAGATCGGGCCAGTAATCGTGGATGACAATCTGGGCGCCGGCGCGCTGTTCGTTCAACCATGCCTGGAAACGCTCCTCGCGGGCCTGGTTGTATTCTTCGCTGGTGAGAGGGCGGACTTCGTGCCCTAAAACCTGGATAATGTGCCAGCCAAAGGCGCTTTCTACCGGCTGACTGATTTCGCCGATGGCGAGGGAGAAGGCCGCCTCCTCGAACGGCGCGACCATTTTGCCGCGCGGGAACCAGCCTAAATCGCCGCCTTTCTCTTTGGTGCCGCTATCGGTAGAGTATTCTGCGGCCAGTTGGCCAAAATCCTGCCCGACGGCTAACAGATTGCGTACCAGTTCGGCGGTTGCTTTATCCGCGACCAGGATATGGCGCGCCCAGACCATTTCCTGTTCGTGCGGCACGTCTTGCGTAATCTGGTCATATACTTTCTGGCGCAGGAGTTGATCGTAGAAGAAGACCTGACGGTAGGCAGTCTCGTCCATGCCCAGCGGTTGATAATAGTCTAAAGCCTTCTGGTATTCTGCCTGGAATCCTTCCAGCGTGTAGGGGGTGGAGGTGGGGGTGATGGTTACAGTGGGGGTTGGCGTCGGGGGCGCGGCCAGAGTCGGGGTGGGGGTGGCGGTCTCGGCCTCGGTCGGCGTTGGCCAGGGGGTAAAGGTTGGCGTGGGCGAGACGAGGGCGAGCTGCGTGGGGGAGAGGGTGGAGAAAACGACCGGCGTCAGGGTTGGCGCGGGGGTTGGCGTTCCATCAGGGTAGTACTGGAACGCTTCGCGAATGGCCTTTTCCACCTCGGCTTCGCTGACGGTGATGCCGTTTTGGGCCGCGTACTGCCGAATCAGGCGGCTTTCGATCAACTGATCTATGACCGTCTGCCCCAGGGTGCGGGAATCTTGCAGACGATTCTCCGTATCCTGGCGCAGATTTTGCAGGTAGGGGTCATTTTCGTTGATGCCGAAGTACTGCGCCATGACGTAGTTTTGCAGGTAGGTGTTGATGATTTGCTGACGTTGCAGGCGCACCCGCATCTGGAACTCGCGTCCGCGCACGACATCGCCATTGACTTCCACCACCGGCTTGTAGGCGCGCAGGACGGTCTGATCGAGAACGGCGTACGTAAACAGGCCCAGGATAATCAGCAGAATGGTCGCGGCGACGGCGATGACCGCGCGCGTCTGGCGGCGTTCGCGCTCCAGTCGCGCCAGATGTTTCTTGCTGACCACCTTGGGAGCCTTGGTCTTTGCCATAACCACCTCGAAGTATGAAAAATGGCGAGCCTGTTCGCCCGCTTCTGCTCGGATGAGTTAGCGTCTGCCGGCAAGCCGGCCAGGGAAGCGCGCCGGCTACAAGGGACAGGTTTTGCGCGCCCGAGATTTTCCGCGCGACGGATTGCCCCTGCCGGCGGCGCGTTTTGCCGCCGCGGGAGCGCGAGGCGGTACTCTCAGGCTTCCTCGTCCTGCCCGCCGACGAAGGGGAGCAGCCCGAGGTGACGCGCGCGTTTGATGGCGTTGGCCAGTTGTCGCTGATGTTTGGCGCAGGTGCCGGTCTGACGACGGGGCCGGATTTTGCCGACCTCATCCAGGAATCGTTTAAGCGTGTCCACCTGCTTGTAATCAATGATCAGGTGTTTATCGGCGCAGAACTGGCAGATTTTCGGACGGGCATAGTAGCGACGTTCAACAGTCTGTTCGATTTCAGTTTCAACTTGTTCCATAGTAGTTTACTCCATGGCGCGGTGGTTCATTCCGCAAAGGGAAAGCCAGAGGCTGGCTGCTGGCGAGATAATCCTGTGAGGGAATAGTTAGAAGGGGAACTCGTCTTCCTCGGCTGGCTCCGGCGGTTCTTCGGGGAAGGTTTCGTCGGCGGCGGGCGGCTGTCCATGATTGGGAGCGCGGCGTTCGCCCAGTAACATCAGTTCATTGGCAACCACTTCGACCACGCTATGTTTCCCGCCTTCTTTATCTTCCCAGCGGCGAGTTTGCAGGCGTCCTTCCACGTAGACCTGCTGGCCTTTGGTCAGGTATTGCTTGCAGAACTCGGCCAGGCTGCCCCAGGTGACGATGTTGAACCACTCGGTCTCGCTGCGACGCTCGCCGTTCGCGGTGCTCCACGAACGGCCGGCGGCCACGGTGAACGTAGTCACCGGGCGGCCTGAGGGGGTATAGCGCATTTCCGGATCACGCCCCAGATGACCGATGATCATCACCTTATTCAAGTCCCGGCTCATGATAACACTCCAATCCCAGGCACAACATGCAAAGGCGTTCAGCGCAGAGCAGTCAACAGGTAGCGAATGACTGGCTCCAGAAAGCGCAGATTTTGGTCGAGCGTGGCGGTAGCGGCTGGTTCCAGGCCTAGGTTGAACAGGACGAACTGACCTTCGCGTTGTTTACGAATGGGGTACGCCAGCCGTTTGCGGCCCCAGACTTCGACGCGATCCACGCTGCCGCCGCTCTCTCCCACCCACCCTTTGATTTTTTCGATGACGCCCTGAAAGGCGTTCTCGTCCAGGTCGGGGTGGACGACACAAACCAGTTCATACTTGCGCATAATGAGGGAAACTCCTTTCCTCGGGATATGCTCCCAGACCGACGCCGTGGGCGGGGCTGGGGGCGGAAAGCCGCTGCGCGCACGCGCAACGGGAACGAACGGGGGATATTTTACCAGAAAAATGGATTTTATGGTAACTACCTGCCCACCCGCGTCATGGCGAGCTGCCGAGGGCGGCGAAGCAATCTCAAGTTCCCCCAAAAGCAACAAGAGCATTCGTGAGACTCGCCAGGGGATGGCTTCGGCGGCGCCTCGGGCGAGCCCCGGCGCGGCTCTGTGACCGCCTCGCAATGACAGCGGGTTACAGGCGTTCTTCGCAGCGCTGACGAAAGCCACAGCGCGCGCAACGTTTTGGATCGGCGTGCGAGCGATGGACCTCCTGACGGTGTGCCGCGCGCCGCATATCGGCCAGTATGTCCAGCAAGGCGGACTCGAGCTGCGGCGTGTAGTCTATGGCGAAGTCTCGTTCCGGGTAGTGCAGGATGCCGTAGGGCGGACGTTTATGAGCGGTTCTCTCGACAAGCAAGCAATAGGCCGCTACCTGAAAAATGTGCGCATCATAGGGCGCAGTCGGGGTGCGGCCGGTCTTGACCTCGACCGGGATGATCGTCTCACCAGTGTCTATCAGATAATCGGGCTTGCCGCTCAAACCGAGAAGGCTGTCGTAGAGCGGTTGGGGGGTGGCTCGCCAGGCGTGCGTATCGGTGTAGATGATTCGTCCGCCCGGTAAACCGCTTTCGCGGTATTGACGCGCGGAGTGCCAGAAAAGGAACAATGCCAGCACGAACAGCAAAAGCGCAACGGCAGGCATGGTCATCGTGTTATACCACTCGCCAGGTACAATAGGCGGTCAACAGGGCCAGCGCCGCCAACAGCAAGACCCAGGCCAGAACGCGCCACAGGCCCGCCAGCAAAACCTGCCGTCCGTGCTGACGGTGCAGGTGCTGCCCGCCGATCAGTTCGGCTTGATTTTGCGGCTCTATCCCCTGACGGCGGTACCACCAGGCGCGGGCGCAAAACAAATACGTGCCTATTTCGGAAGCGCGCAAAGAAAACATGCTCTGCTCCATCCTGTCGTAAATATAGCACATATATTCTAACACGCGCGAGCGGTTCAGGGTATAATCTCCCTCCGAGGGAGGGCGTGCCGGGCGTGGCATTCAGGCGATAAACATGCCGTAGCGGCTTCATGCGTTTTGCTGTTCTTTCCCTGGGTTTTGCAGACTCCCTGACCAACCACGAGAGAGACGCTATGGAAAAAATTCTGCTATTCTTTTTTCAGCCCGCGACGAATCGCAAAGAACGGTGGTTCTCCGCGCTCTGGAACGCTTTTCTGTACCTGATGGGCGTCCTGCACTGGTGTTTATTCTTCAACTGGGGTCGGATTCCCTACGAGTTACACGATTGGAAGCAGAGCGGATCGTTTTTCTCTTTCCTGCGGGAGGCCGTGTGGAGCGGTCAACTGCCGTTGCACACCGACGCGCGCTTCGTCCGCACGGAGCGTTACCTGGCGATGCCGAATGCCCCCTTTTCTCCGCAGGATTACCTGTTGCGCTTTCTTGACATTGGGCCGTTCATGGTAGTCAACGTCGTGTTGTTGTTCTCGTTGGGCTTCATCGGTCTGCTCTTGCTGCAAAGGCGCTATGCGCTCTCTCCCCTGACGTTTGGCGTTCTCTTTGCGCTGTTCAATTTCAACGGTCATATCACGGCACATCTGGCAGTAGGGCATGCTGAATGGGTAGGGTACTTCCTGCTGCCGTTCCTTGTCCTGCTGGTGCTGAAACTGGTGGAGGGTCAGGGGGTGCCGGAGGCTGCCGGGGAGGGCGGATTCTGGGCCAGGTGGAGGCATGGACTGGTCTGGGTGTTTTGTGGAGGCACGGGCTGGCGCTGGTCGCTGTGGCTGGCGCTGGTGTTTTTGGGGCTGTTCTTGCAGGGGGCGTTCCACGTTGCGCTCTGGTGCGCCATTTTCTTGGTGGCCTTTGGCTTGACGCGTCGTGATTGCCTGCCATTGCTCTTGAGAGCATTGCTGATGAGCGTTTTGTTGAGCGCGCTGCGCATTGTGCCGGCAGCGATGCAATTTGCCGGCGGCGGCGTGGACTTCGTTTCCGGTTTTCCAACCGTCACCGATTTACTGGCGGCGCTGGTTGTGTTATGGCCACCGAATCAGGCTCAGGCCTGGGCCTGGAAATCCCTGGGCCGCTGGGAGGTGGATTCGTTTGTCGGCCTGATCGGCCTGGCTTTTCTACTCTGGTTTGGGGTTGCTGGCACCTGGCGTAAAGGAAAGCCCTGGCGCGATCTGTTTGTCCCGATTGTCGTTTTGGTCGTCCTTTCTATCGGTCACGTGTATCGCCCCATTACCCTTTTGCCGCTGCCGCTGGTGGATTCGGAGCGCATTCCGGCGCGTTTCCTGATTGTCCCGCTGGTGTTCCTGATCGTGCTGGCGAGCCTGGGGTTCGAGCGCTGGTTGCAGGCGCGCCGTCCGCTCCGCCCCGGCCAGGCTTTGTACCTGCTGGCCGCGGCGCTCCTGCTGGCGCATGACCTGTTCCAGCATTCGCGCGTCTGGCGTGTCGTCAAGATGTACGATTTGTTTACCGGCCAGCCGGTTGATCTGACCTCACACCTCGTCAACCATCCCGATCCGCCTTACCAGACGGCACTCCTGACCGGCTTGATCCTGACTGTGCTGACGCTGATGCTCTTGATAGTAATGGCCTGGCGGGAGGGAAGGAGCCGGCCAGAGTCGCCACAGTATCGGAGCGCCAGAAGCAAATGATTCCGGAGCGGTCATGACCGATTTGACGGACGCGATTCTGGAACTTATCCGCCGTACCGCTGTGGATCTGCCGGCGGACGTGGAGCAACGTCTGCGCCAGGCGGCTGGGGAAGAGGCGCCGGGTTCCGCAGCGCGACAGGCGTTAGAGACTATCCTCCGCAATGTGGAACTTTCACGGGAGCAGTCTACTCCGATCTGTCAGGATACCGGCACGCCAATTTTTTACGTTCGCCATCCTGCCGGCTGGTCAACGCGCGCGCTGCGCGCCCAGATTCGCGCCGCGCTGGCCGAGGCCACGCGACGTGCCTACATGCGCCCGAACGCCGTGGAACCACTTTCTGGCCAGAACACGGGTGACAACCTCGGCGGTGAGGATTTCCCCTTCATTCATTTCGAGGAAGTGGAAGGCGAGGAACTCACGATAGAACTGATGCTCAAAGGTGGGGGCTGCGAGAATGTCAGCGCCCAGTATGCCCTGCCCGATGAACGTCTGGGCGCCGCTCGCGACCTGACGGGGGTGCGCAAAGTGGTGCTGGATGCCGTCCATAAGGCGCAGGGACAGGGCTGCGCGCCGGGCGTGCTGGGGATTGCCATTGGCGGCGATCGCGCCCTCGGGCATCTGGCGGCCAAACAAATCCTGTTTGAGAAGACAGGCGCACGCAATCCTGATCCGCAACTGGCGGCTCTGGAGCAACGTCTGACCGAAGAGATTAACCGCCTGGGCATTGGTCCCATGGGCTTTGGCGGCAAGACTACCGTGCTGGATACGAAAATCACCGTGCGGCACCGTCTGCCGGCTTCCTATTTTGTGACGATCGCTTATATGTGCTGGGCTTGTCGCCGACGCAAGATGAGCGTGCGCGGCGATGAGGTGGTTTACGAGTAATCTGGTTGGAGCGATGATGCGCGTACTCTCCGTTCCTCTCTCCGACGCCGTTATCCGCGACTTACGGGTCGGCGAAACGGTGGCCCTGCGCGGCGTTGTGGTAACGGCGCGCGATGCGGCGCACCGGTGGCTGGTAGAAACGTTTATCAGGAAGACGCGCCTTCCCCACGAGGATGATCATGCGGCGATTGCGGCTCTGGAACCCATCTTAAAAGATGGCGTCATTTACCATTGTGGGCCGGTCGTGGCCGGTCTGGAAAGCAAAGCCTACCGCGTCGTTGCCGCTGGCCCAACGACGTCCATGCGCGCCGAACCCTATCAGGCCGAGGTGATACAACATTTCCATGTCAAGGGCATTATCGGCAAAGGGGGGATGGGGGCAAAGACGTTGCAGGCATGTCGTGAGGCGCCGGCAGTGTACTTCCATGCGATAGGTGGTGCGGCAACCTTCATCGCGCAGACTGTCAGGCGGGTGCTGGGAGTCTATAAACTGGAATTTGGCATGCCCGAAGCATTGTGGGTGATCGAAGTCCACGATTTACCGCTGGTCGTGACGATGGATGCCCATGGTCAGAGCCTGCACGAAGAGATTGCGCGCGCCTCCGGCCGTGTGCTGACAGAATTGCTGACCGACCAGATCGCCCACCCTGCGCCCTCTTGACACCCTGCCAATTCTGGCGATAATAAGCCCAACAACCGACGCCCTCAAAGGCCATGACGGAGGAAAGTACATCGGCGGAAACCGACAGGGAGGCGCAGGCAGGGACTGAGACCCGCGCCCGGCAGAACCCGATGGAAGTTCCCTCCCGAGCCGCTCGGGTGAACGCCTGATTCAGGCCAGTAGTTCGAGCCGCTATCCCAGCGTTAGACGGGACAGGGATTGCGCGATCCCTGACGAGTGAGCCTGTGCTGGTGGTAACGGCCACGGCTAACGTGGGTGGTACCGCGGGAATCTCCTCCCGTCCCATGAGGACGGGAGGTTTTGCTAGTGGCAAAGAACTGCCATCTCGAAACTTGCTCCGATTCTGGAGGTGCCATGCTTGCGCAGTTAACCCAGATTGAACAGAATGCCTTGCAAGCCCTGCATAGCGTCGCGGATGAGGCGGCCCTGGAGGCCTGGCGCGTGACGTACCTGGGGCGCAACGCGCCGTTGATGCGCGTCTTCGATGAACTGGGCCGTCTGGATCGGGAACAACGCCCGCTGGTGGGCAGGCGCGCCAACGAGATCAAAAACGCTCTAGAGGCCGCCTTCCTTGCCAAACGCGAGGCCATGCGCCGCGCCGCGCTCCAGCGCGCGCTGGAACAGGAGCGGCTGGATGTGACCCTGCCCGGGCGGCGTATTCCCCTGGGCCGCTTGCATCCCGACACGCAGATTCTGCGCGAATTGTGTCGCGTCTTTGGTGAAATGGGCTTTCAGGTCTTTCGCTCGCGCGAGGTGGAGACCGACGAGTACAACTATCAGTTGTTGAACTTCCCGCCCGGTCATCCGGCGCGCGATATGCAGGACACGTACTTCATTATGGCCGAAGGGCGCGGCGATAACCCCATCCTGCTCCGCACGCACACCTCGCCCGGTCAGTTACACGCCATGCGTTACTTCGCGGCCATGAACCCGGCCGACCCGCCTCCTGTGCGCATCGTCCTGCCCGGTATGTGTTACCGTTACGAGCAGGTAACGACGCGCCACGAGACGCAGTTTGAGCAAATCGAAGGCCTGGCCGTAGGGCGCAACATTACCTTTGGCGATTTGAAAGGCACCCTGGCCGACTTTGCCCGCCGTGTCTTTGGGCAGAACACCCGCACCCGCTTCCGCGCCTCGTACTTCCCCTTTACGGAGCCGAGCGCCGAGTTTGATGTGGAGTGTTTCCTGTGCAAAGGACGTGGCTGCAACGTCTGTAAGGGAAGCGGCTGGTTGGAAATCGGCGGCTGTGGCATGGTGCATCCGGTCGTCTTACGCAACGGCGGCTACGATCCCGAACGCTATACCGGCTTTGCCTTTGGTCTTGGTCCGCAGCGCATGGTTATGCTGCGCCATCACATTGAAGACATTCGCTACTTCTATCAGAATGATTTGAGATTTTTGGAGCAGTTTTAGCGGGCAATCGGCCGGGTTCTCCCAGCCCTTTTGCCGGCTTCCTGCTTCCTATTTCCTCTCCGCCGGAGGCTCCCCATGAAAGTTCCGCTTTCCTGGTTGAAGGATTTTGTTGAGATTGACTTGCCCCTCCCCGAACTGGCCTATCGCCTGACCATGGCCGGGCTGGAAGTGGAAGAAATCCGCTATGTGGGTCTGCCTGTGCCGGAGGCGAGCGAACAGCAACGCCTCGACGCCAGAATCAGCGGACTGGCCTGGGACCGCGAAAAAATCGTGGTGGGCGAAATCCGTGAGGTCATGCCTCACCCTAACGCAGACCGGCTGGTGCTGTGCCGTCTCTACGATGGTCAGCAAGAACATACCGTCTTAACTGGCGCGCCCAACCTGTTTGAATACAAAGGACGTGGCCCGCTTCCTCAGCCGCTCAAGGTGGCTTATGCCAGAGAGGGCGCACAGATTTACGATGGTCACCAGCCCGGTCAGGTATTGACCACGCTCAAGCGCGCCCGCATTCGCGGCGTCGAATCGTACTCGATGGCTTGTTCAGAGAAGGAACTGGGCATTTCGGATGACCACGAGGGCATCATTCTCTTCGATGCCGATGCCCCGGTGGGCATGCCGCTGGCCGATTACATTGGCGATGCCGTGCTGGACATCGCCATTCTGCCCAGCACGGCGCGTTGCGCCAGCATTCTGGGCGTGGCGCGCGAGGTCGCGGCTCTGACCGGCAAACCCCTGCGCTGGGCCTGGGATGAACAACATGCCGCCTTATCCCTGCCGCTGGCCTCCACCAGTGACTTTGCGACGGTCGAAATTACCAATCCTGAACTCAACCCGCGCTTCCTGCTCGGCCTGATTCGCAACGTGACCATTGGCCCCAGTCCCTACAAGGTGCAATTGCGGTTGAAACTGGCCGGGATGCGTCCCATCAACAACATTGTGGACGCCACCAACTATGTCATGCTGGAACTGGGCGAACCGCTCCATGCCTTCGATTACGACGTGCTACGGCGACGCGCCGGCGGAAAGGCAGTGCATATCATCACCCGCACGGCCAGGCCTGGCGAAAAACTGACCACGCTGGATGGGGTAGAGCGTACTCTGGATGAAACTACGGTGCTGGTTTGTGATACAAGCGGGCCGCTATCCATCGCTGGCGTGATGGGCGGCGCCGAATCCGAGGTCAGCCCACAGACAACCAGCGTCTTGCTGGAGGGCGCCACCTGGAACTATATCAACATTCGCAAGACAGCCAGAGCTCAGAATCTCATCTCGGAAGCCTCCTATCGCTTCGCGCGCGGCGTCCATCCGGCGATGGCCGAACGCGGCGTGCGCCGGGCCCTGACCCTTATGGCGCAGTGGGCCGGCGGTGAGCTGACCCCGACGCTGGTAGATCATTATCCCCTGCCCCCCAAAGCGCCTGTTGTCACTCTCTCCCCCGCGGATGTCAGGCGCTGGCTGGGCATTGACCTCTCGGCGCAGCAGATTGTTGCGATGCTGGAACGTCTGGAGTTTCGTTGTGAGGTACGCCAGGCCGCGGGCGCAGCGCAAATTCTGATTACCCCGCCTGATCATCGTCTTGACATTGGTGAAGGCATCACCGGCAAGGCGGATGTCATTGAGGAGATTGCCCGCCTGTACGGTTACGAGCGTATCCCGGAGACACGTCTGGCCGATGAACTGCCGCCGCAGATTGGCAACCCCTTGTTGGAAAAAGAAGAACGCGTGCGCGACCTGCTCGTGGCACATGGCCTGCAAGAGGTCGTCAACTATCGTCTCACCACGCCGGAGCGCGAGGCGCGCTGTCTGCCGTTGCAGGAAGGGGAAAGCCGGCCCTATGTGCGCCTGTTGAATCCCATCTCCAGCGACAAGGTGGTGTTACGCCGCAGCGTACTGGCCAGTGTGTTGGAAAACGCCGAGCACAACGCGCGCTTACGTCAACGGCTGGCGTTGTTTGAAATCGGGCCGGCGTTTCTCCCTGTCGCTGGGGCCGATTTGCCCGAAGAACAGTTGCGCCTGGCGATTGTCCTGGCCGGTCCGCGCCTGCTCCCTGCCTGGCAAAAGACGGATGAAGCGCCTCTGGACTTCTATGACTTGAAAGGGATTCTGGAGGGCCTCTTCGCGGGCCTGCACCTGCCTCCCGTTCAGTATGAGCCGACCGAACACCCAACGTTCCATCCGGGCAAGTGCGCGCGCCTCGTCTGCGAGGCCAACGAGATCGGCCTCTTCGGCGAACTGCATCCACAAATCAAGGAGCATTATGACTGGCCGGTAACCTATAAAGACGTGCCGATCCTGGCCGCCGACCTTGACTTGAGCCGGCTGCTCCAGCAAATACCGGCGCTTTACGAGACCGCTGCCGTGCCGGAGTTCCCGCCGGTTCTGGAAGACCTGGCGGTGGTAGTAGAGGAGAACTTGCCCGCCGGCCGTGTTGCCGACCTGATTCGTCAGGCTGGCGGCAAAGTCGTGGCAGACGTGCGCCTGTTTGACGTTTATCGCGGTGAGAAAATCGGTGCAGGAAAGAAGAGCCTGGCTTACCGCGTCACCTATCAGGCCGCCGATAAAACGCTGAACGACCAGGAAGTGGCCGCTATCCGCGCCCGCATTGTCCGCCGCCTCGAACAGGAACTGGGTGCCGCGTTGCGTCAATGATGGCTTGCGCCCTGCGTCGTATGCAGGTATACTGAAAGCAAGCCCCAATCTCAGGAAAGAAAGGAGAAACGTTATGGAGACGCCACTTCCCGAAACGCCCGCCAAAGGGGAAACGCGCACCGGCGCGATTATTGGTTCTATCGCGGCCATTCTTCTGTGTGGCTGTCTGGGTTTGTTGCTTTGTCCGTCGGGGATTATCCTCGCGACCAACGCGCTGGACACGGCGGAGGAAGTCCCCACCTGGACCGGTTACATTGCGTTGTGCCTCTCCGTGGTTGGGATTGCCATCGGCGTTGTCGTGCCCATCCTTTTGCTGCGGAAGAAGAAACCAAAGGTTGAGAGCGCAGCCGGGACGCCATCGGAACCGATCCCGCCGGCTTCGTAGGCCTTTTTGTTCCGCCGTTGATCGCTTTTTTTACTGGCCTTGCCCATCGCAGGGGCGGGGCCTTTTTCGATTAACGACGTTTGGGTTCACCGCGACGAGAGCGATGCGCACTGTCGCGCCTGTTTCCTGACGATACGCTGGATTCTATGTCGAAACGACCGCGAGCCTTGTGTTTCTTGCTCATGGCTTTGTTGCTGCTGGCTTGCGAGCGCCTCAACAGGCTGGTGATTGCCTCACCGGCGCCGACGACGCGAACTCCGCCGGCACAGGCGCTGACGCTGACCGCGCCAGCATTGCCTTCCTGGCTGGAAGTGTACTTCACCGACCCGACGGCGCCTGCCTCATCCTTCTATGAGGGTGGACCGGACGAGGCGCTGGTGGCGGCCATTGACCGCGCCCGCCTCACGCTGGAAGTCGCGGCCTATGATCTCAATCTCTGGTCCATTCGCGATGCCCTGCTGCGTGCCTGGAAGCGCGGCGTGGAAGTGCGCCTGGTTGTCGAGAGCGACAACCTCGGCGGTGAGGAAATCCAGACATTAGTGGCCGCCGGTATCCCTGTTGTGGACGACCGGCGCGAGGGTTTGATGCATGACAAATTCATCATCATTGATCGCGCCGAAGTCTGGACCGGTTCCGCCAACTTCACGGTAAGCGGTTTCTATCGAGATAACAACAATCTGCTCCGCCTGCGTGCGCCAAAAGTGGTCAGCGATTATCTGACCGAGTTCGAGGAGATGTTTACCGCGCATCGTTTTGGCCCGGATAGTCTGGTCAATACGCCTTACCCGGCCTTTTTCGTCAACGGTACACCGGTCGAGGTCTATTTTGCCCCGGAAGATGACATCGCGGCGCGCCTGATGAACCTGATTCAGAATACCCATGAGACCATTTACTTCCTGGCCTATTCATTTACGTCCGATGTCCTGGGCGAAGCGATACGGGAGCGGGCCGCGGCCGGCGTGACGGTCGCCGGCGTGTTGGACGCCGATCAGGCTACAACCAACGAGGGAACGGAGTATGAAGCCTTTGTGCAAGCCGGGCTGGATGTAAGACTGGATGGCAACGAAGGCCTCATGCACCATAAAGTCCTCATCCTGGATGGTTGCACGGTAGTTACCGGCTCCTATAACTTCAGCCGTAGCGCGGAGGAGCAGAACGACGAGAATCTGCTGATCATCCGCCATTGCGCGCTGGCTGAAGAGTATACACGCGAATTCTGGCGCATTTATGATCAGGCGACGCCCTGAGGCGACGTCGGGTAGGGCAGATTGCGCGCTTGTGGTGCCTCTGAGATTCGTTCTCTGCCATGCGCCGGCAGTAGTGGCCGCAGGGACGCCGATGGCTGTTGCTCCATCGTTGGCCGCAAAAGGCAACTACTCAGCCATGTCATTGCGAGCCGTTTTTGGCGAAGCAATCTCCCCTTTATCAGGCTGAATGGACCGCCTGGGGATTGCATCGTCGCAAAGAACACTCCTCGCCATGACATCCATAACGGTTTTGAGACAGGGCTAGATAGTTACCCCTGATTTTATAACAAAACAGCCTTCCAGCATTGACCGGAAGGCTATCCACCTGGCTTTGGTTGCGCACCGAAAGTCGAAATGAATTTCGCCTTACGCCAGCGCGAAGCCGGCCACAAAGGCGGCGGTCATCAGCAGCAGAAGGGCCGGCAGGATGCGCAGGATGGTGGTGCGCGGCAGGATGGGCTTGCCCGCCTTCAGGAAAGATAGCAGCAGACCGCCCAGTCCGATGAGCGCGCCGCCCAGCCCAACCAGGGCGAAGCCCGGACGGGTCACCCCTTGCGCCGCCAGGATGGTTGGCAGGAGGAAGATAATCATCCCCGCCACGCCGTGGATGACGGCCAGGACGATGGTCGGCAGTTTGCCTTTCAGCGGCAGAGAGCGGGTCAGCACGATCGCCAGGAATCCGCCGAGGGTGAAGACCAGGTAAGGGGTCCGCCACGCAGCGAGGTGTTCCCAGACGAGAG
>DAOTVX010000002.1:0-6686 GCA_034436275.1 Anaerolineales bacterium | reverse complement strand
AAGGTGATAACCAGAGCGAAGACGCGTTGTTTGAGCACCTTATGTTCTCCCAGATAAAGAATGACCGGCATGGGTTGGGAGGGATTATATACGGCCAGAGAAGAATTGGCAAGCCAGGACGGGCGCGCCGGCGCGTGGCGTCATTGCCTTGACCGTCTCTTTCGGGCAGGGTAAAATCGCAACGTTTCCACACAGGGTAACCATGAGCATTTATCGTTTTGTCATTCGCTTTCGAGCGGCCTCGGATCCGCGTAGCGCCGGCTTGCTGGCCGATGCGCACGCGCTGGGGTTCACGCAACTGGAACACCTGGAATGTCAGGATTTGTATTTTGTCGAGGGGGAACTGAGCCAACGCGAGCAGGAGCAGTTAGCGCATCGCTTGCTCTGTGACTCGGTCACGCAGGTTGCGGAATGGGACAGACTGCCGTCGCCCGCCATGGCGCTGCCGGCTGAGGTGGTGATGGTGGAAGTGGCCTTGCGTCCGGGCGTGACGGACCCGGTGGCGGACGAACTCGTCCGCGCGGCGCATGAATTGGGCCTGAGCGGCGTACGACGCGCCTCGACCGGCTGGCGTTATCTCTTGCGGGGTGCGGATGAGGCCATGGCCCGTCGCCTGGCGCAGCGCTTGCTGGCGAATGTGGTCATCCATCGTTGGACGGTGGGCGAAATTGACCCCTCGTTCCCGCAAGAGGCCGCCTCGAGCGGTGAGGTGGAAATCATCCGCCTGCGCGGCGTCAGCGATGAGGCTCTTCTGGAAATCTCGCGTCAACGCCGCGCTGCGCTCGATCTGGCCGAGATGCAGGCCATTCGCGCCTATTGCGAGCGCGAAGACCGCGACCTGACCGATGTCGAGTTCGAAACGATTGCCCAGACCTGGTCCGAGCATTGTGTGCACAAGACGTTCAAGGCGAAGATCGAGGTGGTGCGGGCGCAGGCAGATTCCAGCGCGCCTTCCGTGGGAGAGATCGATTCGATTTTCAAGACGTACATTCGTCGCGCCACAGAAGAAATCCATGCCCCCTGGGTGCTTTCGGCCTTTGTGGATAATGCCGGGATCGTGGAACTGGATGGGGAACATGAAGTCTCGTTTAAGGTGGAAACGCACAACCATCCCTCGGCGATAGAACCCTTCGGCGGTGCCAATACCGGCGTGGGCGGCGTCATCCGCGATGTGCTGGGCGTTTCCCATAAACCCATTGCCAATACCGACGTCCTGTGCTTTGGGATGCAGGATGCTTCTTTCGAGGAATTACCGGCTGGTGTGCTGCATCCACGGCGCATTCTTTCGGGCGTGGTGGCCGGCGTGCAGGATTACGGCAATAAGATGGGCATACCGACCGTCAACGGCGCGATTCTGTTTGACCCCGGTTATGCGGCCAATCCGCTCGTATTCTGCGGAACGGTGGGCATCGCGCCGAAAGGTCGCCATGTCCGCTCTCCACAAAAAGGTGATCGGGTGATTGTCCTGGGGGGGCGGACCGGGCGCGACGGCCTGCGCGGCGCGACCTTCTCCTCGATGACCATGGACGCCCAGACCGGCGAAGTCTCTGGCTCGGCGGTGCAGATCGGCAACCCGATTGTCGAGAAAGGGCTGGTGGATGTTATCCTGCCGGCGCGCGATTTGGGCCTGTATCATGCTATTACCGATTGTGGCGCTGGCGGCCTTTCCTCGGCGGTTGGGGAAATGGCAGCGGAGATTGGCGCCGAGGTTGATTTGACCCGCGTGCGCCTCAAGTATCCTGGCCTGGCGCCCTGGGAAATCTGGCTTTCCGAAGCCCAGGAACGAATGGTCCTGGCAGTTCCGCCTGAGAATTTGCCCAAACTACAAGAATTATGCACCACGTACAACGTGGAGTTAACCGACATTGGCGAGTTCACCGGCACGGGGCGTCTGGTGGTGCGCTATGGCGAAAAAGTCGTGTTGGATTTAGAGAACGACTTCCTGCATCATGGCATTCCCCAGCGTCGCCTGAAGGCCATTGTCCAACCCACGTTAGAAGCGCGTGTGGCCGTCTCAGACGCTACGGCTGACGCCTTACCGCCCTCCTCTTGCGTTTCTCTCCTGCTCAAACTGCTTGCCCATCCCAACATCGCTTCGAAAGCAGCCGTGGTGCGCATTTACGATCACGAGGTGCAGGGTGGAACAGTCATCAAACCCTTGACCGGCGCGCGGAACGATGGCCCGGCGGATGGTTGTGTGCTCAAGCCGGCAGAAGCGAAAGGCCATGCCGGCATTGTCCTGGCGAACGGGATTAACCCGGAGTACGGCAAGCACGATGCTTACCGCATGGCGCAGGCGGTGGTGGACGAAGCGATACGCAACGCTGTGGCGCTCGGCGCGGACCCGGCGCGCATCGCCCTGCTGGATAACTTTTGCTGGGGCGATCCCTTGCGCCCGGAGACGCTCGGCACACTGGTAGAAGCGGCGCGCGGCTGCTACGATGCGGCGCGGCTTTTCGGCGCGCCGTTCATCTCCGGCAAGGATTCGCTTAACAATGAGTATCTGGGCGCCGATGGCTTGCGTCACGCGATTCCCCCCACGTTGCTGATTTCCGCGCTGGGTATCCTGGACGATGTGACCCTGGCCGTTACGCTGGATTTGAAGGCCGAGGGGAATGTGCTGTATCTGGTGGGCGATTTTCAACCTGCTTTTGGCGGTTCTCATTTCAATCGGGTGGCCGAGGAGAAAATCGCCGGGCCGGTGCCGGCGCTTTCCCCGCGCACGCCGCAGGTGTACCGCGCCCTGCATCGCGCCGTTCGCGCCCGGCTGGTACGCGCCTGTCACGATCTTTCCGAAGGCGGACTGGCGGTCGCCGCGGCGGAGATGTGCCTGGCCGGGCGGTTGGGGCTGCGCCTGCAACTTTCACCGCAGGCCGGGCTGACGACTCTGTTCGGCGAAACCACCGGCTGTCTGCTGGTGGAGGTGCCGTCGGCGGCAGCCGCAGAGTTTGAGTCCCTGTTCGCCGGTTTGCCCTGTCAGCGAATGGGGCAGGTGCAGACTTCGCCGACGCTTGACATTTGCCGGGGCGAGGCGCTCTGGTTTTCTGTGGCGCTGGCCGATCTGGTCATGGCCTGGCAGACGCCACTGCAACCGTCTCGCTGAAAGGCGTTGATTTGCGCATAGCCACAATCATGAAGTTTCGACAAACGGTATAAGGTATTCAACGTTAGCATGTTGCCCAAAGCCCTGATTCTCTTTGCTTCCGGCACCAACCGTGACCGTGACGTCGCCGAAGCCCTGACTCTGGCCGGCGCTGTTCCGGAAATTGTGCCTCTCAACCTCCTGCGCGCGGATCGGCGTAAATGGCGTGATTATCAAATGCTCATCCTGCCGGGCGGCTTTTCCTATGCGGATGCGCTGGGGGCCGGGCGTCTGCTGGCTGTAGATCTGCAGGCCTACTTTGCCGATGAAATCCACGAGTTTGTTGCCTCTGGCAAGGCAGTCCTGGGCATTTGCAATGGTTTTCAGGCGCTGGTTAAGGCTGGTGTGCTGCCAGGGTTGGGGCAAGAGGAGAAGGAGGCAACCCTGACCTTTAATGCCTCAGGCCGTTTCGAATGCCGCTGGGTAACGTTGCGCCCGATCTCGCAACGTTGTATGTGGACGCGTGGCCTGACGGACCTGATCGAATGCCCGGTGGCGCATGGCGAGGGCAACTTCCAGCTGAGCCGGCCTGCCTTGCTGGAGGCGCTTTTGGCGCAGGATCAGGTCGCGCTGACGTATGTTCTGCCCGATGGCACCCCAGCGCAGGGGCGTTACCCTGCCAACCCGAACGGGTCTGTGGTGGATATTGCCGGTGTGTGCAATCGGGATGGCAATGTGCTTGGCCTCATGCCACACCCGGAAAATCACATTTATTCCTGGCAACATCCGCAATGGACGCGCAGCCTGGCGCGCGGTAGCGGACTGCTCTTGTTTAAAAATGGCGTTCGCTATACGGAGGAACTATGATAGAAACGAGGCGGCTTCGTGAATTGCTTCCCCTGGCCCTGTCCGAGACCAATCTGCCGCTGCCGGGCAAAGGTTCGGGTAAGGTGCGCGACTGGTATGACCTGCCAGATGGCAGACGCTTGCTGGTCACTACCGACCGTCTCTCGGCGTTCGACCGCATCCTGGCGCGCGTGCCTTATAAGGGTCAGGTGTTGAACCAGTTGACCAACTGGTGGTTTGAGCGGACAAAAGGCATCATTCCCAGTCACCTCATCGCCGAGCCGGATCCGAACGCCTCGGTGGTGGAGGTGGTGGAGCCGTTCCTGGTAGAGGTCATTGTGCGTGGTTACATCACCGGCGTGACCACAACGGCGCTCTGGTATCGTTATGCGCTCGGCGAACGCGAGATTTACGGTTACCGCTTCCCGGAAGGCTTGCGTAAGAACTCACCTTTGCCACAACCGATTATCACGCCGACGACAAAAGGCATCGCCGGCGCCCACGATGAACGTCTTACCTGTGCCGAGGTAGTCGAGAAAGGGTTGCTGGATGCCGCCACCTGGGAGCAGGTGCAGGCGGCAGCGCTGGCGATCTTTCGGCTGGGTCAGGAGGTAGCCGCGCAGGCCGGCCTGATTCTGGTGGATACCAAGTACGAATTCGGCCGCGCCGCGGATGGCCGCGTGCTTTTGATTGACGAAGTGCACACGCCTGATTCGTCCCGTTTCTGGAAGGCCGACACCTATGAAAGCCGTCTGGCGGCAGGCGAGGAGCCAGAAAATTTCGACAAAGAGTTTGTCCGCCTGGCCTACGCGGAAAAAGGTTATCGCGGCGATGGTGAAATTCCCACCATGCCAGACGAACTGTGGGTGGCAGCCAGCCAGCGCTACATTGCCATCTACGAAATGCTCACTGGCGAGACGTTTGCGGCCGGCGAGTATCCGGTCGAACCGCGCCTGCTGACGAATCTACGCGCCGCCGGTCTCTTGTCCGCGTGAGCCGGCGGGGATAAAAAAGAGCGGGGAGGTGGGGCCGTAACCGGCCGCCTCCCCGCCAGATAACGATTGGGGTCTGAGGGGGAACCATTATCCCTTCAGGAATTCCTCTACTGCCGCTTTGCTGATGCGATAGGCGTTGCCGACTTTCCGGGCCTTCAGGCTGCCATCCTGAATGGCCGCCATCACGTCTTCCTCGGCGACTTTCAGATATTGTGCGACTTCTGCGGGAGTCATGACATCGGGCATTGCGCCGGTGTCGGGCGTAGCGGTAGCCGGTCGCGCGGCGGCGCCCTGCAGCGCCTGTCCCATCAGGTTGCCGATGCCTACGCCGGCGCCAATGCCAGCGGTCAGGCCGGCGCCGCCGCTGGGATTTTGGGCCGCGTCGCGCATGGCGTCGGCGGCCTGCAGTTGGGTGTATGTCGCCATGTCCAGAACACCCATATCGCGCAGTTCTTGAGCCGATTTCTCCGATGGCTTCAGATTCGCAATGATGAAGGACTTGACGGTCAGGCCGAGGGCGTTGAAATCGTCCTCGATTTCGGAGCGGATGTAACCGGCCATTTCCTGGGTTTTTGCCAGCAGTTGCGTCAGGTTAAACCTGGCGCCCCACTCGTTGAGCGTATCTTGCAACTGTCCCAGAATGATATTGCGCAGCCGATCTTCGATGTCGTCCATGCGGTACGACGCCTTTTTGCCTACAATCTGGGTGACCAGTTGCATAGGGTCTTTGACCTCAAAGGAGTACGTGCCAAAGCCCTGCAGCAAAGCGACGCCGAGGCCCATCCCTGGATTGCTAACCAGAATCGGCTGAGGGGTGCCCCACTTGCGGTTGGCGAACTCCTTCATGGAAACGAAGTACACTTCGGCCGGGAAGGGGGTCCGTTCATTAAAGGCCTTGCCGATCAAGTCTATCAATTTGGGGATATTGGCGGTTGAAATGATATGTCGTCCTGGCCCAAAGGTGTCCAACGCCAGGCCATCGCGGAAGAAGACCGCCGCCTGCCCGCTGCGAACGATAACGTTACTGCCAATGCGGTAATCGCCGATTGAGGTATCATCGGGGAAACGATGGACTAATTCGTTCTCCATCTCATTGGCGTATTCGATAACATCAAAAATGCGCGCCATATTCTTTTCTCCTTGAACAGGGTGGGAAACCGTGAACCATAGTCATTATACTGCCTTTTGCTGAAAACGATTCTGGCAGCAGGAGCGGATTTTATTCCCAATATACGCCTGGCAGGGGGAAAGGTTGCGGGTGGTGATGAACGCGGGCGCCTACTGAAATGGGACGGCCATGACAGAGGCGCGACCGGTCAGGGAAATATTCGGTTTTGGGTAACTACTTTGACAATGTCAACTTTTCGTATCGTTGTCATTGCGAGGAGCGTTTCTTTGCGACGAAGCAATCTCCTTGCAAACCGTGAGACTGCTTTCCCCACGCTACGCTCCACCACGCTCCGCTCGTGGCAGGCGGGACATGCGCCTTGCTCGCAGTGACGGAATGCGAGTAATTACGAAGAAAAATTGAAAGGAGGCTGCTCCAAACGCTGGAACAGCCTCCTCTTTTTCATCGGGGGTCGGGCGACCGAGCCGGCGGAAGAAGCAGGCCTGCCGTACCTATTCTGGGATTTCAGCCCACTGGGAAGAGCCAACTTCCTTGACAGCCTTCTCGGCCTTCGCGAAGCGTCCGTGTACAAAGCCTGTCCCAGCCGGGATGAGTTTGCCAATGATGACGTTCTCTTTCAGGCCGTAGAGGTAGT
>DAOTVX010000001.1:0-15742 GCA_034436275.1 Anaerolineales bacterium | reverse complement strand
ACGAGTGATGCGCTCCCTCAAGGCCTGGCTGAACAGGAATGCGCAAGAGCGTCCCGAAGCCAGTGGACGGTTTTAGCCTGTTTACAGGATAAAGGTGGTGCGTATCGAGGTACGCTAGGTGTTGGGCCAGCCCATCGAGTGTCCTTATATGGTTCGCGAAGAACGCTTGAACGGGGTGCTGCGTGACCGGCTGAATTGTTTGACCCACAAGACCCATGCCTTTGCGAAGCGGGAGCAGACGTGGGATGATGCTGTGGGCTTGTGCCTGTTTGAGAGTGATTGGCTGCGCTCGCTCGCGGCGCAGCCATCCCCTTGCCTGTTGGAAGATCGCTTCGCTGCGCTTGCCATGACCGATTTGCTTTCGGTGTGGCAGGGACAATCTGGCTCAATCTGTGCTATACTTTGCCTGACGTTCAGGAGCAAGCGTATGAACTTCCTCAAAAAACTGTTTACCCCTCGACCGGCCACCTGGGGCACCTTTCACTACTTCACGGTGAAGTGCAAGCGTTGTGGCGAACTTATCGAAGGGCGGGTCAACGTCAACAACGAGCCCAGCCTGGAATATGACGAAAAGGGACGGCCTTACTATATCTGCCGCAAGGTGTTGATTGGTAGCGGCCATTGCTTTCAGCAAATCGAGGTGGTGTTCAAATTCAATGTCGATCGCGGCGTCATCGAACAGCACATCACGGGCGGCGAGTTCGTCTCCTCGTGAAAGCCGGGCCCAGCAGCGGAGAAGATGCCATGTTCGCCTTCCTGTCCGAAGTTGTGGTGATCTCACTGTCGGGCGTAATGGCTCCAGGCCCATTGACTGCCGTCACCGTGGGCAAGGGGAGCGAATCGCCCCATGCCGGGGCCTGGATCGCGTTGGGGCATGGGGTGGTCGAGATTCCCCTGATGGTTGCTCTGTTGCTCGGCGCCGGGCGCCTGCTTGACATTCCCTGGGTACGTCAGGGCATCAGTATCGCCGGCGCGGTAGTTTTGGTGGCAATGGCCGTCGGGCTGTTGCGTCTGGCACGCCACGGCACCCTGGTCGCCGGTCAACGCGCCCGCTCTCCTTTTCTGGCCGGGATTTTGCTGACCATTGGCAACGTCCAGTTTTTACTCTGGTGGGCAACAATTGGCCTGGCGCTTATCCTGCGCGCGGCGGCGTTGGGGATCGCGGCCTTTATCGCGATGGCCGCCGTCCACTGGTTCTGCGATTTTGCCTGGTCTTACTTTCTCTCCGCGTTCGCCTTTCGCAGCGGACGGTTCTTTGGGGGGAAATCCCAAAAAATAATCTTCGGCGTGTGTGGCGTTGCCCTCCTGTTCTTTGCCGCACGCCTCCTGTACACCAGCCTGAACGGCCTCCTTTTCGCATGAATTCTTATCAAACGTTAAACCCCAGGCCCCGCTCCTTCAAGGAAACCCAACGCCCCTGCCCGATGATGAGGTGGTCAAGGACCTCAATATTCAGCAACCGGCCGGCCTGAACAATCTGGCGTGTGATGGCCACATCTTCCGGGCTGGGGGTCGGATCGCCCGAGGGATGGTTATGGGCCAGGATAACGCCGACCGCGCTACGCCGCAAAACGTGTTTAAACAACTCGCCAACGTGAACCTGAGAGGAAGTGACCGAGCCTTTATACACTTCCACGATATCCAGCACGCGGTTACGGGCATCGAGCAAAATGAGCCGCAAGTGTTCCTGTTCCAGCGCAGACATCTCGTAGAGGAGAAGCGCGGCCGCATCCGCCGGCGAGGTAATCAACGGGCGCTCGCCCGGCGCTTCAAGCAACAGACGCCGCCCCAATTCAATGGCGGCCTTAAGTTGCGCGGCTTTGGCCTCCCCTACCCCACGCTGACGACAGAGTTCTTCGAATGGCGCGCGTTGCAGGCCGCTCAGTCCGCCGAACTGTTGCAACAGGCGCTGCCCTACCTGAACCGCGTTCTCACCAGGAACCCCCACCCGTAACAGAATCGCCAGCAGCTCGGCGTTACTCAGCGATTGCGCTCCCAGACGCGCCAATCGTTCGCGCGGTCGTTCCTCCACCGCCAGGTCGGTGATGCGATAGGTTGGTTGCTGAGGGGATACGCTCATCTGTGCCTCTCCCAAAACAAAGCATGAATGCCGCAACAGTCCAATACATGCTTTTCCCGGCCCGTCATGGCATGACACGCGCGCAGGGAACAATCCTGTGGGGACAAGCCCATCGCCATCACGCCGCGCCTGCCATGATAAGCCGCGAGGTTCGCCACAAAACAGGAACGTAACTACTCAGCCATGTCATGGCGAGCCGTTTTTTGGCGAAGCAATCTCCCCTTTATCAGGCGAAATGGACCGCCTGGGGATTGCTGCGTCGCGAAGAACGCTCCTCGCCATGACATCCACAACGGTTTTGAGACAGGGCTGACTGGTTACACAGGAACAACAAGGACTGTTGCTCTGAAGCATCATTGTACAACAAAACGCCTCGTTCTGGCTCTGTGGACAGGCATTCACACAGGGCTCATCCGCCCTTTCCCGCAAGACGGCTTTTTCAGACCATGCCCCGGAGCGACCGGGCCTCTTTCAGGCCCCCGGGCACGCTGTCATTTTCCCCTTGACACAGCCGCTGGCTGAGGGTAAAGTAAGAGACGTTCAAGGTGCTCTCGTGCCGTCCACGGAAGCGTCCATCCAGGCAGGGGCGATGAACCTGATTGCACTGGCCTGCTGTTTCTCCATTCTGACATTCCCGCTAGCGTTTGTTGAGCCAGAGCACAGCCCCTGCCCGGCGTCAGGAATCAACGCGCAAGCGAGAGTGAAACTTTCTGCATCGGGTGGGGTTTTTATAACAAACCCCACCGGTCTGGTGAGTCAAAGTTGCCCGAGACCTGTACGGAAGAAGAACTGCTGGCACGCGCCTCACGAGGAGACCGGGAGGCCTTTGGCGTTCTCTACGAGAAATACGTAGAGCGCATTTTCAACTACGTCTACTATCGCACCGGCAACGTTCACGATGCCGAGGACCTGACAGCACGGGTGTTTTACCGTGCGCTCAACCACATCCACCACTACGATCACCGCGGCCTGCCGTTTTCGGCCTGGCTCTATCGCATTGCCCACAATCTGGTCGCGAACTGGCACCGTGATCACAGCCGCCATCCCGAAATTCCTCTTGCCGAGGCGCCGGAAATCCATTACCGCAGCGAAGCGCCCGAGGCCCACCTGATTCAGGATCAGGAACGCGAGGCCTTGCTCAAATTAATCCGTCGTCTGCCGCCCGAACGTCAGCATCTCTTGATCTTGAAATTCGTGGAAAACCTCTCCAATGCCGAAATTGCACAGATCATGGGACGCAGTGAAGGCGCGGTGAAAAGCCTGTACCATCGCACGTTGCTGGCGTTGCGCAAAGCAAGCGACGGTTTTGATTTCGAAGGAGAATAAGTCATGTTCCATATTGTGACCGACAGTGCAACCGATATGCCCCCTGAATGGGAGAAAGAATTCGGCATCGAGGTCATCCCGGTCAATATCCATTTTGGCGAGCATACTTACCGACAAGGCGTTGACCTTTCCAACGAAGACTTTTACCGTCTGGTAGACGAAAGCGGCACGATTCCGAAAACGTCTCAGCCAAACCCTTCCCAGTTTGTTCAATTCTACCAGCGCATTGCTCAGGCAGGTCACACCATCCTTTCCATCCATGTTACCAGCAAACTTTCAGGCACCTTTGAATCGGCAGTTGCTGCCGCGCGCGAACTGGCGGGCCAGTTCAACATCATTCCTTTCGACTCGCTGTGTGGCTCGGCTGCCGTGGGCATGATGTGTCGCGAAGCCCGGCTGATGGAACGCGCCAGGGCATCGCTGCAGCAAATCCTGGCCCGTCTGGATGAGATTCGCCGTACCGTGCGCATTGCCCTGACCGTTGACCGGCTGGACTACGCCCGCATGAGCGGCAGGGTAAGCGCCCTGCAAGCCGCCCTGGCCTCGCTCCTGAACGTCAAGCCTATCATCACCCTGCACGAGGGAACACTGGAAATGACCGAGCGCGTCCGCACGCGCGGTCGGGCGCTGGAGCGACTGGTCGAGATGTTGCATCAGCAATTTGGTCAGCAACGCCTCCACATGGCCATTGTCCATGCGCGTGACCCGGAAGCCGCGCAGGTGTTAAAAGAAAAAGCAGCGCGGCTGTTTAATCTGGCCAGTTTGATCCTGACCGAACTTTCCATCGGCGTGGCCGCCAATCTTGGGCCAGGCACAGTCGGTCTGGTTGCTTATCCCAGCAAAGAATAGAGCGAGAAAGAGCACAAGCACAATGAACGTTTCGCAGCCCCAGTTTTCTTCTCTGGAGCGGACTTTGCAACAGGCATTGCAGCGCGTTGAACCTCCCCGGCCTTTCGTGCGCGGGTTGGGGTATAAGATACGCTCCCTGCCCCGCCGTTCTGTCGCGAACCGCGTGAATTCGCTGGTGTTGCTGCTCCTGATTCTGGCGGCGGCGATCTCGGCGGGCGTGGTGAGCGCGCTGCTGGCGCGCCTGTTCCGCAACAAGTCATCTTCCCCCCGACCCTGAAGCGATTGCGAGTCGTTGTCAGGCAAGATGGGCCTCGCGCCACAAGAGCGCGCGAGGCCCATTCCTTATTGTCACTTTCAGCGTAATGTCTGCTCAAAGCCGGTCTTTACCGAGGCCATGTCTACATTCAGCGGGTAATGGCCGGTAAAGCAGGCCTGACAATACCCCTCCGTGCGACCAATGGCGCGCATCATGCCTTCCAGGGAGAGATAATACAGGCTATCGGCGCCAATGTATTGCCGGATTTCCTCCACCGTGCGCCGGTAAGCAATCAATTCTTCGTGCGTGCCCATGTCGATTCCCATATAGCAGGGACTGACGATTGGCGGGCAGGTAATGCGCACATGGACTTCTTCAGCCCCGGCTTCGCGCAGCAGTTTAATGATGGGGCCGATGGTATTCCCGCGCACGATGGAATCGTCAATCATGATCACACGTTTTCCAAGCACGTTTTCATTGATCACATTGATTTTCAGCGCCACGCCGCGCTTGCGCAACGAATCGGTTGGCTCGATAAAGGTACGGCCCACATAGCGGTTCTTGATGAAGCCGTCGTTATACGGGATACCCGACTCGGTGGCGTAACCGATGGCCGCCGGAATAGACGAATCTGGCACCGGAATCACGACATCGGCCTCCACCGGGCACTCGCGCGCCAGTTCGCGGCCCAGATGCTGTCGCACCTGATGCACACTGCGTCCATCCCATACGGCATCGGGGCGGGAGAAATAAATCATCTCGAAGACACACAACGCCAGCGGTTTCTGAGGTTGCAACGCCTGAGTCACAACCAGAGCGCCCTCGCGCAGGGAAACAATTTCACCCGGTCTGACTTCGCGAATCGCCCGGCAGCCAAGCGTGCGAAGCGCGCCGGTTTCGGAAGCCGCCGCGTAGCCTCCGCTGGGCAAAAGGCCAACGCTTAACGGGCGAAAGCCCCACGGATCGCGCGCCGCGTACACGCCGTCGCGCGTCAGCAGGACGATGGAGTACGCGCCGTACCATTCCGCCATACAGGCCTTGAGCCGCTCCTCCCATGTCTTGCCCTGGGCCCGCGCCAGCATCATGGTCATCACCTCGCTATCCGACGAGGCGGAAAGTCCCACGCCCTCCTCCAGCAGGCGCTGCCGCAATATGGCCGAGTTGACCAGATTGCCATTGTGACCCAGCGCCAGCGGCCCGTGCAGGGTTTCTACCATGAAAGGCTGCGCATTGCGCAAAGAGGGTGAGCCGGTGGTCGAATAGCGTGTATGACCAATAGCATAGTGCCCCTGCAAGGCCGATAAATTGCTCTGGTTGAACACCTGGGAAATCAGGCCCACATCCTTGTGCATGCGCATCGTCACGCCGTCCGAAACAGCGATTCCCGCCGCTTCCTGACCGCGATGCTGCAGCGCAAACAGGCCAAAAAAAGCCATCGTTGCCACGTCCTCGTTGGGGGCAAAGACGCCGATAATGCCACAGGCCTCTTTCGGAGATTCACTGTACTCGCTCATCGTATGCCCGATATTCTACCAAAACGGAGTGGGCGAACCGCTCACGCCGCATCACTGGCCAGGATGTTCTCCCGTTGCTGTGCTTGAGAACGTGCAACGGCCGCGCGCACCGTCTCATCTACCAGACCGAGGATCTTGGCCGCCAGCAAAGCCGCATTGGCTGGCTCCAGGACCACGCCGGGCGCCACACCTGAAGGCATCCGTAGTGAGGAAAAAATGTCCGCGCCGCCAAAGGCTTCGGCAAGCGGTGGACAGGCAATGACCGGCGCCGTCACCGCCGCATCCACAAAACCGCTTAAAGCGTTGCTGCGCCCGGCCACCGTGATATAAACTTTTGGACGCGCGTCGGCCTCATACTCACGCAGCAGGCGCAGCACATGTTCAGGCGTTTTGTGCGCTGAACCAACTCGCAGGACACTCTCCAGACCATATTCCCGACAGGCGGCCGCGATTTTCTGGCAATGCTCCATGTCGGCCTTCGAGCCCATGAGGATTACGACCAGGGGTTTATTCATCATCCAACTCCATTGTGCGGTGGCTTAAAAAGTACTTACCTGCCATGGCGAGGCAGCGATAGGGCCACGCGAGGCTCGCCCGAGGCGCCGCCAAAGCAATCCCCTCGCGAGTCCCATGAATGTTCCTTTGCTTCTGTGAAACCTGAGATTGCTTCGTCGCCTTTGGCGGCTCGCCGTGACACGGGTGGACAGGTATTAAAAACTTGTGCCCCCATGGAGATTCGAACTCCAGTTTTGGCCTTGAAAGGGCCGCGTCCTGGTCCTCTAGACGATGGGGGCAAAAAAGACAAACCAAAAGGAAGCAAGCGGGCTGGATTTTACCATTTCTGCCGGGCAAGGTCAAGCAATTCAGGCGGATTGCCGCGTAATTTGCGCCAGCAGGTCCACATGTTTACGATTAAAAAGAATTACCGGGCTCTCGATTTTCAACAAGGGGATGAGACTGGCCGTCAGAATGGCGTTGTACAGAGGGACAAAATCGCGAATCCCTTCGACCATCACGGTAGAGAAATCAAAACGCCCGGTCCACTCCAGCGTGCCTTCCAGTTCATAGACCGGCGTCACAACGCGTATCAGGTACTGACTGACAGTGTGATAACCACCTCGCGCAACCGCCTGTGGCCCCAGGTCCTCACGCTTGGTCAGGCAAACGGCAAAAACGTTCGGCTTGACCAGATCAATGACGGCATACTCACCGACCAGTTTGCTGGGCATGTGCAGTCGAGCCAATTTGGCTTCCAGGACCTCCATAAACGAGGTTGTGGTATCGTTCATCAAGCCCATCACGCCGCTGGGAGGCACCATGATTTTCCCGACGATGCGGAAACTGGGCGTGAGAAAATCGGCAGTGACCAGACGTTTGGTGGAGGAGGTGACTTCGGGCATTGGGCTTTCTCCTTTCCGCTTACTTGGCTGCCGGGCGGGTGGTTGGCGGCGGCTCGGCAGGTGGCGCGCCGCGTCGCCGGCTGACGGGAGGACGGCCTGCATCGGGGTTCAGCAGAATGGAAAGCCAGGATACAGCGCGACTGTCATACTCGCGCCGCCCACAAACATCACAAACCCAGGCCGGGAAGTTTGGCACGGTTACCAGTTCGCCATCCAGCCAGGTGAAATACGTCAGGAACTGCAGACGCATTACCCCAGCCCCGCATTCATTGCAAGGGCGCGTGGATTCAAGCGCTTCTTCACTCATGGTTTATCTCCTGGCAACATGGCCTCGCGCACGATAGCCACTCCCGCGCTCACACCCAGGCGATTCGCCCCAGCCGAAATCATCGCCAGCGCCTCCGACAGCGTGCGAATTCCTCCAGCCGCCTTGACGCCCAGAGCATCGCCCACCACGCGACGCAGCAGGGAAACATCGGCTGTGGTAGCGCCACCCGGACCAAAACCGGTCGAAGTCTTGACAAAGTCCGCGCCAGCCGCGCGCGCCAGCAAGCACACCAGTATTTTCTCATAGCGGGTGAGCAAGGCTGTTTCCAGAATAACCTTGACGCTGACCGCGCGCGCGTGCGCTTCCTCGGTCACGGCCAGAATATCGTTCAACACCAGGGCATAGTCGCCGCCCTTCAAGGCGCCAAGGTTGATGACCATATCCACTTCGCTGGCTCCGCGTTCGATGACCGCCCGCGTTTCACAGGCCTTGAGATCAGGCAACGTCGCGCCCAGAGGGAAAGCGATGACCGTACACACGCCAACCCCGCTATCCTGCAGCAGACTGCGCGCCAGTGAAACATAGAGCGGATTGACACAGACAGTGGCAAAGCGATAACGCGCGGCATCGGTGCAAAGCGCCTTGATCTGCTCGCTGGTAGCCTCTGGCTTGAGCAGGGTCAGGTCCATCCAGCGCGCCAGTTCTGCCCCACGCGGCGCCGTCGGGAGTTGAGGCAGGGGAGGCAATTCCTCTTCCAGCGTCTTTGCCAGCGAGAGAATCTCTTGCAACGTCACGTTCATGGCGCGGCCAAAACAGGTCGTTTCCGACTCAACAACGTCAGTTGGGGAATTGGCCAGTACACCAGTTCGGCCCGGCCAATGACATTCTTCAAAGGGACAAAGCCCCAGGCATGGGAATCAGACGAATTATTCCGGTTATCGCCCAGGACGAACAACGTTCCCGGCGGCACTTCCCACGCGCCCGCATAAAGCGGCGGGGAATCCAGATACGGCTCGCTCAACGGCAGATCATTGATGTACACCACCCCATCCTCAATTCGCACCCGTTCCCCTGGCAGACCGATCACGCGCTTGATGTAGTCCTGATATCGCTCTTCAATATCCGGCAAACCCATAATACGCTCCCACAACCCCTCCTCGGGATACATGGGAGGGCGAAAGACGATAATATCGCCGCGTCGTGGCTCGCCCCAGACATACGCCAGACGGTTGACCAGCACATAGTTGCCGTTTTCCAGCGTTGGCCGCATGGAAAAACCGTCCACGCGCACGCGCACTGAGACAAGATTGATGACGGTGAAAATCACAATCGCCAGGACCAGCGTCTCCAGCGTTTCCAGCAAGAAACGCTTCCAGCTCACTGGCTGAGGATGTTCTCCATGCGTCGCAGAACCTGCTTCAAGCGGTTGTCCTGCCGAAAGCAAATCAGACAAATTAACCTCCAAAGCCATTATACCATTGGGGAACCTGTCCAAGCGCAAAATGGGTAGGCACAAAAAGCCAGCGTTTGCCCCGGCGACAGGCATACTCATGCCAGGATTTCATCATCTGAAGCAGCCAGGCCGGGATATAGCCGCTCAAATCGCGTTCCAGAACTTCCCATTCCTCCTGACCGGCAGAGATGGTCATGGTCTGCTCCGGAGGTTGCAGACAACCGGCTTCGAGAATCTGTAAGCCGGCTTGCAGGAAGAGCGTCGGCAGTTGCGCACCCAAATCGGGATTGGCGCCTTTCCGTCGCAGCGCCTGACGTTGCCAGCGGCCCAAAGGAATCAGGTAAAACGGCCGGTCCAGGCGATGAGCGTAATCCGGCTCAGCCAGAGCCAGAAGATACCCTCCAGGACGCGCGACCCGCTTCATTTCCAGCAAAGCGGCGAGCGGACTCCTGACCCAGAGCAGCAGGTAATGGCAAAAAACCACGTCAAAGGTTGCGGCGGCATAGGGTAGAGCCAGAGCATCCCCGCAGGTCAGGCAGGCGGCAGAAACATGCCGGCGCGCCTGTCGCAGCACATCAGGACGGACATCCAGGCCATGGACAACGGCTGGCCAGGGAAAATCCGTCAGCGCTGCGCCGGTGCCACAGCCAACCTCAAGTACCCGTTGTGCGCCGCCGCGCGCGAAGCGTCCAAAGCAATAAGCGCGCAGGGTGCGCGTCCACACTGCCTGCCGCAAGAAAAGGGCGTGTTCGTCCATGTTTCTGGTTTCAGGGTGACGGGCTTGTTTTGTGTTTTCCGTGTTTGCGATTATAATCTTTTTGGAGCAAAGATCATGATCTGGAATCCTTCCCTACCCCCACGCCCGACGCCGCTTCAGCCGCGCCCCCGGGCGTTAATTATTGGGGCTTCCAGCGGCATTGGCGCGGCTCTGGCGCGGCGACTGGCAGCTGAAGGTTATACCCTGGCGCTGGTAGCGCGCCGGGCAGACCGGCTGGCCGACCTGCGCGCTGAGATCAACGCCGCCGCCGGCGAGGTGCGCGCCCTGATCTATCCTCACGACGTCACACACACAGACGAAGTGCCGGCATTGCTGCGCCGCATTCTGGCCGATTTGGGCGGCCTCGATGTTTGCATCTATGTCGCTGGCTTGCTCATCCCTGTCGAGCGCGAGGAATTCGATTTTGCCAAAGATGCGGCCATGACCGCGGTGAACTATGTGGGCGCCCTGGCATGGTTGAATCCGGTCGCAGCCATCTTTCAGGGCGCAGGACAGGGCACGATTGTCGGCATCGGTTCGGTGGCCGGCGATCGCGGCCGGGTTGGCGCTCCGGCCTATAACGCCTCGAAAGCCGCCCTGCACACCTATCTGGAAGCGCTGCGGAATCGCCTCACCCGGCGCGGCGTGCATGTCCTGACGGTCAAGCCGGGCTTTGTGCGTACCGACATGTTACAACATTCGCCGCGCACGTTCTGGGTCATCTCACCCGAAGAGGCGGCCGCGGCGATCTGTCGCGCCATCCATCGCCGTCAGCAAACCGTGTACGTGCCGGCGCGCTGGGGCATCGTGATGTGGCTCATCCGCCATATTCCTTCTTTCATCTTTCGCAGGCTTAACTTCTAAACCATGACCATTCCGTTCAACACCTTCGCCTCGCTCCAGAACTTCGGACATTCCCTGCGCGCCGGTGCGTATCTCTTCTGCCCGCAATCGGTGGAGGAAATCGAGCAGGCTTTCCGGCTGGCAAAAGAATGGGGCCTGACCGTGGCTCTGCGCGGCGCCGGGCTCAGTTATAACGACGCCGCGCTCAACGGCGGCGGAATCGTCCTAGACCTGCAACGCATGAACCGCATTCTGGCCTGGGATAGCGAGAGCGGCGTCTTAACTGCCGAGCCCGGCGTTACGCTGGAACAGGTCTGGCAGCGCATTCTCCCCGATGGCTGGTGGCTGCCGGTCGTTTCGGGCACGATGAAGACCACCCTGGGCGGCTGTCTGGCAATGAACATTCACGGGAAGAACAACTACCGCGCCGGTCCCATCGGCGAACATGTGCTCGAATTCACCGCCTTGCTCCCCAGCGGCGCGGAAGTGACCTGTTCTCCCACAAAAAACGGCGACCTCTTCCACGCCATGATCGGCGGGCTGGGCCTGTTGGGCGCCTTTACTTCCATCACCATGCGGATGAAAAAAGTACACTCCGGCCTGCTGAACGTGCGCGCCTGGAGCGTTCCCAACCTGGCCACCCACCTCGAAGCCATTGCCGAACACGCTCCTCAACACGATTACACCGTCGGCTGGCTGGACCCGACAGCGCGCGGTCGTTCTTTAGGGCGCGGCCAGATTCACACCGCCGACTATCTCGCCGAGGGGGAAGATGCGCACGCGGCTCACACCTGCCGTCTGGAGTATCAGACTCTACCCTCTACTTTCTTCGGCGTCATTCCAAAAGGTATTCTCTACCATTTCATGAAACCATTCATGAACAACAGCGGCGTATGGCTGGTCAATACGGCGAAGTATCTGCTCGCCCATCGCGCCAGAAGTTATCGCCAGTCACATGCCGCCTTCCACTTCCTGCTCGACTACGTCCCCAATTGGGAACTGGCCTATGGCCGCGACGGCTTGATTCAATATCAATCCTTCCTGCCTGTCGCCAGCGCGCAGGAGGCCTGGCGCGAGATACTGCGTCTTTCCCATCAACGCGGCCTTCCGGCCTACCTGGGCGTGACCAAGCGCCACCGTCCCGATAAATTCCTGCTTACCTATGCGGTAGATGGCTTTTCGCTGGCGCTGGATTTCAAAGTTACGGCGGCGAACCGAGCCCCACTGCAGCAAATGCTGGCAGAGTTCGACCGCATTGTGCTCGCTGCCGGCGGGCGGTTTTACTTCGCCAAAAACAGTGAAACCAGCGCCGAAACGGCCCGTCGTTTCCTGGGCGAAGAGACGATAGCCCGCTTCCGTGCCCTGAAGAAACGCTGTGACCCGTACGGTCTGCTTGCCACCGATCTCTACCGCCGTATCTTTGGCGATTGACTTTTTTCGTCAAACCCTGTACACTAAAAACAGTTCTATCCCAATTCGGAGGAAACCATGGCCTCACCTTTTCAATTTGTCATGCGCGCTGGCCCGACTCCGGGAAAGGCTTTCCCGCTGGAAGGCACTGAAATCATCATCGGGCGCGATCCCGCCTGTACGATTTGCATCAACGATGCGCAGGTCTCGCGCCGGCATGCCCGCCTGACGCTGAGTGGCACAGGCTATATCTTGCAAGACCTGGGATCCACAAACGGGACCTTCGTCAACGGGCAACGGCTCACCGGCGAACATCCGCTGGCGGCAGGAGAACTGGTCGCGTTGGGTGAAAACGTCGTGCTGGCCTACGAGGCGGCCTATGATCCCAATGCCACGATGGTATCTGCCTCGGCGCGCGGCGCCAAAGCGGTCGCCGCGGCGGTTCCGCCCCCTGCGCCGGCTGTTCCCGGTCCGATACCGGCTTACGCCGGGCAGGTGCCGGCCGGGCCAGAAGTCGCCGCGCCAGCGCCCAAAAAGAAAAGCAAAGTCTGGCTTATTCTCCTCATTGTCCTGGTTCTCTTCATCTGCGCTTGCGTCGGCGCTTTGTTCATCATTGATCAGCTCAAACTCTGGTGCACTTTCTTCCCCTTCCTGTTTAGCGCCTGCTGATAAGCGCCTCGTCCGTTGCCAACCTGCGTTTGCCTGCAAACACCCCGGCCCGGCGGGATTGCCGGGCTGGTTGTTCTCCGCCTGAGGCAGGGAGGCCGGTACGCATCGTCACGTCTTGTTCAACAGCCGTAGTTCAGCGCGCAACCTGTCCTGAACCGCCGCTGGCAGTGCAGGCAAAATCCGCTGTAACGTGCGCACCATCATCGGAGGCGGCCTGTCCATCAGCACCTCACGCAGGAAATAGAGCGTCTCCGTCGGTGACAGGCGGCACAAAACCTGCAAACAGTCCATCAGGGCCATTTGCGTCGCCGGGCCAGCCGCCCGAAGCGCCGGTCGCAAGAGACGAAACGCACGCGGTAAATCCTCGAAATCTGGCTCCTGCAGTAACGCCGTCAGCGCCTGCAAACCCCAGACCTGCGACTTGCTCGAAGCAGCGCTTAACCATTCTCCTACCAACGCCAACATGGCCTCCGGCTGCTCACGCCGCAATCGAGAAAAGGCGTCTTGCAAAAGCGCCTGTTGGATTTCCTTCTCGCGCGATTCTTCCAACCATTCCCCCAACCGCCCATAAAGAGGCATGGCGTCTTCCGGCGGAACGCGTCCGATCAGAACCGCCGCCAGGAAACGCGTCTCAAGATAACCGGCTTGCCACAAAGCGTCCACCAACGCCGTAGCCTCCCAAGGATGAGCAATAGCCTGTGGCGTCAGGGCAATCAGGATTTGGTGCAAGACCGGACGTGGGGTACGAAAAGACGGCAACGAGGTACGCGCGACCACCTGCGCGGCGCGTCGACTGCGATCCTGATAAGACTCCAGCAATGCCTGTAAATCGGCTATGAACGCTGCCGGATCGCTAAACTTCTCGGCCAGCCGTGCCGCTTGCATTTTGAGACGGGGGAGGTCAATGGCAGGCATGTTTCCGTCGTCCGTGGTCAGGGGAGGTTGTACTCGACCGGCGTGATGCTGGCGGCAATTTCGGCCTCCAGCGCATCAAGCGCGGCGCGGACGCTTGCCACCGCCGCATCGAGCGGGACAATCACTTTATCCGGTTTGCTGCGCAACTTCATCTCCACGCCGCCCTGGGTCAGCGCCCGTTCGCTGACGGTGAGGCGCACGGGCAGGCCGATCAGGTCGGCGTCGTTGAATTTGACGCCCGGACTCTCGTCGCGGTCATCGTAGAGGACTTCGATTCCGGCCTTTTGCAGGTCGGCATAGAGTTTGGTGGCAACTTCTTCGGCTTGCGGCGTGCCTTTGCCGCGCAGCAGGACGAGATGCACCTGGAAGGGGGCAACCGTCACCGGCCAGATGAGGCCGTGCTCGTCATGGTGTTCTTCGGCGATGCAGGCCAGCAGGCGGCCAACGCCGATGCCGTAGGAGCCCATGATGACCGGTTTCTGCTGCCCGTCGCGGTCGAGAAAAGTGCAGCCGAGCGCCTCCGAGTAGCGCGTGCCGAGCTGGAAGATGTTGCCCACTTCCACGCCGCGCGCCGCCCGCAGGGGACCGCCGCATTCGGGGCAGGCCGCGCCCTCCTCCGCGGCGGCCAGGTCGGCGACGAGGTCGGCGACATAGTCGCGCCCGTAGTTCGTGTTGAGCAGGTGGTAATCGGCTTCGTTTGCCCCAGCGACCAGGTTGGGCGAGGTGGGGATCGAGTCGTCCACGACAATCAGCGCCTGCGACGATTGCGGACGCAAGCCCACCGGCGAAGCAAAGCCCGGCTCGGCGCCGATGGCACGGATTTCGTCCTCCGTGGCCGGCCGCAGGTCGCGGGCGCCGACAGCGTTGGCGAGTTTGGTCTCATTCAGGTCCATGTCGCCGCGGATGATCGCGAAGATGAATTTCTCGGCGACGGTCTCCCCATCCGGAATGGCCGCCATGAAAAATACGGCTTTGGCGGTGCGGGCTTTCGGCACGCCCAGGAAGTTCGCCAGGTCTTCGATGGATTTGCAGGCCGGAGTCCTGACCTTTTCGATGGGTTTCGGTTCTTCGGGCGCGGCGGGCGGCTTCTGGAAGCGCGCCACCTGACGGTTGGCAGTGTAGCCGCAGGCGTCGCACAGGATGAGCGTGTCCTCGCCGATGGGCGTCAGGTACATGAACTCATGAGCCAGTTTGCCGCCCATCATCCCCGTATCGGACCGAACTGCGATGACCGGCAAGCCGCAGCGGCGGAAGATGTTGAAGTAAGCCTGGTAGTGGGCGCGATATTGCTTGTCCAGCCCCTCCCAATCGGCATCCAGGCTGTAACTGTCCTTCATGGTGAACTCGCGGACGCGAATCAGCCCGGCGCGCGGGCGCGGGTCGTCGCGCCATTTGGTCTGGATGTGGTAAACGAGGCGCGGCAGGTGCTTGTAGGACTGCACTTCGCGGCGGGCGAGGTCGGCGACCACTTCCTCGTGAGTCATGGCCAGCACCATGTCGTGGTCGTTCTTGTCCTTGAAGCGACCCATCTCCGAGCCAATCTGGTACCAGCGACCGGTCTCTTTCCAGACTTCGGCGGGATGCACAACCGGCATCGAGATTTCCTGCCCGCCGATCTTGTCCATTTCGTCGCGCAGGATGGACTCGATCTTTTGCATGGCGCGTTTGGCGAGGTGCAGGTAGGAGAAGATGCCCGCGCCCAGAGGACGGATGAAGCCAGCGCGCATCAAGAGTTGGTGACTGGCTACCTCGGCTTCCGCCGGGGCATCGCGCAGAGTCTGACCGAAGAGTTGTGATAGACGCATGGTTGCTCTCCTGCTTCCCGAATCCGACCAACCAGATTATAGCCTCTTTGCGTAACTATTTAGCCCTGTTGTAACTACCTACCATGGCTAATGGAGAACCCTCTGCCTCTTGTCATTGCGAGCGTAGCGAAGCAATCTCCCGTCAAGCAAGGGGATTGCTTCGCCGCCTGCGGCGGCTCGCAATGACAAGGATGGAT